>JAGTQT010000115.1 GCA_018396615.1 Candidatus Bathyarchaeota archaeon
GAAGAAGACAGACGAGGTTACTGTGAAAGGAGAAGAGAAAGTTTCAAGAGTGCAGGTGCGTACGCTTTTGCGCAAGTTTCTCTACAAGCAAGGCTTAAGAGACTATTTTAGGGTTATAGGTGGAAAGGAAAACGCTTTAGTTGTTAAAGAGATTAAGGTGGAAGAAGAGGAAGAGTAGATAGGCGCACGAAAAATTTAGACCCCCTTATATATAGGTCAGCATGGTTCTTGGCAATAGGTTTAAAAGTTGAACTGTTGGATTAAGATTTGATGTTGCTATGCCTTTCTCTTATGCGGTCAAGCATGTTTTTAGGTCGTGGAAGCTTTTTCTTGCGCTTTTGTTAGGCATAGCGTTGGCTTCCACCTTTTTTGCTGGAGTAGACATCAAGGCAAGTGCGACTGCAAAAGAAGCTTTGGATCAGGATCTTGAACGAGTTCATTCTGACATGGTGGTTAGACTTACTAATCTAGATATTTCCCAGACGAGTCAGGCAAAGGAATTGGTTTCGACTGTAAGTGGGGTAAAAAATGTTGAAGCGGTCAGCCGCGTTACTGGGCAGGTGAAGTTGAATGATTCTCTGCAAACAGTTGGATCCGTGACGATTGTTGGAATAGAGAATACGTCGCTTGTCTACAAGGGTTGGCTTAACAAGCCCGAAGCAGTTGCGGCTAACGAGACTTATGTTTGGGAAAAAGCAGCTATCGCAAATAAGATCAAGGTAGGCGAGACTTACCAGGTTTTGTTCACCTTTTCTTCGCCAAACCAAACAGGCCCGCTCACTGTTGCTTGGAACTTCACTGTGAAAGGTTTTGCCCAGCTTGATGAGAAAGCTTATGTAATCGCGAGCGGCTATTATTATTCACTTTACTACATGAATTATCCAAAGTTTGGCAGCGACAACCTTTTCATTGTTGACTGGCACGCAACAATGCTAAAGCTGGCTGAGGTTCTTTATGGAGCAGGTTCTTATAGAGACCATGTAAGCACGGCTTTGCTGCTTCAGGTGAACCGAGACACGCTGATAGCGCCCTGGGACATGCAAACTTCACTTAAAAACATTAGATTGTTGGAATATCAGATTCAAAACAAACTTTCAGTGTCAGCCATATCCTCAAGCATCGATAACAACCTTGAACTGGTTCTCATTTACTTTTCTGTAAAGTCAATAGCCATAAGAATGGCATTCACGTTTGTTTCGCTTCCAATTTTCTTCATGGCATGGTACATGGGCACCACCGTTTCAGACGTCTCTTTCAACATGAGAAGACGCGAAATTGGATTATTACTCACAAAAGGGTTCTCTCGAAGCCAAATCCAATGGATGTTCCTAACAGAAACTCTGCTACTGGGTTTAATAGGCGGAGCCCTCGGAGTGTTCTTTGGTTTCCTGCTCATGCCTCTATTCACCAAACTCGGCTTTGAAGCTCTTCTGAGCCCTCAGCTGATAAGCCCTTACACCGTAGCTTTCACAATATTCTTCGGCGCAGTAATCGCCATTCTCTCGACATACAGCTCAGCCAAACGAGCCTCTCAACTTCCAACTGTAGAGGCTCTTAGAGAATACCTATATGTCGAGGCGGCGAAACCCTACAAGAAGAAAGCCCCTTGGATTGCCTTCCTGCTTGGAACTTACAAAATAATAATCTACATACTTGGCATAAACATGACGACGCTAATCACTAGAACAGTATTCACAGACGTAAACTTTTTCCTCATACTGCTGGCCATCCCAGTCATCTTAATTGACTCCATTTTAAACTATGTAGGCCCGCTACTGTTTTTCTGGGGCGCCTGCAAAATCTTTATTGAAGGCTCTGTGAAGTTTCAGGAACTTGTAACCAAGGTTGCAAAGTCTTTAGGCGACCTCGGCGCGTTGGCTACTAAGAACGTGAGAAGAAATCCCGCGCGTTCAGCAGCAATAGCCTTTCTGATTGCGCTTATTGTGAGCTACAGCGTGCAGGTTTCTGGGCAGCTAGCCAGCGAGCAAGACTTCAATGTCAGAAACACCTACGTGTCTGTCGGAGCAGACTTAAGCGTGTATGTAGCGCATCCAGAAGAAGCTGAAAGCGTTTTTTCAGCCATCCTAGGAAACATCAGCGGAATCGAAAACGCAACAATAGAATACTCCTTTTCTTCTTTCTTCCCCGGCGGCTTCCGTGCCAGCCTTAAAGCTGTGCAACCCCAGTCGTGGCTTAAAGCAGCCTATTATGAAAGCGAATGGTTTAGCGGAAGCTCTGCAGAAGCTGCTTTTGCTAAACTTTCCGAAAACAAAAATACAATCATTTTGGAACGAACCTTCGCAGACTACCTGGACTTAAAAGTCGGCGACCAAATCGCCTTAGAAGGAGCAGAAAACTTGAGCAGACTTTTGGTTGTTGGCTTTTTTGGGCCTTCGATAGAACAACAACAAGGCATAGTTAATTTGCTTAGTTCAAGCTCGTACTTCTGGTCTTTCGTTTCTGACGAGCTTTACGACGAATTAAGCAGTACGGCGAAGGCCTCCTCCTATGCAAGAATACTATTAAAACTGGAGAGAGACATAAATGGGACAAGCGTCGCAGAAGCCATACGCGCTTTAGGATTGAACATCAGCAGAGTTGACTCTTTTGCTGAGAAGTGGGAAGAGAAGCAGGCGGACGTGGTTACCGTGGGCGTTCTGGACGCTCAGAGACTGGGCATTTTGTTTGCTATCCTTGCGGCTTCGGTGGGAACCGCGCTCGTAAGCTTTGTCACCATGAAAGAAAGAAGCCGCGAAGCAACTCTAATGAGCGTGAGAGGCATGTCCTACAAACAACTGGTCACCATGTTCCTAACCGAGAACCTTGCCCTAGTAACCTTTGCAGTTGCCCTAGGCGTCTCCGTCGGGTTCATCGTCATCTACGGAAACATATCCGCCTCCAACAGCCTCCAAACATCAATAATCCAGCGGCGCATCGTATTCTCATTTGACGCCACCATAACAACGGTTTCCTGCCTTGCCCTCATATTTGCCTCCACAATCTTACCCATACTGCTCATGTCAAAAAGGTACGTAACCAAACTTGAGAGGATGATTAGACTAAGATGAAAGGAGCAAACGTAAAAGTTGAAAGACTGGTCAAAGCCTACCGCCTAGGAAAAATTGAAGTCCAAGCCCTAAGGGGACTCGACATGGAAGTGGCCGCGGGCGAGCTTGTGGCAATTATAGGCCCAAGCGGAAGCGGAAAAACAACGCTTCTCAACATCGTGGGCGGCTTGGATCAGGCAACCGCGGGCAACGTGTATGTTGGCGACACCATAGTGACTGCGCTTCCGACGGCGCACCTTGTAGACTACAGGAGACACATGGTCGGACACATATTTCAAACACTAAACCTCATTCCAACTTTGACTGCAAAGGAAAACATCGAGCTTTCCATGATTGCACTCGGCGTAGGCGGGAAACCG
>JAGTQT010000118.1 GCA_018396615.1 Candidatus Bathyarchaeota archaeon
CGCGAACCACACTAGGTTTGAGCATTGCGTCGGTACCATGTACTTGGCGGGTAAGGTTGTTGAGAATCCGAATATTTCCCGGCTTGTCGGCGACGAGGAAGCCAATTTAGCCAGAATTGCAGCTTTGCTTCATGATGTGGGTCACGGCCCGTTTTCTCATGTTTTTGAGCAGTTGCTAATTAGGGATTTGGAGAAGACGCATGAGGATATCACGTCGTGGATTATTGAGAAAAGCGAGTTAAGCGATAAGCTCGCTAAAATGGGCTATAAGCCCGCGGAAGCGGCGAAGCTCGCTGTGGGCAAGCTTCACAAGCTTGGAAAAGCCTTTCTTGACCAGATAATAAGTAGCGCGGTGGATGTGGATAAGCAGGACTTTATTGTTCGCGACACCTTCCACACTGGCGCGGAGTACGGCTTCATCGACGTGTTCAGGCTTATTCACGCGGTGGACGTTTTAGGCGAGGACTTGGCGGTGGAGGTCGGCGCTCTCTCGGCGCTGGAAGCCTTCATGATCGCCCGCATCGAATCGTTTAAGAGCATATATTTTCACCGTGTGGGACGCGCAGCACAGATTATGCTTGCCATGGCCATGGAGAAGGCAAACGAGGAGCTTGGTTTAACAGCGTTTAAGACGCCTGAGGAGTATTTAGCCATGGATGATTATACTGTCTGGGCTGCGCTGAAAAACTGCCGAGCGTCTAAAGAGATAATTGCGGATTTGGAGCGGCGGATAATGCTGAAGTGCGCCTATGAGAGGACATTCTACCAGAAGGACACCATGATCTCGAACATTTTTGGGCGCGAAGCCTACCGCAGGCAGATGCAAAGCGAAATCGCGAAGGAAGCAGGCGTGGCAGCCGAAGCCGTGATCATCGACGTGCCCACGGTGCCCTCAGTGCCTTATCATCATGCCGTGCTTATGGAGTCCATGGAGATACCCGTCTTCAGCAGAAGCCAAGCTGGCAGGAAAACGCCACATCGCCTAAGCGACGTCTCAAAAATCATCGAGAACCTGAAGGGCTTCATCAACATCATGCGCGTTTACACGACAGCGGCTTACCGTGAAAAAGTTGAGCGTGCAACGGCCAAGATTCTGGGCAAGATTCCTGAAACCGCAAAAATCTCCTACTGACCCCCGCAGCCTTGTAGCCGCGTTGTAAAGCGTAAATTAGAAATATTTTGAGTTGAAAAAGAGAGCAAGGTTTATTCGAGTGAAAAAACATTTGCATGATGCTTCGGCTTAACACGTGCTCCGGTAGTATAGTCCGGTCAAGTATTTCGGCCTTTCGAGCCGAAGACCCGGGTCCGAATCCCGGCCGGAGCACCTACAACTCGGGTTCAATTCTCTTCCCGGCGCTTTAAAGTCTACGCGCCCATCCATTTCCGATGAGGGAATGGATGAGATATACGACTTTGACGTTGCGATAAGGCGCCATAGGAAAATCTTGGCCCAGCTGAGGCACGGCGAGCTGGCGCTTTCATTCCTCGATCACATAGCCTCCTTTGGCCTTTCCAAGGCATCCGTCGCCAAGCATGCAGGGCACCTGATATCCCTTTTAAGGGTCATGGACTTCGATCCTGCAACTGCAACAAGAAAGGATGTCGAGCGCATTGTAGCATGGATAAACAGCCAGCCCTATAGGGAGTGGACGAGGCGCGACAAGAAGCTTGTTCTGAAAAAGTTCATACAGTATGCCAAATGCGGAAGCTGTGACAGGGATACGCCCTATCCCCCGGAAGTAGGCTGGATTAAAAGGCGTGAAAATGGCAGGGATTGCAGGGTGAAGCCGGATGCGCCCTAACAATAATAGGCTTAAGCTGTCCTTCCCGTTCAATGCTCTCAGCCAACTCCTCAATGTAACCATCGCTGAACGATTTCCTAGGCGAGAAAACATCCGTCTCCAACTGCTCTAGCTTAAGATTTACAGTTAAAACTTCGCTCATTTCTTCACCGGCTTACGAGCTATAAACTGCTTCTCCTTTCCAGAGAACCTGTACTCGTAGGCGCCAAGCTCCAGCTTGCCTTCGCATTTCTGCATAGCCTTCACCAACTCCTCGGCACCCTTAGTATTCGCGAAAATCCAACCAGCCTCTCCCTCCTTTGCAGGCTCCTTCGTCTTGTAAGCAGTCCAAGGCAACTGGTCTAGCTCAGCCAAATCAAGCTTCGGAATCTCCGTTTCAGGCAGCGTCTCTTCGCCTGAAAGCCATTGAGTTAACATACGCTCCAATTTCAGACGAACCTCTTGCAGGTCATCCCCTTGATCAAGCACAGCCTCTACCTGATAAAAAGTCCTCAGCCACACTTCAGACCCATCCTTGGAAGCAGTCTTGCCCCTGCCCAAAATAATTCTCTCAACCATCAACTCGGCTTCACCTCCTCAGAGTTTTTCGAGTTCAGCCTCAACTCTTGAATAAGCGTCTTCATCTGCTCCGCCACAGCCTGCAAACCCCTAATCAAACTCATATGCTCCCTCATAGCCACACCAAAAAGTTTTCAAAACCTCTTTAACCTCAGCCATATCGCCCTGAAGCCCCAACATCCGAAGAGGCATAACCAAATACTCCTTAGCCAACTCAGCATCAAAAAAGTCAATCTCGCCAGCCCCCTCAGACCTATCCATCTTACCCACATTGCTGCTGAACTCCATAAAATCCGTGAACCAACGAGCCACAGGATCAGAAACAGCATAATGCGGCTTCCGCAAAAGCTTAGGCTCTCCCAACTTCATCCGAAACTTCTCCAAAACCCTAGCCAAACGCAAACACTCCAAAATAGCCAACAAAGTAGCCTCATTAGGATCATCAGAAACAATCTCGTCAGCATGAATAATCACATGCCTAGTAGTCTTCTCAACCGTCAACCCACACTCACAACTAACAAGCCTAGCCCAATTAGTCATCCTGACCCTATTCCAATCAACCGAAACCGCAGGACCATCTAGAACAGGAAACTTAACTATAAGCGTGAAGCCTAACGCCCTTATAAGGCAAAGCCTCACCCCCTGTGAGACCTTTTTTAACTGAAGGCACAAGCTTGTACAAAGTCATGTTAGGCGTCTTCATCGCTGGCACAAAAAAGCTGGTTAAGGAAGCCCTCAAATTCAACGTGGGCATAATCCAACCAGGACTGGAGTACCGCCAGCGGCTGCCGCTTGGGCGGCTGGGCGAACCCAACGAAATCGCCCGTATGGCTCTCGTGCTTGCCTGTGACTTATCAAGCTATGTGCACTGCGCGCTTATTGCTATTGACGGCGGTTTCCTCTCCGCCTGACCTGCCCATGAACAGGTGCTCAGCAGC
>JAGTQT010000117.1 GCA_018396615.1 Candidatus Bathyarchaeota archaeon
AGATCTGTGTGAACATCTATAACGCCAAATGGTTCTAGAATGGTCTGCACGATACGCAATCAAGCTTTTAGAATCCGTAGGGCTGGACATAGTTTTCGACGGCGAACAGTGGCGATCAGAAATGTATGAACATGTCACCAGATGCATAGAAGGTTTCAACTTTCTGGGAATGGTAAAATCCTTTGATTTCAGATACTACAACAAAGCTGCTTGCGTAGGCAAACCGCGCCACATACAAGACATCTATCGGGATGAATTCCTTTTTACAAGGAAAAACACGGATAGAATCGTTAAAATTCCCTTTACAGGACCCTATACGCTTGCCTGCTGGACATTTAACGAATACTATGAGAGGGAGCAAGCTAAGAAGACTGGCAACCTTAAGCAGAGAAAGTTAGAGGCTAAGCGGGCACTCCTTCTCGACATCATTAAAAATGTTGTGAGACCAGAAATCCGAAGGCTTGTAGACGCGGGTGCGCAGTGGATTCAAATCGACGAGCCTGCCGCTACCACTTTTCAAAGCGATGAAGAAATGACGCTTTTTGTCGACTCTTTCAATGAGACTGTGAAAGGCTTCAATTCCATTTTCAGTCTGCACAACTGCTACAGCAACTATAAAATTCTGGCAAAATATGCTGGCAGACTACAGAACTGCAGTCAGCTGGCGCTCGAATTTGCAAATCGGGACACTGGGCAGATTGGCAGACGCGAAAGAATCGGCTACCGAGATCTAGAACTCTTTGAAGAGTGCGGTTTCCGCGGGAACTATGGAGTGGGCGTTATAGATGTTCACACAGATCTTGTGGAGTCACCATCCCTTGTAAGAGACAGAATAGTGTATGCTGCCAAAATAGTCGGTGACCCAAGTAGAATATACGTCAGTACCGACTGTGGTTTAAGAACGAGGGCTTGGAAAATAAGCTACGAGAAATTACGGAACATGGTGTTTGGGGCAGAAATGGCTCGGCGTCGTGTGAGCATGTGACTCTTATAAGATTTTTATTAGAGCCACTCCAGAGTTCGCAGTAGTTATCCAACAACAGCAGTTTCAAACATGAAAAATTCTTCTAAAAATCTTTTACAAGTGGAAATTTTCTCTCAAAAAACGCTTATTAGCCGCAAAGAAGCTTGAATACGGCTTACTAAAGCCAACGCTAGAAAAACGGGGACTAAAATGTGCGGCATATTTGGATGTATATTGAAAGATCAAAACGCAGCACCAGTCATACACACCGCATTAAAGAGACTTGAGTACCGAGGATACGATTCCGTAGGAGAAGCCACGGTACATGATGGTAAACTTTACATAAAGAAAGACCAAGGCAAAATAGACGAAGTCCACCTGACGCGTAATTTAGATGACTTGCCTGGGAATCTCGGAATTGGACATACAAGGTGGGCTACGCATGGGGCACCCTTAGAAGTTAATGCGCATCCTCATTCTGATTGTAGTGGGCAAATAGCAGTTGCCCATAATGGTATAGTTGAGAATTTTGCTGAGTTAAAAGCTGAGCTGGAAAACCGTGGACACGTTTTCAGATCAAAAACAGACACCGAGGTAATAGTCCATCTGATAGAGGACGTGCTTAAAAACAACCCTGCGCTAAGCCTTACCGAAGCAGTTCTGGAAAGTGCAAGAAAACTTGACGGCTCCTACTCCATTGCCGTTATTTCCGCAAAGGAGCCAGACAAGATAGTATGTGCAAGGAAAGAAAGCCCCCTTGTAATCGGAATAGGCGAAAACGCCATCTATTGCGCATCTGACATTCCGGCGTTTCTGCCTCTAACAAACAAGGCAGTAATCGTAGATGATGGCGAGCTTGTCGCAATTTCCTTGAAAGGCTGGGAAATCAGAAAAATCTCGGATGGAGCCCCTGTTACGAGGGAGATAAAGGTCATTGATTGGGCTCCAGAGATGGCTGTGAAACAAGGGTACCCACACTTTATGCTGAAAGAGATTCATGAGCAGCCAACCTGTCTGCGTAACACGTTAAGGCTACAGGAGCACTATCTTGATTTAATGTCAACGTTCCTTGACCGCGCCCGCGAAGTCTTTCTCATAGCATGTGGAACATCCTACCATGCCTGTCTAGGCGCCTCCTACATGTTTTCCAAGTTGGCGTTTCTTGCAACTTATCCTGTTATCGCTTCGGAATTTATTGAGCAACATGGGAAATCAGTAAGCGTTGACAGCGCAATCCTTGCCGTAAGTCAGTCAGGAGAAACAGCAGATACTCTAGCATCGGTGAACGCGGCAAGACAGAGAGCCGCGACAATCCTCGGATTAACCAATGTCATAGGCTCGACGCTAACGCGTGTGTCAAGAGTCTACATCGGCCAGCAGTCAGGTCCGGAAATAGGAGTAGCCGCGACCAAGACATTTACTTCCCAGCTTTCAGTACTAGCTGAACTTGCTTTAAGACTGGCAAAGAAAAGAGGCAAGGTTTCACAGGATGAGATGGATTACCTAGCTGATAAGCTGAAAAGGCTTCCCGACATAGTGGAAACCATAATTCGAACTCAAGAAGCAAAAATACGCGAGCTGGCAAAGAAATACAAAGATGCCAAAACCTTCTTCTTCTTGGGACGGGGCATAAGTACAGCCACGGCCTATGAAGGCAGACTAAAGCTCATGGAAATTGCCTACGTCCCAGCCATCGCTTTCCCTGCAGGCGAAAGCAAGCACGGTCCAATAAGCCTCGTAGAGCAAGGCTTTCCCGTGATTTTTATCTGTCCGAAGGATGAGACACATAAGACCTTGATTGGTAACATCATGGAAATGAAAGCGAGAGGCGCATCCATCATCACAATTGTAGAAGAGGATGATGAAGAAGTGAAAAGGCTGTCTGACGATTACGTTGAGATTCCAAAAGGGGTTCCTGACGTGCTATCGCCTATACCCTTCGTTATCCCATTGCAGCTGTTTGCATACTATATGGCGGTTGAAAGAGGACACAATCCTGACATGCCGCGAAATCTGGCAAAATCCGTCACAGTGAAATAGTAGCTTACTTTTATCTCTCATTCTTCTTCTAAATGCAGATACGTTAAAAGTATGTAGCACACAATACTACTTAGGTGCCTGAAGAGTGGAAAACAGCGACTGGGAAAGGCTCATTCAAAATCTCTCCAAGGAAGGAATCCTCCGCACACAAAAAATCACTAAAGCCATGCTAGCAGTGCCTCGCAAAGCATTCCTTCCAGAAAACATGCAACAATATAGCGCCGTAGACACACCACTTCCAATAGGATACGGGCAAACGGCCTCCGCGCCCCACATGGTTTCAATAATGAATGAAGCCCTAATGCTAG
>JAGTQT010000002.1:0-8217 GCA_018396615.1 Candidatus Bathyarchaeota archaeon
CCAAAGTCGGCACACCCTCCCCTGTCCAACCTCGAGACTCATAGTAATCATCAAGAAGCAGATCCAGCTCCTCCTGCGTCACCATAGCACCTTTCGAAGGTCCCTCATCCGGAATCGGCTCATGCATAACCTTCCACGGCAAGGTATCATCCTTTCGGGTCAAGCCTTCCCTAATGTTAAAGAGCCTCGCAACATTGTTTATCCTCTCTCCAGCTTGCCTTAATTCTTCAGGCGTCATCTCATAGCCCGTAACCAGCGAATACAGCTTCGCCATGTCCGGCAACTCCTTATAGTAGGTTCCTCGCGAGAACTTGCACACCATAAACGAGTCTATGAGCGTGTAAACGTCTTCCATCTCCTTGACAAGTTTTCCTCTGCCCTTCTCTGCTTTCAAGCGGTTAACCTTTCCTTTCACGTCAAACGCGTAGGCTCCATGCCTGTTGTGATCCGCACCTCTAAACGAAACTGCAAAGCCCAAGGCAGCAGTTTTGAGGCATCTCAGATCATAGCCCGTGACTTCAACGCCCTTGATGTGCTGCGCCAGCTTTTCTGCCCCGTTACCTATCTTCTGCGCAGCAACCTTCACGCCGTCAGCAAGAATCGCGCCTATGCCTTCACGCTTACCCATCTTGTCCACAAGCTGCACCATCGCATCAGCATTCCCGAACTTGGCATCAATCTCGCCAAGCTGCTCTCGAGTCAACAGCCCTCTTTCATAGCAGTCCATCGCAAACCCAGCAGTCACACCCGCACTAATGGCATCCATACCATAGTAGTTGCTAAGCTCCATACCCTTTATGATGGCATCAAGCCTATCCACACCACAATATGGACCCAAAGCCCAAAGCGTCTCATATTCCATCCGAGTCATCGTATTCTTATGCGGCCCTTCTGCCACCACACACATGTGCTCGCACCGCATTGCACACGAGCTGCAACCTATAATTTTGGCAACATACTTGTCATTAAGAACCTCGCCGCTAACCTTCTCAGCGCCCTCAAACGAGGAGTTGTTATAATTCCTCGTCGGCATACATGACAATGAATTGTGCACAAGCACGTTTTCAGGAGTACCCAACGTTCGATACTTCTGCGTTGCAGGACCTTTCATTCTCTCATGAAACTCTTTAAGATACTCCATAAACTCATCAGGCTTCGCCACAACAATATCACGAGTTCCCCGCATCGCAATCGCCTTAAGGTTCTTGGAACCCATAACTGCGCCAAGCCCTGTTCTTCCAGCCGCTCTAGTTTTATCGTTAATAATACATGCTATGCGAGAAAGCTTTTCCCCAGCAACACCAATGGCTGCAACTCGGATATAGTAGTCTCCTAGCTCTTCGCGTATCGCATCCTCCGTTTCGGCAGGCGACTTGCCCCACAAATGTGAAGCGTCCAAAATCTGAACCGTATCATCGTCAATCCAAAGGTAAACAGGCTTCTCAGCCTTACCCTTCAAAATCACAGCGTCATAGCCAGCCCTCTTCATCTCCGTGCCAAAAGAACCATGAGCCTTCGCCTCACCAACACCATAGCTCTGAGGAGACTTCGATACAAATGCATGCCCATTCCCACCCGTAGGCCACATCGTACCCGAAATGGGACCAGTTGCCAGAATCAACGGGTTGTCAGGACTAAAAGGATCAACCCCGGGCTTCGAATAATCCAGCCAAAGCCTTATGCCTAATCCTATGCCGCCAATATATTTCCTTGCATAATCTTCATTTAAGGGTTCGACATGAGTTTTTCCAGATGTCAGATCTACGTGGAGTATGCGACCAGCATAACCAAACATGATTTTTCCTCCAGTAGGGTTTGTCTAGATAAGGCACGGATGGTTCATATTAATTTATCTATCCTTAAAATACAATTTGCATGAGCTAGAAGCATAAATGAACCATCCTCTTATGTTATTAATGGCATATATTTGGCTGAAAAAATGGGAAGCTAAATAGCCTCTCTTAGAAGCTCAAGAACATCCTTTACAGCGATTTTTCCCTCAACATCCAGCACTTTCACAGCATCTTCCAATGTTGTCACACAGAACGGGCATGCAACAGCAATAGTATCTACTCCAAGACTCAGCGCCTCTTTAACTCTGTCAACACAAGGTCTCTTTTCAGACTCAGCTTCCTCAGTCCAGACCCTTCCAGCACCGCCACCACAGCAGAAACTGCTCTGCCTCGTTCTCTTCATCTCAACCAGCTGTAAACCTGGCAGCGAGCGCAGAATCTCTCTAGGCTGATCGTACACCTCGTTTCTCTTACCAAGGAAGCATGGATCGTGATAGGCTACCTTCCTATTAACTGGTTTTGCAGGATTTATTATACCTTTTTTTATGGCTTCGGCGAGAAACTGCGTGTAGTGCACAACATTAAGCTTGGCATCCGAGTAGGGTTTATCCTTTTTGAATGTGTTATAGCAGTGCGGTGAGAGCGTTACGATTTTTTCGGCACTAAATTGACGGAACATTTCGATGTTATGTGCTGCAAGTTCTTCAAAAAGTCCTTTTTCACCAAGTCTAAGTATGTGATCCCCGCAGCACCATTCTTCAGTACCCAGCGTAGTGAAGCTGACACCCATCTTGGCTAATATAAAGGCCATTGCCTTGGCAATCTCCATGTTTCTAGCATCATAAGTCGTGGAACAACACGTGAAAAGTAAGATGTCCGCTTTTTTGGTTTCAGGAAACACTGTTATGTTCAAATCTTTAGCCCAATCGACTCTCTTGCTTTGATTAGTACCCATGGGGTTATGGTACTTGTAAACGCTTTCCAACACGTCCTTAACAGTTTTGGGAATGTCTCCAGTCTCCACAAGCAAACTGTGGTCGTCAACTATGGCGTTTGCGCAGCCAACCAGCTTAGGACAAAAGAGGGTGCAAGAGTTGCATTGCGTGCAAAGCCAGATGTTGTCTGCCATAGGCTTCAACCGCTCTGAGCCACCTTGGTCTCTGGAGTCAGCGATAAACCTGTAGTTAGCTGTTAGAGAAGCTGGTCCGAGAAACCTCTCGTCAATTGTAGCAGGGCAAGCAGAGTAGCAGATAGAACACTTAATGCACAGCGTTAGATCCCAAAACTTTTTAAGATCTTCTGGTGACTGGAGGAACTCATGAGGCTTCTGAAATTCTGCCTCAGGCTTAACTAAATAATTCTTAATCTTCATTAATTTCTCGAAGAACGGATCTATATCCACAACCAAGTCTTTTATCACTCGCATGTTGGACAACGGCTCTATAAGCAAGCGGTTTTCTTTGAGGTCAAGCACCTGCGTGTAGCACGCCAACATAGGCTTTCCATTAACGTTTACTGCGCAGCTTCCACAAATGCCCATTCTGCATGAATGCCTAAATGTCAAGGTTCCATCAAGGTTGTCCTTAATGTACATCAAAGCCTCAAGCAGAGTTGTTCCTTTGCGAACAGGAACTTTGTAGGACGAAGTGTAATGCTTACCTGTTTCAGGGTCGAATCGACTTATCGTTAATTCCACAATCTTCTCAGTTTCTACGCCCAAAGTCTTCATCCTCCTAATAGGTTCTAGCCATAGGTGGCCACTTCGTTATTGTTACCGGAGCATACTCCAGCCTCGGACCATCTTTGGTGTAGTAAGCCAAGGTGTGTTTAAGCCAGTTCTGATCGTCACGTTTGGGATAGTCAACTCTGGAGTGAGCTCCTCTTGACTCATTTCTTGGCAGGGCACTGACAATTGTCACCTCTGCTAACTCAAGCATAAAGTCTAGTTGCAACGCATTCAAGAGCCCAGTATTGAACTGCTTGCCTTTGTCCTCTACCGAGATGTCGACAAATTTCTTCTTCAGATCTCTAATCTCTTTTAATCCTGCCTCAAGCTGGTCGCCTCTTCTGTAAATCCACACCTTTTCGTTCATGATGCGACGCATTTTGTCACGGAGCACCGAGATTCTTTCATCTCCATTTCTCGCAGCAATGGCCGACACTCTAGCTTCTTCTGCCAGAAGCTTTTCTTGCGAAAGCTCCCGCAAACCTGCTGCAAGAGCGTGTTTAGCGGCTTCTTCTCCAGAGACTGCTCCGAAGACAAGACATTCGGCTGTCGAGTTAGTTCCAAGCCTGTTGGCTCCATGCAGACTTAGACAAGAGCATTCACCAGAAGCGTATAAGCCTAAAACCGGTGTTTCAGCCCTAATGTTAGCTTTGATTCCACCCATCGAATAGTGAGCTGCTGGACGGATAGGTATGACTTCCTTAACTGGATCGACGCCTCCAAGCTTGAGGGCAACATCTCGAATAAGTGGCAGTCTTTCGTTAATTTTTTCTTCGCCCAAGTGTCTGAGATCCAAAGCTATATACGGTCCGTAAGGTCCCTGCAAGCCTCTTCCTTCAAGGATTTCTGTTTGCTCTGCTCTTGAAACAACGTCTCTCGGCGCAAGCTCCATCTTCTCAGCGGCATAGCGCTTCATGAATCGTTCGCCGTTAGCGTTGACGAGGTATCCTCCTTCGCCTCTGGCACCTTCCGTGATAAGCACGCCAGAGGGAATTAGTCCTGTGGGGTGAAACTGTACAAACTCCATATCTTCCAGCGGTACACCTGCGCGATATGCCATTGCCATTCCGTCTCCCGTGGTTGTGTGTGAAAACGTTGTGAACTCGTAGATGCGTTCGTGGCCTCCTGTTGCCATAACAATGGATTTTGCTTGGAAAGCGTGCAGTATTCCGGTTTTCATTTCAATGGCTGTAAGTCCGACTACTGCACCTTGATCGGTGATAAGTGATGTGGCGAACCACTCGTCATAGAACTTGATGTTGCTGTATGATTTGGCTTTCCCGTAGATGGCGTGCATTTCATGGAAGCCGGTCATGTCGGCAGCGAAGCATGCGCGTGGGAACGTGTGTCCTCCGAAGGCGCGTTGATCGATCTTTCCTTCTGGTGTCCTGCTCCATGGGCATCCCCAATGTTCAGTTAAAACAATTTCGCTTGGCGCTTTTTTTACGAAGAATTCTACAACATCTTGATCTGCGAGGTAGTCTGCGCCTTTGACTGTGTCGAAAGCGTGGAGATCAAAGGAATCTTTGGGGTTCGTTACTGCTGCTGTTCCGCCTTGGGCGCAGACCGAGTGCGACCGCAGGGGATGATGTTTTGTAAGGACGGCGATGTCCAGCTTGCTGCTTACCTCGGCAGCTGCGACTGCTGCTCTCAGTCCAGCTAGACCAGCGCCAACTACGATTACGTCATGTGTTAGCTTTTCCATTTTAAGCTACACCTATGTGTTGATGGTTGTAGATTTATGATCCATGTTTTATAGTTTTCCAAAAAACTTTGGAAATTGTATTGTCTAAGTATAATTGTTGTAGGTTAATGTGGAGCAGATTGTGGCTGAGGCGAGTTCTTTTTTTACCTTGCAGTGATGGTCTGCAAAACTTTAAATGATTTAAGCTTGTTAGTATGCAATGGTACATTGGGGAAGGAGAGGAGCATGAGCAACTTCAAAAGCGTAGTTGAGAGGATAAGAAATCTGGAGACTGAACGCAAGAACCTCTTGTTAGAGATTGAGGAGCTTAAGAAGATGGCTGACTCTAAGGCTAGAGCTTTGGAAAGTGAGATAGGAATGCTTAGAGAGGAAGTTAAGTCGCTTAGGGTTTTGCTTGGCGCCGAAGAGCCTGACATCGAGCTAACAGGGAAAAAGAGGAAGTAAAGCCAGATTGCTGCTGAGCCTATTCTAGCCTCTTTATGATGTGGTAGCCGTATTTTGTTTTAACTATGCCTGAAATTTGTCCCTTTTCTAAGGCGAAGGCAGCGTTTTCGAACTCTTTAACCATTTTTCCTCTGCCGAATGTGCCGAGGTCTCCACCACGCTTTTTGGAAGGGCAAAGGGAGATTTCCTGCGCTATGTTGGCGAATTTTTCTCCTTTTTTAAGTCTGTCTAGCACGTTTTTTGCTTCTTGCTCGGTTTTTACTAGTATGTGGGCGCAGTGAACTTGGTTTGGCATGAACAGTTGTTTAGCGGACTTTGTTTATGAAGATTTCCGTTTTTGCATGTTTTTGGAAAGTGCGAAAGAACTTGAGAAACTTTTGGGGCGCAGTTGGGTTTACCCCCCTTTATATAGGGCTCTAGAATGGTTTTTGGAATACTTGTGTTTACTGTGATTATTTGATTGTTTTGGTTGTTTTTTGCTTACAGATTGGGCGTGTGCCTGCTTAGTCATAGGTGGCGATCGTGAACCGGTTTTTCTTCTTAGGTTCATGTTGCGAAAGCTTTAATGAAGATGCTGTCAGAATAGGTTTTATGAAAGTCTTGGTTGTTGGTTGCGGGAATATAGGCTCAGTTGCAGCCTCTGACTTAGCTGCGAGCACGAGTTCTTTAGATATCGTTGTCGCAGACAAAGATCCGATTCGAGCTAAAGCTGTTGCAGAGAAACTTGGAAAAGCTAACGTTTCATGGAGTCAGATCGACGCTCGAAACCACGCTGATCTTATTAACAGACTAAAAGAGTTCAATGTGGTCTTGGGCTTTTTGCCTGGAAATCTCGGCTACAGGCTGACTGAAGCTTGTATTGAGGCAAAAAAAGATTTAGTAGACGTTTCCTTCATGGGCGAAAATCCCCTTGCATTGCATGAAATGGCTGTGAAAGCGGGAGTCACGATTGTTCCGGACTGCGGACTGGCGCCGGGCATAAGCAACATGCTTGTTGGACACGCCATTTCTGCTCTTGATAAGGTTCAGTCTGTCCACGTCATGGTTGGAGGGCTTCCCGAAACTCCTGTGCCGCCGTTAGGCTATGTCATCACTTGGTCTCCTGAGAGTTTGATCGATGAGTACATGCGGAAAGCTAGAATCATCGCCGGCGGTAGGCTAGTTGAAGTGGAAGCTTTAACCGGCATGGAGACTGTTGATTTTTCAAACCTAGGCAAGCTTGAAGCATTCTACACCGATGGGCTGCGAACTTTACTGCATACCGTGAAAGGCGTTGAGGACATGTGGGAGAAAACCCTTCGTTACCCAGGGCACGCTGATAAAATTATGGTTTTGAAGTCTCTTGGGTTTTTCGAAGACAAGCCAATCAACGTTCAAGGAATAAGTGTATCGCCGCAAATGGTGACGGTTAAGCTTTTGTCAAGCAAGCTTGCTCAACCAGAGATCAGAGACATTGTTGCCTTAAGAGTTGTAGTTTCAGGTGTTAAGAAAAATAAGCCGGTACGCTACACGTACGAGCTGCTTGACTTCTACGACAAAAGCAACGGGGTAACTGCCATGGCTAGGACTACAGCATATCCTGCGTCCCTTGTGGCTCAGTTGATGCTGAAAAAGATCGAGTTGGAGAAGGGTGTAGTTCCTCCGGAGAAGCTTGGCATGAACAAAAATATTTTCAGCATACTGCTTGATGGTCTGAAAAAGCATGGGATAGAGATCAAGGAGACCATAGACTAGTCCAAAAAGCTTCCATTATTCTCTCAGGTGCTCTTACGTTGCTGCGTCATTTTGTCGTTACTGCCAGAAGAACATTGATAAAGACAACTTCCATTACCGCCGCGACAAGAAATATTCCGTAAATGTAGCACAACTCTCTCATAGACATTGACCGACTAAGTGTTTTCCTTATTGCCAGATAAATGCCGTAGCCTTCAACAATGCCTATAGGCGCGCTGACAAATAAAATAACCGGCAAGGCTTCAACCGAAACTCCACCATAAATCAGATTGCTTCCTCTAAGAATGCTTAACAAAAGGATCACTACGGTGAAGACGGTGGCGAAGACTCGCGGATGCTCGATCACGGTAAGCTCATATTTGTTTTCTTTGAAGAAGTGCAAGACTAGGTTGACGTAAAACGTCATGCCCAATATGATAATCGAGACAACAAGCAAATCATGGATGAAAAGCATGGGAATCGCTAAAAACGGGTTCAGAAGAACATCACTCAAAACCTGAAAAAACACGGTATTCTCAACAGACGAGAGAACAAGGAAAACAAGAAAAGCTAAACCTAACAGCACTGTATTTTTCTTTTCGCTTGACAACACAAAGCCTCTGAGGAAATCAGAGCCACCCTGAGATCAGGTGCTCGATAGCCTTCTCCAAGATGCCAAAGATCAGCGCGATAAGGATGGCGGCTACAAGGAAAACTACTATGGCCATTATGCCTACGGCTATGGCGCCAAGCCACCCGGTCTCGTAAAGGTTCTTGATCAAAAGCAACCAAACTAGTATAGCCAGAACGAGGGCGATCAAGCAAGAAGCAAAAAA
>JAGTQT010000002.1:8235-17485 GCA_018396615.1 Candidatus Bathyarchaeota archaeon
GAGAACCGTGCCTACCAAAGCAATGATTAAAGCTTCGGTCATAAGGGCTCTTTTTTTGCCTACCACAATTAACCCTGCAATATAGAGAACCAGAGTCAGAACTATGAGGTTAACAAAAAAGATGGTAAGCGAGAAAATCAGTTTGGATTCCTCTGGAATAAGTTCCCACCATGGCTTGCTGGCAACTGCCTCTAAGCTTTTTGCAAGTATTAATTGAAAAACTATGGATGGCTGCATCCGAAATCCCTTGCCCGCCTAGCCTATCCCTTAAAGCAAGATAAAAGCCTTATCGATTCTGTAGATGGCGATTTTGGCAAACGCTTAATAGTCATGTTTTAAGGCATATCTGGTTACTGACGAGAAAGGTGTAAAGTATGCCCATCCGCCCCGCCATAGTGGCAGTAGGAAGAACAAAATTTGGCGAACACTACGAAAAAGAGCCGGAAAAGCTGATTGAAGAAGCATGGCTCAAAGCCTCTATGGAAGCTGGCGTCGAACGCCGCGACCTAGAAGCATGCTATCTTTCAGACTACTTTCTTCCAATAACAAACAAGCTTGGACTAGAAGAAGGCTTCCTCTCCGAGCTCACCGAACTTCACGTTCCAATGGAGGTTACGCGCTCATTTAGCTCTGCTCTGTCAAATGCTTGCAATGCCATACAGTCCGGAAAACACAGCATAGTCCTTGTTGGCGGAATTGAAAAAATGACTGATCGCTGGGACAAAATCAGAGACGACCTCATGCTGTTAGAAGACCCTTGGAGCTACTATGCTGGATGCACTCCAGAAGCAAACCATGAACTGATGCTGCGGGCTTACATAAAAAAACATGGCGTTGAAGGAGACGACCTCCAAAAGTTCAATCTAGCTTTAGCCCACATCTCGGTCAAAAACCACCTGCATGCAACAAAAAACGAGTATGCACAGTATCAGAGAAAGATAACGGTTGAACAAGTCTTAAACGCGAGGAAGGAAGCAAGAAAACCGCTAGGGCTTTACGATTATGCTCCTGTATCAGATGGCGCTGCAATCCTCATCCTAGTCAACGAGCAAGTCGCAGAAAATTTTGCAAGCAAACCGGTCTATATTCTTGGCGCAGCTTCCGCAACAGACTACCTCTCGTATCCGGCAAGAGAAGATTTAACGCATTTTATCGTAACTGAACTTGCCATGAAAAAAGCTCTCAAGACAGCGGGAATAGGCCTTTGGGACATGGGAATCGTTGAGCTTTATGACCAGTCAACAGTTATGGAAATGATCTCGCTTGAGGATCTCGGCTTCTGTCAACGGGGAAAGGCATGGACCACAGTATATGAAAGTTGCCGAGACTACAGGGGATACTACGAGATAGACGGGAAAAAGCTTTTTGTAAACATGAACGGCGGACTGAAAGCTGACGGAAACCCTTTAGGAGCTACTGGAGGGGCTCAGATCTTCGAGCTGGTCAAACAGTTGAGAGGCGAAGCAGGAGAGAGGCAGGTTAAATTTGAAAAGGAACCTGTTTACGGCTGTGCTCTTGAACTAGAAGGATTTGGGACGAAGGGCTACGTTTACATCCTTGGGAGGAACAAGACGTGAGCAGTGAACCAATAGAAAGAAGAGTCTCCTACCTCGGCGATAGGCTGAGAGCAACATGCTGCCAGATATGCGGTAAAGAATACTTCGAAATAAGAGACTACTGCGGCAACTGCGGAAGAAAAAGCTTTGGAAAAATGGTTTCCACAGACCTATTCTATGAGATGGGCAAACTTGAAGCATGCACGTTGGTGAATGAGCCTACAAACAAATTTACAAAGCTTGGTAACTACATCTATGGAGTAATCAGCTTTCACGATGGCAAAGTCCGTGTGCCGGGAAGACTGACTGATCGAATAATCAAAGACAGTGATGAAATAGATTTTTCAGCCTTAGAGGAGCGAAATGTTGTTCCAAGATTTCGAAGGCGCTATTCAGTTGATAAAAGCGACGTGATCCCAACGATCTCTCTGGCTTTCACATTTGCAGACGAGTACTATCCTTATCAAGCTTATACAATCTGTAAGCCTGTTAAGGAGTATGATTCACCGGGCATAGTTGGCTATGGGGTTTACACTTCAAAGTTTCGGATAAGGGAGGCAAACATTGAGCGCTCTGTTCCGTTTATCGATGAGGACTCGATAAGCGCGGCAGTGGAAGCTGGAAAACTTGCCCTCACACACTCAGGAATAGCCAGTTCTGACGTAGGTAAGATATATGTTGGCTCAGAGTCCAATCCCTACGCTGTGAAGCCCATTGCTTCCAAAGTTGCCCAGGTTCTGAAGCTTGGCGAAGAAGAGGAAGACGTGCAAAGCGTTGACGCAGTTGACACCGAGTTTGCATGCAAAGCCGCCACAAGCATGTTTAAAGATGCAGCGTCGCTGGTTAACTATGAGAAGTCTCACATCAAAAATGCAATAGTGATAGGTTCGGATAATTCACAAGCTGCTCCACGAGACTGTCCAGGCGGAGAGCTAGACCTTTTTGTGGGCTACGGCGCTGCAGCCTTCATCTTCGGCAAACACGATGTAATAGCTGAGATAGAAGGATGGTACTCGTGCACCTCGGACACTCCTGACTTCTGGCGACGCGACGGGGAACACCATCCCATGCACGGAGGCAGATTTACAGGAGACCCTGCATACTTTAAGCACGTGAGGAAAGCTGCAAAGAAGCTGATGGAGCGCCTAGGTCTTCAACCTAGCGATGTCAACTATTTTGTCGCGCATCAGCCAAATGCCCAATTTCCAGTGAGAGTCGCAAAAGAGCTAGGATTCAAAGAGGACCAGTACATGCCGTCACTGCAAGTTGTTAAATTTGGTAACACCTATTCAGGCGCTTCACCTCTAGGTCTCGCAGCCATTCTTGATGTAGCGAAGCCTAACGAGAGGATTCTAGTCTCAAGCTATGGCTCAGGCGCTGGAAGCGATGCCTACTCATTTGTGACAACAAGCCAGATTCTTGACAAGCGGCAACGCCAAAAAATGACGGTGCGCTACCAAGCACAAAACCCCTTCATAGAATACGTGGACTACGCGACTTACAGGCGCCTAAAGATGGGCATGTGATAAACCCTTAATAGTCTAGATAACAACTCATGGAGCGAGGTTTGCAGTTGTTTGCCTTTGGAATATTCAAAGTCATCTACGCCCCACATAAGGCGCTGAAAGAAATCATCCAAAACCCCAAGTACTATGGGCCAATCTTGGTGCTTGTCCTCTTTGTTGCTTCAAATGTTGGACTTACCTATGTTACAGCATCTAAGCCTTTTTCTGAGCAAACGCTGCCAAAGGCTTCAGAGTTTGATGCGTGGACAGAGAACAGCACGCTTTGGACAGCTGACGCCAACGTAGCGATCAGCGAGAATGCGGATCATATCAACGGCTCCTACTATGGGAACAAAAGCATCGAGTTCTCCTTGACCAACGCTTACCACGCGTGGATGCGGCTTAGCGATATCGGGCCCGTCAACTGCACGGGGGCTTTAGGCTTCAAGAACATGTCTTTTAGAGTTAAACTTAACTACCCCAATACCACAGCGATTACCAATGCAACCGTATTTCTTGAGTCAGGCACAGCGAATTATTTCCAGTACAACATAACAGAAGCCACATCTGCAGCTAACAAAACAGTGTGGAACAACTTCACTCTGCCCTTAGGCGTTGGAAGCGGCTGGACAGAGAGCAGCGATCAAGCCGACTGGGGAAACATTACGGTTATACAGTTCGAGTTCGCTTTGTCATCAAGCACAAACATGACAATACTTATGGATGGGCTATTCTTCAGAGGTGTCTATAGGTCGCCGATTGAACAGGAGGGAGAAATTATACTTGCGTACTCCGCCGCATATTCCGTCATGCAGTTTTTAGTTCACTGGATTCTTTTTGCAGTATCTTTGTTAATGCTTGCTAGGCTTTTGGGTGCGCAGGTGGGTTTGCGACCTTTTACTGTGGTGATAGGCTTTGTGCTTATAACGATGGTTGTGCAGACATTGGTAAACATTGCGCTGTACTCTACTTTGCCTTCGATCCGTTACCCGCTGGAACTTTTCGGCGGTCCAAGCAACGAGGCTCAAGTAATCTACAACAAGATTGCTGAAGAAATTGGCTTGGTTGCTCAGCTTGTTGGCATAGTCGGGTTTTTAGCGTTTTTCTGGACGATTTTTCTCGGCGGAATAGCTACTAGACAGTTGACAGGGTTCTCTTGGTCTAAAAGTCTCTTGCTTGCGGCTGCCGCCTATATGGTCAGCATACTTGTTCAAGGGTTGTTACTTCAATTTTAAACAATCCTTATAAAGAAGAACCAGCCGTGCATTAACCTATTTCAACTAGGTGGCAGCGTTTATGGCAAAAATTCTTGAGGTTCGAGAAGTCCAAAAAAGCTATCAGATAGGCAAGATAGCGGTTCCCGCTTTAAGGGGAGTAAGCTTCGATGTGAAAGAGGGCGAGTTTCTGGCAATTTTTGGTCCTTCAGGAAGCGGGAAATCGACATTGCTTCATCTGATGGGCGGTTTAGATCGTCCAGACACAGGCGAAATTATTGTTGACGGAGATAATCTTCAGAAGTTATCTGACGACGTGCTGGCCGAGCTTCGTCTAAGGAAGATTGGCTTTGTTTTTCAGTTTTTTAATCTGCTTCCTAGATTAACAGCCTTGCGAAACGTTGAGTTGCCCTTGACAATTGCAGGAGTGCCTGAAAGACAGGGACTGGAGAAAGCAGCGTCTCTTTTGAAGCTTATGGGACTTGAAGCCCGCATGGATCACAGACCTTCTGAACTCAGCGGTGGAGAACAGCAGCGTGTTGCTATGGCGAGAGCTCTTGTTAATAGTCCGAAGATTGTTTTGGCGGATGAGCCTACTGGGAATCTTGACACCAAAACTGGTTGGGAGATTGTTCAGCTTATGCAGAGGTTGAATAAAGAGAAGGGGCAGACCTTCATCATAATAACGCATGACCCTCATATTGCGGAGACCGCCGATCGCATGATCTTCTTGAAAGATGGGCTGGTTGAAGCGGTTAAAGAGGCGCCTCGGAGGAACGCCTAATGAAAATGAGCAGAATAATTTCTATAGCCTGGGGAAACATGAAGCAGCGAAGACTAAGAACCTCTCTTACAACGCTTGGCGTAGTCATAGGTATAACGGCAATTATAGGTTTAGCTTCTCTGGGCGAAGGCTTTAGGCTTGAGATAAGAAACCGGATGCAGCAGGGATTTGAGCTTGATATCCTTATAGTGATTCCTGGCAGCTTTACGACGGGTCTAGGCGAGTTCGAGCCACAAGAAGTCAGCAGAGTTCGAAATGTAAGTGGGGCGGCGTCTGTTGCTCCCTTGATGACTCTGCCGAGAACAAGACTGCTGAATGAGGAAGGTGAGCCTCTTAACGCGTTGACTGTTGCGGGCGTGAATTTTCAGGAACTGGCTCAGATGCTGCCTGAACGACTTGCGCCACTTGAGGGGTCGATTCCGTCAGCGGGCGAAAATAACACTATAGTGTTAGGGTACAAAGCCTGTTTTCTTAATGAGTCAACTCGCTTAGTTAATGTTGGCGATAACGTGACCGTTCAGTTTGGGGCTGCTCCTTACAACGTGACTAAGGAGCTTAAGGTGGCTGCGATACTGGAGAAGAGTGGTACTTCTGGGATAACTAACTTCGATTATTGGGCGTTCATTCCGGCAAATACGACCTTTAGTCTCATGAAGCGGGAAGTCTACAACATAATTCTGGTGAAGGTCTCTGATGTTGAGGAATCTGAAGAGGTGGGAAGAAACGTTGAGGCGGTTTTCGATAACCCCTATTCAGTTAGTGTCCTTGTGCCCTTAGCTTTCATGCGTCAAGTAGACCGCATTTTGAACATTGTTCAGATTTTTCTGATGTCCATAGCCTCGATATCGCTTCTCGTCGCCGGCATAGGGATAATGAATATTATGACTGTTTCGGTTATGGAGCGGACGCGTGAAATTGGCATACTGAAAGCCATAGGCGCAAAAAGCCGCACTGTGCTGACAATGTTTCTCGCTGAGGCGATGCTGATAGGGCTTATCGGTGGCTTGATTGGGATGTTAACTGGTTACGGAATTTCTTATGGGTTTGCTTATGGCTTGTCAAATCTTATCCAGTCACAACAAAGCAGCGAAGTAGCATATCGAACCCAGAATCCTGAAAGGTTGAGTATTAATCCTGTTTTCTCGCCTGAATGGACGGTGATCGCGTTTGTATTCGCTATAGTTGTCTGCGTGGTTTTTGGGCTTTATCCTGCTCGAAAAGCGGCAAAGCTTGATCCTGTAAATGCGCTGAGGTATGAATGATCATCTGAAAAAAGCGAACTCGTGTTGCTTGTTTCTTGGAAAAGATTGATGTAAAAAAGAAAAATTGTGGCCTTTTATTTGGCCGAGTTTATCTCATACGTGCGCTGGTTCCCATTCCTGTTCTAGATGATGGAACAGTGGCTTCCCATGGATATATTTCCTCTGCAAGGTTAAGTGCAGCATAATAGAAGTCTTGGTACTGTTTTGCTAAGGCTTCGTTTTGCTGTGAGAGGTTGGTTACTTCAGTGCTTAGTGAGTCTCTTTCGTTTGTGAGTGCCGTTATCTGTGCGTTGAGTGATGTTATCTGCGAGTTAAGTGAGATTATCTGGTCGGAGAGGGCTGAGAGCTGGGCTTCTTTGGCTGCTACTTCTTCTTCAAGATCTTCTATTTGTGCTTGCAGAGTGTTTCTTTCGTCGTTCATTTGGTTTTGGATGTTGCTAGCGTTGGTGTAGTATATTACTGTTAGGACTGACATTACGCCGATAACAGCACATAAGCCTATTAGTGCAAAAGCCACCATCTTTTCTCTTGATGCTAACGCCATTTTTTCACCTCCGCATGCATTGCCAAGATTGTTTCACTTTTAAAGCGTGCCTAGGTTTAAATGTTGTTTAACACGAATAGTTATCGGAAATAGTGTTTTAAAGACAAAAAAACAAGTATGAATCTGCATCTAATAATTCAGAAATAGTAAAGGCTCCTCAGCTGAAGCTCTACGTGCATTAATCCAGCTTCAGCTAGCTAGCCAGCCTGTTTCAATGCTTCTTTTATCAACGAAGCTGATTGCTGGAGCTTCTCTTTTGTTTCCGAATCCAGCTTGAGTTCTATGATTTTTTCGACGCCGTTTCTTCCGAGGATTACAGGTACACCTATCGACACGTCGGATAAGCCATATTCGCCTTGAAGGAATGTGGAGACGCTCATTAACCGGTTTCTTCCGCGCAGTACTGCATCTGCCATAATTGCGATTGTTGCTGCTGGGGCGTATACTGTTGATCCTTTAAGTCTGATGACTTCTGCGCCTGAGGTTCTGGTGAGGTTCACTACTTTCTCTATTTGTTGTTTGCTTAGGAGGTTGGTTATTGGGATTCCTGAAACTGAGGCGTAGTTGATAAGAGGAACCATGGAGTCTCCGTGTTCTCCTATCACGAGCGCTCTGACGTCTTCTCTTGAGACGTTGAGTTCTCTTGCGATGTATGATCTGAAGCGTAGTGTGTCAAGAATGTTGCCCATTCCGAAGACTCTGTTTCTCTCAAATTTTGACTCCTTGTAAGCTACGAGGGTCATGACGTCAACAGGGTTAGTCACCATCATGATCTTGCATTTCGGAGCATACTTGACGATTTCCTTTGTGATCGATCTGATGATTGCCGCGTTTTTTGCGGTTAAGTCGATTCGGCTCATGCCATGCTGTCTTGCGTGTCCAGCTGTGACTATTACAAGTTCGGAGTCTTTGATTTCGCTGAAGTTGCTTGTGCCTTTTATGGTGCCGTCGAACTCTATGGCGGGTGCAGCCTGCATCATGTCTAGTGCTTCGCCGTGAGCTAGGTTTTCCGCGATGTCCACAAGGACAACGTCACTTATTCTGTATCGTAGGATGTTGAAGGCGGCTGCGCTTCCAACTTTTCCTGCGCCGATTATTGAAATCATAAACCTCTTTTAGGCTGGTGGTTTCAGATAAACGTAACTGAGAAGAGAAGTTTAAACCCCTTATATATAGGTGAAACATAAACTGGGCGTGTGCAGTTTTTAGATTAGGAGTGGATAGGTTGTCACAAGTTGGTTTAGCTTTGGATGGCGTTGACCGTGTCGGGAAAGCTTAATTAATCAAAAATCTTCATTATCCCTCTCAGCGTCTAAAAACGCGTAACCCTAAGCCCTGGTAGTATAGTCCGGTCTAGTATATGCGGCTGTCGCCCGCAGGACCCGGGTCCAAATCCCGGCCAGGGCGCCACTTCATGTATTTGCGCGCTAGGTCTTTGCCTCTTTTTGTTCGATTAGCCGTTTAAGCTTCTTTTCCATTTTTAGCTCGTAGACGTGTTCCTTAACCATTGGTGGCAGTCCTTGCCTCTTGAAAAGCAAATTTGGCGCGATAATCCGTCTTTCCCCGCGTTTTACTTTCACTTTTTTGCCGTAAACTTTGTCTTCAAATGGCTCTAATGCCTCAACAATCCAGTTTCCCCTGCTCCTTGTCAGAATTTTGACCTTATGTTTTCCCTTGTAATACCTTAGTTCTTCGTCGCTCAAAAGCAGACTTCCTACAAGTTCTCTTGTGTAGACCGCTATATATGTTCTTTTTTCACGACCTCGTTTTATGGCACGCGTGGTATTCCGCAGAAAACATAAGAATGCGTCTCGCGCATTCAACCTAATGAGGGTCAGTCATTCTCCAGCCACAGGCAAACAGCACTTCAACAAGCTCATGGGTAGCAGAAATTCTAAGAAACTCGAGCCTGTCAGCCAGCATTGACTATGGAGAAAGCCTTAACATCGCTACCCGAGCCTCTCGAAGTAGCCAATGCGTAGCCTGCAAAGGGTCTAGGCTTCTCTGCGGAAAAGCCCGATGCCCCATACTCGTTAAGGTTAACCAGTTTCTGAGAAGCATCCCACTCATACACAGCGAAGACATAGATGGGGCATCACCGCCAAGCGTCTTCATCGGAAGAATCGGCTACCCCAAAGTCTACGCAGGACCACTCGTTCCGCCAGTGCAGGAAGACACCAGCATCTATGACCTGCCGGAATACTGGTTCGGAAAACCGATGGACGAAATCGTCCGCTTTAGGTCAATGCTTATCAGAGGAAAACACGCCGTGCACGTAAACCGCTTTAGAGAAGCAGGAAAAATCATCGACAAAACCTGCGAGCTGGGGCTTGCGATAAGACCCGTTGACATAGAGCTGCTTCTGAAAAACACTACACACGAAGA
>JAGTQT010000002.1:17507-35562 GCA_018396615.1 Candidatus Bathyarchaeota archaeon
CAGCCCTTCGGCCCGTCAGCCCCTATTCGCGACTTGCGGCTTGGGAACACTCGCTGGGACAGTTATATCGAGAAAGCCTACTATGACACAGACCTTAAGGCAGTTCAAGCCGTTCTAGAGCTTCATGCGAAAGGAGTAATGGTAACCAAAATCCAGAGAGCCTTCAGTGTCGGCGCCTTCGGACTGGAAGCCAACCGAAGACTTGTTCCAACAAGATGGAGCATCACCGCCGTAGACGACATAATCTCCAAAGCCCTAATCCAGAAAGTCAAAACTTACCCAGAAATAAACGAGTACAGAGTCTACGAATCCCGCTACCTTGACAACATCTTCGAAATCCTCATGATACCACAAGCATGGAGCTACGAGGCAATGGAAGCATGGTACCCGGGAACCGTTTGGAACCCAACCGGCAAGAGCACAGTAATTTTCTCTGATTGGGAAAGCCATGAGGGAAGAGCAACGTACGCTGAAATAGGAGGATGCTACTATGCCGCGAGACTAGCCGTCTGCGACCAGCTTGTGAAAGAGCAGCGGCAAGCTACTGTCTGCGTTCTGCGCGAAGCGCACCCAGGATACATCATGCCGGTGGGTGTGTGGCAAGTACGCGAAAACGTTAGGAACGCGATGCGCCAGAAACCCTACAGTTTCAGCACTTTGGAACAGGCGCTTAGGTGGATCGGAACACGCTTTACCATTCCACTATCCGTCTGGATTAGCAAAAGCGCTTTGTTGAAGAATGCGTTGTTCCAGAAAAAGATAACAGATTACTTTACAAGGCAATAGATCTAGTCCTCGCCTAGCAGAAGTAGCAGTCCGCATATTATGTTAAGGATTGCAACAAACCCCATTGCTCCCGTGAATATTATGTTTATTCTTACCGACAGAACAGGGTCTTGGGGTACAAGAAGTAGGTAAACACCGAAAGCAAGAACTAGAATGCCGCAAACAAACATCAATCCGCTTAGCTTTGAGCCTAGTTGGCGAACCACAGCGCATAGTTGATGGCGTTCTTCGTGTGTAGTGTTTTTCAGAAGTGTTTCCTCTTCTTTTTCACTCATCTCGCGTTTTTCTCCTCCTCGTTGTAAACAACAAGCCAGCAACCAAATAAGAAACACTAACGATTACCGCAAAAGCGAAAACAAGCCACTTAGTCTCCAATGTCAAAGCAACCGGAAGAGAATCTGAGACAACAAGGTAGCCAAGTATTGCTGAAAATCCGCTGACGCCAAAGTTCATTCCTGCAATGGCAGAAAAACCTACTTCGTAGCTTATCATCCTTACATAGTAAGCCAGCAATCCAAAAATAAAAAGTTGCGCGCCCATAAACAAGGTGCCAGCATCCAGAAAGAAGATCAGCATAAGCGATGTTGCTATTCCAAGAAGCGGTGTCAAAGGATACAAGGGAACTTTAAAAGGTCTTGCCAGATTTGGTTTATCCCGCCTCAGCTTAATCAGCGACAAATTAACAAATACAAAGCCGATCATAAAGCCGAAATCCGTAGCATAAGCAACAAAGTTCACAATTCCTGTAGCTGCAAAAGCCGCGGTGAGAGCTGCGCCTAGTATGATAGCAACGTGTGGGGTTCTGAAGCGTCCATGAACGCTGAAAAGACGTTTTGGAAAGTATCCATCTCTTGCCAACGCGTATGCGACTCTTGAATGCGCCATTGTTGACGTGTTAACTGAGCTTAACGCGGCAGTGATTCCTGCAAAGGTTATGATGCCTATTCCAATGGAGCCTAATCCCATCGACTCTGTGAGACGTTCAGCAACATAGGCAAGCGGCGACTCTTTGCCGGCAAGCTCAGAAGGTGAAACAACGCGGAACACTACAATGGTAACCAAAGTGTAGATTACTATCAGCGCAAGACATGATAACAGTATGGCGCGCGGAATAGTTTTGCCTGGGTTCTTAATTTCTGCCTGAGCAACAGCGATAGCTTCACCACCTAGGTAAACAACAAATATAAAAGCAGAAGCTCTAAGCACACCTAGAAAGCCTTGAGGCGTGACAACCGCCGAAGTGCCTTCGCCAGAGCCTGCCCAGAGACCCGCAGCTATGAATGCCCCCAGGATTCCAAGCAAGATAATTACCAAAATCGTTTGGGTTCGTCCCGTTTCACTAACGCCTTTTACATTGATCGCTGTAAAAATCGCGATAGTGATGATCGCGGTCAGGGGCACGTTTATCTGCGGAATAACATAGGACAAAAGGTACGCAAAGCCCACAGCCGAAAAGGCTGCATAGAACATGTTGCTTATCCACTCGAACCAGCCTGTGGCAAAAGAGAAAAACCCGCCAAATGCCGCTTTAGAAAAAGTGTATTCCCCGCCTGCGCTTGGTATTGCTGCTCCAAGTTCAGCGTAGCTAAGCATCGTAAACAAGTTGATGATGCCGCATAATACCATGGCGATGATAAGTCCGGTGCCCGCAAGTGTTGCTGCATAGCCTAAAGTCACAAAGACGCCAGCACAGATGGCGCCGCCTATGCCTAGCATTGTAGTTTGCAGAAGTCCTAGTTCTCTTTTTAAGCGCTTCTCGGTCATTTAGCCCCCGTTCCCTTCCCAAACAAGAAGCATTCCGCTGAGAATGGAAATCATTCCAAAAACCAGTAGGATAAACATGATTAGGTAGACTTCTTCAAACGTTATAGAGAACATGTTTCGAAGCTGATCATTTATGTAAATCAGGAACGACAAAGCTGATGCAAATCCACCTATTACGCATTGGATTCCTCCAATAAATGTCGAAGCGATTCTTCTAGCTTTCACCATGTCTTTTTCACCATCTAGCTAGAGTGATTCCACAGAACATGTCAAGCAATCCCACAGCGACTATTAAAATGGCAAAAGTCAAAAGGTATTTCGGTTCTAGCATTAAGCCTACGTCTAGATGTCCTGAGACGGCAAGCGCCGCCATGCCTAGAAGGACTATTCCAGCCATTATCAAGAACCCTCCCATCACAGCAACCATTTTTTTTGTATTCAAGAATCTTCGCAAGGACTTCCACTCTCAAGCACTTTACCAGAGGCTGTAGATATTTATCAGTTACGCCAAGGTTAGAAGTACCATTCGTTGCCTACAGTCAATATAGACAATGCATTTAAACTGTGCCTTCTATAACAACGAAGTCGGTGAAGAATTGACCGAAAAGATGCGCATTCTGCTTCCATTTGCAGTTCCAGCTTCAAACCGCACTGAACCATTCATGACTGAAGAAGAGAAGGCAGCGATCTTTTGTCTAGCAGAGCTTGAAAGGGGCAAAGGAGGCCGGATACTTGGAAGGCAGCCTGCGGAAAGAATAGAGTACGTCGCTAAAGCATGTTACCCTTTCTGGCTCTTCCCATTCCACGGTACATACCTTGTATTTGATGGGGTTGGCATGGTTTCGCACACATTGACCTATCCTTCAATGCCCGACGTCGAAACCTTCGCTGAAGGCGTTGAAAGAAGCTCCACTTCACAAGAAGCCTACATGTCCTTTCTTTCTGCCAACGTAAACTACTTCAAGGTGTCAGGCACCGATGAAAAAATTGGCATGCGAGGCTTGGTTTCAGATCCAGCATTTCTGCAGGATTTCAGCTTGTACTTCTCTGAAGGCAAGCCACTAGAGTCTTTGCCCCAAGACATGGTAACCATGACCCCAGCCTTAAGCGAAGAGTCCTTATCAGATGAGATCCAGCAACTGGAAGAGCTGGAAGGGCAACTTGCATTTGAAGTGAAGAATCTGAAAAAGAGCATTAGGCTTCTCAGCTTAACTACGAAGAATTTTGTACACGCCATAAATATTGAGATTAAAGAGGTTAAAAACAAGTATGCAGCAGAACTTGAGAAGTTACGAGGTCCGGCAGAAAGGGAGATTGCGGAGATACGACGCAAGGGCGATGCTGACATAACTGCTGTCTCTAGAAAATTCGAAAAAGAGCTTTTTAGGCTGCAGAAAGAAAAAATCAAGGTTGAAAAAACAAAGGAACACCTATCCAGCAAGATCGACAGATCTGAGGTAGAGATCAAGAATAGCTCGGCAAAAAAGGACGAGGCAGGTAAAAAAAGATGGAAAGAAGAAAAGAACAGGCTTAAGAAACTACGCTCTGAAGCCGAGTCCGAGATAAAAAAGCTTGAAGGCGAGATAGAGGCAACAGAAGAAAGAAAATCACAGGAGCTTTTCAAAATTAGAGCCGAAACAGAGGCAAAAACTCAAGAAGCCAGAAAAGAGCTAACCGAAACCGAAGCTGCCCGTGACGCCGAAATTCACGTTCTCAAGAACAAAAGTAAGAAAATGGAGGAACTGACATCCGAAATTATCAAGCAGATGGATCAAATAGTTAGGATAAGAGAGAACCTGATTAATGGGTTAAGTAACCTAGGCATCCCATTGGAGCGTGACACTGTTTTCCTTGCATACATGCCTTTCTACCTTGCCTGCTTCCGATTTGAATCCAGAAAACGCTATGTGCCATATCCCCCTTCCATTGTAAACAGCGTAAAACTTGCAACGAAACTGAAGGGCGCTTTAGGCATCGCAAGAATAAAACAACTCTTTAGCCCTCGTTCTGCAGCCATCACCTCTTTGCTAAGTAGGCTTCCTAACGTGTTGGAGGAGAACGCGGCGCTTGGAAACGAGATTAGCGAAGCTGCAGTCAAGCTGGACATAGTGCAGGTCAAAGACGGAAAGCAAGGCATCAAGAAAGGGATGGACAGACTTAAAGAAGAAGGGTGGCTTTCGGAGAAAGAATACAGTCTCTTCAGTCAGAGGCTTGCTTAGCTGTAGCCACCGTGGACTGGAATTTTTTCTTGTACAGCTTAATTGAATAGTTCACTATTTTCTTGGCTTCTTCCGCGTTTTTCCATTCTTTGAACCTAACCCACTTGTGCGGTTCAAGACGCTTATAGGTTTCAAAAAACTCTTGGATCTCCCGCAGCTGGTGTGGATGAACATCCGTGATGTTGCTGTAGCCCTCAAATCTGGCATCACTCTCAAGCACAGATAATATCTTAGCGTCTTCGCCCTTCTCGTCCTCAATGATTAAGGCACCTATCACCCGAACCTTGACAATGCAGCCTACTTCAAGTGGCTCAAAACTTAACACCATGATATCGAGGGGGTCATTGTCATCGAACCATGTCTGCGGCACGAAACCATAGTCAACCGGAAAAACCACAGAAGAGGGAATAATACGATCCAGCACGAATGATTCCCACTCCGAATAGTATTCATACTTGTCTCTGGAGCCGCTTATAACCTCAATAACCATGTTAAGCAGAACAGGCGGCTCATCTCCAGAGGGAATATCTTTCAAAACATTCATCGCAATTCAACCTTCAAAACCAAAGCGCGGCACACGCTAATTTATGTTTCGTTAAAGAACTCAGAAAGCCTCTTTGTATCGGCTTTACGAAGAGCTTCCCCGCATCTTTTCGGATCTAAACGTTTAAACTCCAAACCCAAAGTCGCCAGCACTCTTTGGACATCTTTACCGATGCTGGGTGCAGCTAGAATCCCGCGAACTTCACGATCTGCTCTGGCTTTGACCGCGTCAATGTATCTGGAAAGCTGAAAAGCAGCATCCTTGGAAGCTGTTTTGCGTTTAAGCTCCACAACGACAAGCTTTCCTGCCTTATCTACGCCATACACGTCCACAAAGCCAGGCTCAGTCTTCTTTTCATAGCTTATAGGTCGGAATCCATCTTCAATAAGTGCAGGTTTTGATAAAACTGCTTTTTGCATATCCTCCTCAGTTACGTAAAGAGAAAATTCGCCCTCGTCCACCAAGTCGAGAACGGCTTCCAACTGGATGTTGTCAAAGAAGACTCTGACAGACTCTTGCTGCTTCTGTCTTACTGCATGAATTTCCAGCACATTTTCCTTCAACTTTGTGTGAAAGATGCAGCCTGAAGGCTGCCAGTTTACAGGCTCGTAGCCCGTTGATCGGTGAACAAGAAGCGAGCCGTCCTTCTTGATTATCAGTATGCGTTCACCTGGTTCAAGCTTGGATTTTGCTCTGCCTGAATAGTGCACCCAGCAGTTTCCAGCGATCAGTAGCGTCTTGTGCTTTGATACCGCTTCTTTTGCCGCTTTCTCTGCGTCTGTACTGTTTGGGTTTACAAGAACTTTAAAGGGTTTGTTGGCTGCCACCTTTTTCTCCGATAATTTTAGAAGGTCTGTAGGCAAATAAGATTTCCGCGAGGCTTTCGATGGCTGAATGGCGAAGAAAACGTTCCATAATGCGCTTGTACAATGCATCTGCAGACTGTTATGATGGACTGTACGGAGAGGAGCAAAACGCGAAAATCAAAGCAGCGATGAAACGTATCAGGCTGGACGAACAATCATGTGCTCTAGACTTGGGCTGTGGGACAGGCAGACTTTTTGATCATGTTGCGGCTACCGCAGGCACAGTCGTTGGTGTAGACATATCAAAGAGGACACTAGCTGCAGCTAAGAATCGTTGCAGGGGTCTTCACAATGTTTCTCTGATATTAGCCGATGCTGATTACCTTCCATTCTTGGACGGAGTCTTCAGCCACATCTTCGCTTTGACAACTCTGCAGAACATGCCTAACCCTTTGCGAACCCTTGAAGAAGCGGAAAGAGTAGCTAAGAAAAACGCGGTCTACGCGGTCACGGGATTGAAGAAGATCTTCTCCCAAAACCAGTTTTTAGAGTTGCTGAACATCGCTGGGTTGAAAATAGTTACCTTTGAAGATGAGGAAAGCCTGAAATGCTATGTTGCAATTTGCATAAAAAACAATATTGAAACCTCGTTATGTTAAGACTAAACTATATATGAAGGCAACTACAAGCCTATCTCTTAACTTTGTCCACGTCGCCGAGATGTGAAATAGGTGACTAATAGATGCCGTTGAAAACTGTGAAAAAAGATACGGCTGAAAAACTGACGCTAGAATGGGTTTTGCATGTGAAGAACTACAAACTGTCTCTTGACCGTAACCGCTGCGTCGGATGCCAAATCTGCAGTTTGGCATGCCCTAAAGAAGCTATCAAGGTTGAGAAACAGCCAAAAAGCAATGGGGAAAAGACCCGAAAGCCTAAAGTGGATATTGATTTGGCAAAGTGCAATTTCTGCGGGATCTGTGACATACTCTGCCCATATGGCGCTGTGAAAGTAACTTTAGACAATGAACACAGCCTGCCAATAATTGAAAAAAAATGTTTTCCCAAGCCTCTTCGAGATATCCAAGTAAATCCGGACAAGTTTCCAGCAGACCAAAACGAAATCGAGGAAGCATGTCCACTTCATCTGATTAGAGTGTTAGCGCCTGTGTCTGAAAGAACTGAGTCTAAGGCGACTGTGGAAGTGGAAAAAGAATATTGCCCCTGCTGCAGGGTCTGCGAAATCAAACTGCCTCTGGGCGCCATGCAGGTTCGCAAGTTTATCTATGGAAAAATCGCTATACACCAAGAAAAATGCCCAGATGGATGCACAGACTGCTTAGATGTCTGCCCGATTACTGGTGCCCTTTTCCTCCAAGACAAAGACAAGAAAGTGGCTGTGAATGATACTTTCTGCGTCTATTGTGGAGCTTGTAGAGTTGTATGTCCAGTGGAGGGCGCACTGGAGCTTGAGCGGACACGCATTATTCATGAACCGATTCGTTCGGGCGCATGGAATAAAACGCTTGAAAGACTAACTTCGCCTGTTGGAATCGCCAAAGAACTGAAGAACAAGGGTTCTCTTAAGGCAAGGGAATCAGTTAAAAAGAGAGTGGGATTGAAAGGGGGCTAGAAGATGGCTGAAACAGCTTCTAAGATACGGGGAAAAATTCGGCAAAAAAAGCGTGAGGCAACTGGCCGAGGGCGCAGACCAAAAACTCCTCGACCGCGCATAGGCGTTTTTGTCTGTCAATGTGGCGGACAGGTTTCATCGATTGTGGATGTCAACGAATTGACTAACTATGCGAAGACTTTGCCTAACGTTGTCTATGCTGAGCAAATGAACTTCCCCTGCAGTCGTCTAGGTCAAGAAGAAATAGTTAACGCAATCAAAAAGAATAAGCTGGAACGCGTAGTCGTAGCCGGCTGTTCTCCAAGACTTTACGAGCCAACCTTCCAGAGGTGCGTTTCGCAAGCCGAACTGAATCCGTGGCTGTTTGAGATGGCGAACATCCGCGAGTTTGCTTCCTATTGCCATCAAGCCAACCCCAAGCAAGCAACTGAAAAAGCCAAAGATACTGTCAGGATGGCTGTGGCTAAGGCAAAGCTGCTTGAACCTTTATCGCCTATAGAGCTGCCGATGACTAAGAAAGTCATGGTCATAGGTGGAGGCATAGCAGGCATCAACGCCGCGCTTGATTTGGCGGACATGGGTTTCAAAGTTTACGTCGTTGAGAAAACCGAGTCTATAGGTGGCTACATGGCCCTTTTAGACAAGACTTTTCCAACGCTTGACTGCAGCATATGCATCGAAGGTCCAAAGATGGTAGATGTCGGAAGACATCCTAACATCGAAATTATTTCTTATGCAGATGTCTTGAAAGTTGACGGCCATGTTGGCAGCTTTAAGGTAAAAATTCGCAAAAACCCGCGTTACGTCATAGCTGCAAACTGCACCGGATGCGGCGAATGCAGAGACGCATGCCCCATAGAGTATCCTAACTACGCAGACATGTACCTTGGCGTTAGAAAAGCTATTTCACCACCCTTCGGCCAAGCGGTTCCGCTTACGCACACGATAAACAGGGAGTACTGTATTGAGTGTTTTAAGTGCGTGGATGCATGCGGAGCCAGAGAAGCCATTAACTTTGACCAGAAACCCGAAGAGATAGACCTCGAAGTTGGAGCGATCATAGTTTCCATAGGCTACAGCATGTACAATCCCTCAGACTTGGAATGGACTGGCTACGGTAAGTATGACAACGTGTTCACCGCCCTAGAATTTGAAAGACTGATATTAGCAGCAGGACCTACAGGCGGCAAAGTTGTACGGGCATCAGACGGGCAGAAGCCGCATTCAGTCGCGTTTATCCAATGTGTAGGCTCACGGGACATTAACAGGTATGAGCACTGCTCCAGCTTCTGCTGCATGTACACCTTAAAACATGCGGTCATGCTTAAAGAAAAGTACAGAGACGACATCGAGGTCTACGTTTTCTACAATGACATGCGAAGCAACTTCAAAGGCTACGAAGAATTCTATAATAGGGCGCAAAAATCAGGCGTTAAGTTCCTCAGAGTGAAGCTTGAAAACCGGAAGATACTCGAAGACCCTCAAACTAAAAGCCTAACCGTCAGCGGTGAAACTGAAGACGGTAAACCAGTTACAGCTCACGCCGACATGGTAGTGCTGGCAAACGCCGCAATTCCACAGCAAACAGCCACCGAACTAGCAAAAATACTCAAAATCCCCCTAACCCCTGAAGGCTTCTTCGTGGAATGTCAACCTAAAATCAGACCAACAGACACAGACGTTCCCGGCATATTTTTAGCCGGAGCATGTCAAGGCTTAAAGGACATACCTTACAGCGTAGCACAAGGCAGCGCGGCAGCAGCTCAAGCAGCTGCGGTTCTAAGCAAGAACGTGTGGACTGTGGAGCCATTGGTGGCGCAGGTGAACGAGGAAATGTGTAGCGGATGCAGAGTCTGCGAGTCTGTTTGCGGTTACAATGCGATTGCGGTTGAAAATCGCGGAGACAAAGCCCTTGCACGGGTTAAGGAAGGACTTTGCCGAGGCTGCGGGATATGCAGCTCCGCCTGTCCGATGGACGCTATTAGCATGCCTAACTACTCAGACCGGCATATCATTGCGCAGGTCAAAGCCGTAATGGGGAGAGGCGACAAAACATGAGCGGACAAGTTGCTCCAAGATTTGAGGAACCTAGAATCGGCGTCTTCGTCTGCTATTGCGGCCTAAACATCGGCGGCGTCGTCGACGTGGAAGCAGTTGCAGAATACGCTCGGAAGCTACCAAACGTTGTTTACGTCAAAACAAACCGCTACACGTGCGCTGACCCTGGGCAGGACGAAATAAGAAAAGGAGTCAAAGAATACAGGCTGAACCGTGTTGTTGTTGCTGCTTGCTCTCCGAGGATGCATGAGCCTACTTTCCGCCGAACTGTTTCAGAAGCTGGACTGAATCCTTACGTTTATGAAATGGCGAACATCCGCGAGTTTTCTTCTTGGTGCCATCCAACCATGCCGAAAGAGGCAACTGAAAAGGCAAAAGAACTGGTAAGAATGGCAGTTGCCAAGGTGCGTCTGCTGGAGCCTCTCGACATTATAGAAGTACCGGTAACAAATAGAGCTTTAGTTGTCGGTGCAGGCGTAGCTGGTGCAAGTGCGGCTGTTGACCTTGCCGAAATGGGTTATCATGTCTACCTTGTCGACAAGGCTGAGAACATCGGCGGGCACATGGCACAGTTAGGTAAGACTTTTCCTGTTTTTGAATGTTCTAATTGCCCACAGCAGATTCATTGTCCAAGGTTCTCATGTGTCGCCACAAGAATTGGTGCGGCCGCAGTTCATCCGAATATAACGTTAATGAGCTACTCAGAAGTTAAGGAAGTTGAAGGTGTAATAGGAAGCTACAAAGCTAAAATCGTTAGGAAGCCGCGCTTTGTTGAAGAAGCTAAGTGCATAAGCTGCGGCAAATGCGCTGAGGTTTGTCCTGTCGAGGTTCCCAACAAGTTTGAAGGCGGTATGAGAAAACGTAAGGCAATCTACATCCCGTTTCCAAACGCGACTCCGAACACCTACACGATTGACAAGGAGGCATGTTTGTATTTCAAGGACGGTAGCTGCAAGAAATGTCAAGAAACCTGCCCAGTAGGCGCTGTAAACTTTGAGCAGAAGCCTGTGGAAGAAAAGCTCGAAATCGGATGCATGATAGTGGCTACCGGTTATGACATCTATGAACCATATGACCTGCCTAACTACGGCTTCGGCAAATATCCAAACGTCGTAACCGGGCTGCAGCTTGAACGCATAGTGGATTCTGGAACACAGGTTCTAGGAGAGCTCTGGAAGCCATCTGACGGCAAGACGCCTGAAAGCCTAACGTACATCCAATGCGTTGGCTCAAGGGACGTAAACAAGTTCGAGTACTGCTCCGGATTCTGCTGCATGCTTACGCTTAAGAGTGCAGTTTTTCTAAAGGAAAAATTCGGAGATAAGCTGGACATTAACGTGCTGTTTACCGACATGCGTGCTAACAAGAAAGGCTACGAAGAGCTCTATAGAAAAGGACAGAAACTTGGTATAAACTTCATCCGTGTTAAACTTACTAACCGAAATGTAACAGAGGACGCCCAAACGAAAAAGCTGATTGTGACAGCGGAGAAAGAAAACGGCGACCCAGTGACCGTTAAGACCGATATGGTTGTGCTGGCTACCGCCGCAGTTCCAAGTCAAGGTTCAGAAGAAGTGGCAAGGCTCTTTAACATAAGCCGCGGCGCCGACGGCTTCTTCATGGAAAGCCACCCCAAGCTTAAGCCCATAGACACGCCTGCGGATGGAGTTTTCGTTGCCGGCGGCTGCCAAGGACCAAAAGACGTGCCCTACAGTGTCTCGCAAGGCATGGGTGCGGCGGCTCGTGCTGCAACAATACTTTCAAAGCCCAAGTGGCAGATCCAGCCTATAATAGCGTCCGTTGATCCCACGAAATGTCGCAACGTGAAGGTGAAATGCGGCATTTGTGCGAAAGCATGCCCCTACGGCGCAATAAGGGCTCCAGAAGGGCAAGTAGCGGAAGTTATGAGTGCCATGTGCCATGGCTGCGGAACATGTGTCGCAGAATGCCCAGCTGACGCAATAACTCAAAGGCACTTCACAGATGCTCAGATAATGTCTCAGATAAGAGCCGCGCTGGAAAGCGATCCTGAAGACAAGATTTTGGCTTTTCTGTGCAACTGGTGCAGCTATGCAGGAGCCGATCTTGCTGGTACAAGTAGGTTTGAGTACCCGCCAAACATTAGACCTATACGCGTGATGTGCTCTGGAAGAGTTGACCGAGACTTCGTGCTTGAGGGACTTCGGCTTGGCGCGGGAATGGTTTTGGTTGGCGCATGCCATCTGCCCTATGACTGCCACTACATTAGTGGAAACTACAAGATGAAGGCTCGAATGGATGCTTTGGCACCGATGTTGCAGAAGCTTGGCTTGAGCCCTCAAAGATTCAGAGTAGAGTACGTGTCTGCTGCTGAAGGCATCAAGTTTGCTGAAATCGTTAGGGAAATGACTGCACAGCTGCAGGCTCTGGGCAAGGAAAAGGTGAAGGCGGAGAATGCGAAGCTGAAGCCTTTTTTGGAAAACATGTTGAAGCGAAAAGAAGCTAAGTAGAATTCCGAACTTTTTTCTTAATCGGCTTTTGTGATAAAAATTAAATATCATACATGCACCTTAAGTATTAACTTGAGATTTAAACGAGGTGTGAATAAAAAATGGTTAATGAAGGAAGAGGAAGCCTATTCCGAAGAAAAGACGGCAAATACCTGATCTACTTGCCTTTAGACCTTGCTGAAGACAGCATGTTCCCCTTCAAAAACTACGAAAAAACGAAGAGAGGCGCTGAATCAATCGCCGTCAAAGTAAGCTTCAAGATCGGAGACAACAAACTGGTTGTTGAAAAATGGAAGGAACCTCCAAGCGTTCAAGAAAAAACCAAAGAGAAATAGACATCAAGCCCTATGTAAACCAGACAATTTTTTAAGCGGCGCCTAGCTCACGCGTATGTTTTTCGCCAATCTTGTCTTCGCTGCATAGTAGCCCATTCCTAGCAGTAGCCCAGCAGACCCTATAATCCATGACTGCAGCGAAATAAATACGGTAAAAACCAACATTCCTATACATGTAAGAGTCCCTAGAACAGACATCAAACGCTTGAAAACGCTTCGAGATTTTTTCAATCTAAGAGCTGCAATGTTGCCTATCGTGTAGTAGAAAAGTGATGCAAAAGTGCTGATAGCAACTACACTGCTGAGGTCTATAAATAAGACAAGAAAAACCATCAATAGCCCCACGGTCCAAACTGAATAATGTGGAGTACCATATTTCGAGTGCAGCTTGCTAAGGGTTTTCGGCAAGTCGCCTCTTCTAGCCATCGCAAACGTCACTCTCGAAACTCCCAGAATGGAAGTCAATAAGACGCTTGCCGTAGCGATCAAACCTCCAAAGGAAACCAAGAAAACTAGGATACTGTTCTCTGTAGCGTTCATGGCTTCAGCCAGAGGCGATGTAGAGCCAGCAAGTCTGCCTGCGCCTACCAGCCCCACAGCCACGATGCCTACGCCGACGTAGAAGATGGTAGACACCAGCAGCGACAGCAGTATCGCTCTGGAAACGTTTTTTTCCGCGTTTCTGACTTCTTCAGCGACAACTGCCACCCTGGCAAAACCCGCGTAAGCAAAGAATATGTAGAATGCGCCTTGCAAGACTCCGACCTCTAGAGGGGCAAAAGGTGAAAAGTTGGATGGCTTAACATAAGCAACCCCAAAGAGGATGAAAAGCACCAGTATAAGCAGCTTGGCAACAACAAGCACATTGTTCAAAAGTGCTGATTGGCGTATTCCAGCAAAGTTCAAAATCGTAAATGCCAAACAGATTATCGCAGCTATCACGTTCACGGGAAGATTGGGAACTAAAGCGGAGAGATAATATGCAAAGCCTAAGGAAACCGCAGCTCCTACAAAGGTGTTAGACAACATCCACATCCAGCCAGCCAAGAAGCCTACCGAGGGGGAGATTAGCTGATAGGCGAATTCATACACGCTTCCCTCTTTAGGCAGAGCTTTTGTAAGTTCGGCAAAACTTAGCGCCGTAAACAATGAAACCAGCGCCGCTATCAGCATGGAAACAACTAGAGCTGAACCAGCTAAGCCTGCTGCTATTCCTGTGACTACAAAAATGCCTGCCCCAATAATAGCGCCTATGCTAAGTGCCGTGGCGTCAAATAAGCTTAGAGAAGGCTTCAGCGTGTCTTTTGTTTGCGTTTCTCCAGCCATGCTTTGCTTAGATATGCTGTCTATTCAAAAACTTTGCCTAGGCAATTAAAGTTCTCTGGATCTAGCTAAAAAGCAGTCTACACCGATTTTTCTTTGTTCTCCCAGAATTCTCGGGTTCGCAAGTACTGAATCTTTGCTTTCAGCAAGTCCATGTAAAACTCATCTTCATTGGAATGCATTTTGCCCAAGATTCTGGACGCTGTTTCAGGTCCTACACCCTTTACTTCTAAAGCCGTAATCGCCTTCTTTCCATAGCTTAGAATCAGATCGGCCTTTCGTCTTGCACTTGTTAGCTCTTTTAGCTCTTCTTCGCTGAGTTCTTTGCCTTCTCTTCTTTTCTTTAGGCTGTTTGCTAGGTGTTTGGAATCTTGGCTAAAATACATTAACGTCAACAGTCTTGATCCACATCTGGCACATTCAGGCTCCTCAGGCAAATTTTTGATCTTCTCTTCAGTCATCCATTCACCACACTTCATGCATAGCAGCCTAGCTGTTCTCGCCTCAATTGCCCGCTTCATCTTCTCGATGTTGCTTAGCAAGACTTCTTCAGGAGCCATCAGCTCTGAGATATCGCTGTACTTTTCAAGGATGTGAAAAGCCAACGGTGTAGGCTTCTCGCTTCTGTAGATTGTACTAACCTTAATTTTCCCATTTTTAACGTCGCTGATGATTTTTTTAACTTTTGCAACGTCTACCTTTTCCAGCATAGCTTCGCGGATTGTTTCATCATAGATGGGCGTGTCTCCAAACTGAAATGGCAAGCGGCTTTCTGTATCCGTACCCATTGTCTTGCCTCTAGGCAATGCTCCAAACCGCTGAGCCACAAACCTCATCTTGTAGGTGAAAGGAAACTTTGCATCCAAATAGCGGTTGAAGGCTTTTTCCGCTTCCTCCTCGCTTACACCAAAAAGAAGTTTGGATAGGTCCTCTGCTTCTTTAGATGTAGTTTTTCTTCTCAACTCAATAAGGATGCGGTAGCCGTCATTCCACCAGCCAACTATAATCTCTCTGTCGGAGAGTAATGTGTCAAAAACTCCGCCAAGCGTGCGGTTCACGATCTCTCCAAAACACGCATGTACAATTAAATACTTGTCAAAAGCTTCAACCACAATATGCCTGTGCGTGGGCAAAGGTGCATTCTGCTTAATATGATCCGCAATTTCCTTTACAGCATCTCTTAGTGTTTCCTTTTCGATGTCAAGCGCAGCCGCAACCTTTTCCATCGCCAACTCAACATTCCCAGCGTCTTCTAACGCTTTCTGAATTTCCTCCCTCATGATACCCGTCCGCTTGGCTAAATCAAAAGGCAAAGGAATCATCTCGCCATCCCAGCCTGGGATCGCGGCTAAAGGGTCTTCGGAAGGCACTACATACACTGTGCCTGTTTCCTGTTCTATTTGGACGATGCGCCATACCTTTCCTTTGACGATGATGTTCAGTCCGACTCTGGCGTCTAGAGCCATGAACTCGTCGCCTAGAATGCCGATTTTCCTGTCTGAGATGACGTTTACCATGGGGTAGCTTCGCTCGTCTGGAATCATGCTTAGGTTTTCAAAGTAGTATTTCCTGCTCCGTTTTCCCTTCTTCAACAGTTTGCCTTCTTCGCTGAATCTTAATTCTCCAAGACTGTCTAAATAGTCTATCACGTCTAAAAGCTGATCTTCGGATAGGCGCCTGTAAGGATAAGCTCTTCGCAGAATCGCCTGAAGCTCCTTTACGCCGACAACGTCCTTATCCATAAGTATGCCCACTATCTGGTGGGCTAAAACATCTAGAGCGCCTTCCTGAATAAGCACAGGCTCAAGCTTGCTCTCATAGGCATTCTTTACGGCTGCAACAGATTCAAGCGTGTCATCCGGGAAAGCCGTGATGATTACACCTTTCGAAACCATGTCGAGACGGTGGCCACTCCGGCCGGTTCTCTGGATGAGGCTGTTAACCTGTCTAGGTGAAAGATACTGGATTACAAGGTCTACGCTGCCTATGTCGATTCCGAGCTCTAATGTGCTTGTGCAGACAAGCGCCTTTATTTTGCAGGCTTTGAACTCGTCCTCAATTTGAGCGCGTTCCTCCTTCGATAAGCTACCGTGGTGAACTGCAATGTCTGTTCTGCCAAGCTGGCTGAACTTGTAGCCAAGCATCTCAGCGTTCTGCCTACTGTTGACAAAGATCAACGTGGACCTGTGGCTATCCACTAGTTCGATCATGCGTCTGATTCTCGCAGCTGCTTCTGGAGATGTTCTAAGCTTCCCAGCCAACTCATAGTCAGTTTCAATTGGGCTCGGAGTTTCTACGTTGTACCTGTAACTCTTAGCTGGCGACGCTTGGAGAATTTTGATTGCTCGACCTGCCCCAGCAATAAACTGGGCTATTTCTTCCGGATTACCTATTGTAGCTGAGAGGCCTACCCTTTGAAAATCTTTTTTGGTATTCTCTCTTAGGCGCTCCAGAGCCACAGCAAGCTGAGTGCCACGTTTATCACCTGCAAGCTCATGAACCTCATCAATAACCACGAACTGTATTTGACTAAGATGTTGTCTCATGCGTGAGCCAGGGAGAATAGCTTGAAGAGTTTCAGGTGTAGTCACAAGCATGTCTGGCGGAGAAATCGCCTGTTTTCTCCGAAGCTTCATTTCCGTGTCGCCATGTCTCACTTCAACAGAAATGCCCAGACAGTTGCTCCAGAAAGACAAGCGTTTTAGCATGTCTCGATTTAAAGCCCGCAAAGGCGTTACATATAACAGCGAGATTCCTTCTCGCGACTTCTGTTGAGTTAGCTTAGAGAATAAGGGAAGAAGAACAGCCTCTGTTTTTCCGCTTCCAGTAGGCGCAATCAAGAGCACGTTTTCGCCCTCTAAAACATAAGGAATCGCCATTGTCTGAGGTAGCGTCGGCTCCAGAAACCCCTGCTCTTTTAACCCTTCCCGAATCGGCTTAGCAAGAAGCTTGAACACATTCGGCTGGCTGTTCATCACTTGTTTTCGCTACAAACTAGAGAGAAAGAAGGCTCTTATCTTTTGCTGATAACACCGCTTTTTCAGCTAACTCTAATTGTCATTGTCGTTTTTTACTGTTCGGCTACACTGATGCCCTTTCTCATGAGCTATTTTCGAGAGGTAAGTCGTAATCACGATAAATATCGCCGCCAACGCCGCGAACAAGTACATCATAGCCTGTATTTTCTGCTCCTGCTGTGCGGAGTCAGCTAGATGGTCTTCGTAAGAAGTGTTTAGGTCATTGAAGGCTGCGAGAAGACTATTGTAGCTTTGGAGAATACTCATGTATGTTCCATTCACGAGGCGAAGCTGCGTCTGCAACGCCAAGTGGCTAATTGAGAGCTCGCTTTGAGCCATGTTTAGACTTGTGAAATTGTCTTTAAGAAATAGATAGTCATTCAAAAGTGTGCTATATAATAGGCTGATTTCGGTAAGATTTGTCTGAAGATCCAAGCATCTAGAGGACAGGTCATTGTAAGATATGTTTAAAGCGGAGAACTGGTTTTCAAGCGCTGTGAGGTTGCTGAGGAGGGCGCTGACTTCGGCTTGCAGTGCAGAGTAGTCCTCAAGGGCTGCATTCAGCGACATGTTCAGGCTTGAGAGCTGCTGCAGAACAGCTAAGTAGTCGCAAAGAAGCGTATAGTATGTCGTGTTCAAAGCATCTAGCTCTGCCTTCACCTCCATGTAGTTGGCAAGCAGCTCATCATATCTGCTCTGCACTCTTGAAGAGATAATTGTAACATTCTGATTTCCACCTTCGTAGGTGAAATACAGGCGAACGATGGTTTCGTTCGAGTTGGCAAGCAACGTTGGAACTGTTTCTTCGCTGTCAGTCAACATGATATAGGGATATCTCATTAGCTCATTAGGAATCGCGATTCTGCAAAAGCCAACTGAGCCAGAACTGCTTAAAGCGTTAAAGGAGACTATTTTGTTTCCAGTTTCCATGCCAATTTTGTACTTGAAATTGGAAATTGTGGAGTTGCAGATTAGAGCAATATGATAAGCTTCGCCTTGAGAAATGACCTTGAACCTGTGGAACATGCCCATAAGAGGGAACAGGTCTGTATTGTTTTGTGGGAGAAAATTGCGGATCATA
>JAGTQT010000002.1:35600-37730 GCA_018396615.1 Candidatus Bathyarchaeota archaeon
GCTATGCAAGTCTGTACCGTTGTACTCGCTCCAGAAGTTGCCTTCAAAATCGTTATTCCACGCGTTAGGCTGAGGATCATTGATATCAACATTAGACTCACGATTGTTGACAAAGTTGTTATGGTATGCCAAGTTATCTCTACTACCTGTAGAACAGAACATTCCCACAGAATTGTTCGCCAGAGTGTTACCAAAAGCTATGTTGTTACTTGAAAATACATAAGCTATTCCGTATCCAATATTTGAGTAAACATTGTTGTCTTCAAACCAATTATTAACTGAGCCATAAACGAAGAAACCATTGTTGTTGTTAAAAATTTCGTTGTTAGAAAAAACATTACCCGTAGAGGAAGTTAAGTATACTGCACAGAGTTGATTTCCAAAAAATGTGTTATTTGCAAGGAGATTTCCATAAGAAAGGTAGAGGTCAACTCCAATATCGCATGCCGTTATTTTATTGTAGCTAATAAGATTATTATCAGAACCTGGTTCTATTTTTATTCCCGTAGTAGTGGCCACATCTGTTTTTATTGTAAGATTTGATATGACCACATTGTCTACAGAGATTCTGAATACATCACCTGAAGCTCCTTCAACTATTGTGGTCTCGGGGTCTTCGCCAATTATGCGGACGCTCTTGTTTACATGCACATCTTCTATGTAGGTTCCGTTTCTTACATAGATCAAGTCGCCGGTCTGCACACTTTCGTTGTTGATAGCTTGCTGAATGGTCTGGAAGGCGCTAGGATCTGTTTTATCCACGATCCATTCTTGATTTTCTGCATTTACCAGAATGGCGGTATTACCGAAGTAGAGCATGCGAAACAGGAATAGAATAATGATTCCGTATGAAGCGATTTTTCTTATCACCTTTACACACTCCGCTTGATTGCTGCAATAGGTGTCAAGTGTATCAAGAGGGTCACTTACGCGCAAGGGTTTTTCCAAGCAGCAGAGAAGATGCCGCAGCAGCTGAGAGAGCGGCGATTAGTATTGAAAGGTTAATTATTGCTTGAGAGATCTCCCATACGATGACAATGTACGAAAATAGTATAATCAGCAGTAAAGAAGCAACCGTTAAGTTGCGCAGGTTTATAGCAGACGGTTCTCGTTGTTCGCTGATCACGGCTTGCAGCTGTCTCTGCAGCTGTTCTCTCTGCTCGTCGGTGACTAGGTTTACAAGGTTTCTTTCGTTATCCTGAAATCTGAAGCTTAGAAGAACGTATCGCTGAAGCTCCCAAGGGGTCTTTTTCGGAAGAATTTTGACAATGTTGCTTTTCTCCATCTTTTTAAGAATTGTTTGTATCTTGCGAACAAACTGTATATCCGTAGTCTTTTCCTCACCGTAAAGCCGGCTGATAATGTTTTTCACGTCGGGGAAGCTTGACTCCAGATGGAAGGAGGCAATCGTTTTTGCAAGGTCATACTGGTATTCACCTTCCCGTAAACGTATGGATATGCTCTTGTAGTCAGAGGTCAAAGCCTCTCGTAGCGCTTGAAGTTCAACCCGCGTCAGCTTGGCAACCGACAAGTCTTCTTCTCTGCCCCATTCAATTGATTCAGTTGACAATATATACATACACACATGTTTATTTCAACCTTTTTCTACGCGGTCAATGGAAACAGCGCTTAATCCTTTCAATATAGATATTCTTTATGGGGAGAATGAGAGTGGCTAATTACCGAGAGCAAGGTAACGTAGTCTGTTTCGGGCTGCAGCGGAAGTATCGTAGTGAAATCGAAATTATGGCCTTGATTCTTGAGGCTGTTAGGCATGGAGGAAACGGCCGGTATAACCTGATGAAGGCAACGGGTGTTAATTTCTCGCAGTTGAAGAAGCATCTTCAGAACATGGTTAACCTCGGCTTTGTTGAGGTAGGCATAAAAGAGAACAAAATAGTTTTCAAAGCCAGCGGTGATGGGCTTGCCTTTTTAGCTCAATATAATGTTCTTCGAGAGATGTTGGCTAACGCGTTTCTTAAGACTAAACCCGAAGGTATTGCCAGCAAAAATGCGATGCGATTGCCTGTTGACTTTGCGCTTGTGCAAAATAGCATGTATAAGTCTAAATGAAGCGGCATCGGCAGCTCCTACGATCAAATATGATTGACGGTTGCCAAGCTGACGCGG
>JAGTQT010000002.1:37753-62344 GCA_018396615.1 Candidatus Bathyarchaeota archaeon
CTTCAATCGGATAGCGTCTTTGCGTTTTCCATAAAAGTTCTTGATTCTCTCGTATTTTTCAAAGCCATTTTTATAGGCGAAACCGAGCATTTTTTTGTTGCTTTCCCAAGTATGGATGCTTAATGCCTGTTTTTTCTTTGCTTTAGCCACGCTTATTGCCTTCTTGAGGAGAAGTGTGCCTATTCCTAGTCTCTGGAAATCTGGGTGAACGTCAAGCCAGTCAACCTCCAGAGAATCATCGTTGTTTGGGGCAAGAATCATAAAGCCGACGCCTCTTGTGTCTACTTCCGCAACCCACACCTGCTCTCCCTTTTTTATCTTTTCCAATCTGCTCGTCAGCATGCTTGCAGCGTTCTTTTTCCAGCGTGTAGTCTTTTCAAGTACAGTAACGTAGTCAACAAAATCTCTTTTTTCGTAAGCTCGAACTTTCACCATGCACCTATTTTTTTGTGGGCACACTTTTATACATTTTTTGGCTCTAAATGTTATTAGGTAAATTTTTCGCGTTTAAATGGTAGCGTCCATGTGGCTTACGTCTTTTTTTGTGGCTTTATGTGAAAGGATGCAGTGAATTTTTCTTCTTTCTTGTATGGGATGAATATTTTTTCCGTGAACCTGTTTTTTCTTAGCATTTCTCCGAATTCCTTTTCTAATGGTTCTCTTCTTGAGCAGAAAACAACTTCACCTTTTCCATTTGTCCACACGGTCAAGCCACGTGTTTTTCCCTGATGGGCTAGGTGAAGTATCACTTTGTTTTTGCCTATGTGGAGTAGGCTTATCGTGTTTGAGCCTTTTAGGGCGATGCACAGCTTGTCTAGTGTTTTATCTGCTGTGTTTTCCTGTGTTAGAAGTTCTTCATAGCAATGTGGGATGATTTCGGAGTCTATGAGCTGGATCTTTTCGGAGTCAAAAAAATGTTCTTTGCAGAGTCCGCTGCGGATTTCTTGGTAGTTTTCCACTTTGCCATTATGTGCAGAGACCACCGATAGATTTGGGTTGCATTTTGCTATGTAAGGCTGCGCGGTTTTCATGTGACGTGCTGTTGCCATGAACTCTGGGCTGGGCATGCGCACGTGTGCTATCAAGATTGATGCTTCTGTGGTTGTTGTGACTTCGGAAAGTTTTCGCGCTGGAGAGCCGTTGACTTCTCCAATTTTCTTTAGGAAGACTGTACTATCGTGCTGGAGTATGGCTATGCCTGCGCCGAAGCCGCCTACGGGCTTGGGCTCCTGCGGATACTGGTGAACCTCGAGCGTCTCAAGTAGCCTGAACGTTTTGGCTAGAGGGATAGGCTTGGTGAGTGCGAAGCCGAAGATGCCGCACATGGTTTATCCTCTACCTAGAAATCGGGCTGCTTCATAAAAGTCTTGTTTGAAAATATAATCGGGGAAAAACAAAAAAAAGAAAAGATGTTGTTTTGAAGATGTTAGCTTGTGAGTCTAATATCTCCTTGGTCCTCTTCGCTTGGAATAACACTCTCGGCAGTATACTGGTCTGCTACCGTCAGGTTTGAAAGGAACTTCGCATTCCTTTCCACAGTCAGCACAGACTGCCTTGTGCATTTCTCTACCGGACATTTTTCTTTTTCAACTCCTTCTACTATTTAGTGCAAAAAACCGTGGCTTCTTGCACACGCATCGTAACTTGGAGGGTGCTTTTAAACTTATTTGTAGCTGTCAAATGTTCTTCCATGAAACTTGACTATTTTCTCCCATGCTTCTTCAGAAGCTTCTTTTTCGGAGGGTTCGGCTTGCGGACGCGTTCGGCATCTTTTACTAGAAGCTGTTTTCTCATTTCGGCTTCTTCGCGGTCTTTTTCTTAGTTATGTGGAAGCCTCGTTTTTCGAGCTGTTCAAGCAGTTCTTTGGGTTCCGGAAACCATTGACCTACTTTTCGGCAGATGTGTTCTGTCCAGCTGTAGTTGTCGAAGGTGAAGGTTTCTTTTCTCTCTTTGTTTTCTAGCGGAATTTTGTATCTTGCTTTTCGGTAGTAGTCTTGGGCAAGGTAGCCATTGTCCATTTGTTTCATGGCTTTGGAGACTGTCTCGTCATCTAGCTTTGGATATCTATCTTCAAATAAGGCGAATTCTTTGGGGTATCTTGGACGTGTCGGCGGGTTTTCAGCTGGGTAGCCCATGGCTAGCTGCACTAGTGGGAAGACTCTTTGCGGTAGTTGGTATTCTTTAGCGATTTTGTCAGCTATGTAAGGGGCGCTTCCCAGAAAGCAGCTTCCAAGACCAAGGCTTCTCCCAGCGATAACCATGTTCTCTGCCATGTAGGCGGCATCCTGAATGCCGAAGAACAGTAGTGAGAGATCGTTTGTTACCATTTTCCAGTCTCTTTTTGCCATGATGAGTTCAAATTTGTGTGAGTCAACACAGATCGTGAACAAGAGGGGAGCGTTCCAAGGGTTGCGTTTTCTGTTTCGCGATAACAGGACACTGTAGAGCTGAAACGCAAATGGTGCCTGCTGACCTGCTCGGAAAATTGCTTGTACTACCTCGTCTGATGGTGTTTCATCTGTGAATTTTCTGATAGACCGGTGTTCAAGCATTGTTTGGATGACAGAGTTCGTTTTCATTATGCACACGCCTCTTAGCGATGTTAACATATTATTGTTGTGGGGTGAATATAGATTTTTCAGCTTGCATGCAAGAGTCGACTCTCGAAATGCATAAATGCCAACTCTTAAACAAAGTGAGCAATCGAGGAAAACCGCGATGGAAGATCTCACACGCTACTATACGCTTCTTAAAGACCCAGCACGCAGGAAAATAATCGAGATTCTGGGCACGCAGGAGAAAATAGGCTTCAAAGAGCTTCGTGAAACTCTGGGGCTTGGTGTTGGAACGGTTTACTATCATCTTGACATGCTTTCAGATTTCATCTCGCAAGACAAGCAACGCAAGTACAAGCTTAATGACCGTGGAAAAACGTTGTACCGGCTTCTGAGCGAGGGAAATATTCCGGCGACTGCAGAGATCGGTGAAGCCTTCAGTCATCGCATCGCAAAGTGGCTGTTTCTTTCACCTCTTTTCGCTAGAACATCCAAACCTCTGAAATTACTGCCTGTGGCAATGGCTGTACTTCTCGTCGGCGCGTTTGGAACTGCTTATGCCGAGCTTGAGCCTGCGCTCTTCTTCTATTCTACCCTATATTCCTACACTTTTGCGACTACTGTTGCGCTGTTCTTGCTTTGCTGGCTTGGGTTTTTCTTGTTCGCAGAGATTTTTACTTCTCTACTTTATCGGAGGGTTGGAAATGATCTTCAGCTTTTCACCTGTCTTGGGCTGGCTGCGTTTCCTGTGGCGGTTTTTCCATACATTTATCTTTTTAGGGCAGATATTGTTTCGCAAATCATTCTGTTCGCTCTACAGATTTGGTGTTTGTTGCTTGTTTCTGCGGCGCTTTGTTTTGGGAAAGGAATCCGTCTGGATAAGGCGGTTGTGGTTAGCTTGACTGGCATATACCTAAACACGGTTATAATGTTCATTCTCGGTCGCTTTGCGTAAAAGTTCGAGGTTTCTAGAACTTTGAAGAGACGAACTTCGAGGTTTTCCGAAGCGATTTTCTTAATAGACCGTTTGCTACTGTTATTTTTGGCGAAAAGACATGACAAACAAAAGAAAAACGATTTCAACCGCAATTCTGGCTTTACTGACCTTAGCCATCGCATCGCCCCTTTCATCGATGCCCGCATCAGTATCGGCAGAAACCATAACCCCTGCGTCATTGAGAACCGAGGGAAACTGGACGTACATACAGAATGACCAAGTCACCATAGTGTTCCCAGCAGGCGGCAAAAAACCCATGTTCCTATGGTGGTACACCAACGACCCAGACAACATCAACGTAGTCAAATTCAAAGGACTAATAGAGTACGTCAGCTACGACGAACCATACTTCTTGTGGAGATGCCAAGCTGAAGCTTGGAGAATTAGAGAGCGCATAGAAGCCAACTACTACACTCCAAGACGGCATATGCTTGAAAACCAGCTAAGATTACGCGCAGTGCAGAAGCTATGGGAAATTGGCAACGCGACAGGGCTTCATGCACCATACCTGCCCTTCAACGGCGCAAAATGGAGGCTTGATGGTCCAGTAAACGTGACCAGAGGCGAAGTGCAGTATCTAAGTTTCAACTTCACTCTCGTCGACGTTCCATGGGCCAGACCAGGCTTCCAGTTCGCGGAGAACAACATCATCCTTCGATGCAGATTCTATTACACTCCTGCTACGGAGGATGTGTATGGCAAATACTCTTACAGCGTGGCTGCTGGCGAGCTCAAAATCGACATTGTCATTAACCACTGGGAGTGGAACATAGACAAGCTTGAACCTGTGTTAGATGAGCTACGAGAACTTGGCTTTAGAATACCTGAAGCTAAAGCGGGGCTGGCGTTGTGGGTTAACCTCGCCTCAATTAATATGACTAAGCTTGAGGTAGCTGAAGCTGAAGCAGAAAGCGCCAGCGACATTGACTCCATAGAGACAGCGTCGATGGCTCAGAACATGTATGTGGAAGGCAACAAGGTTTCAGTTGCTCAAAATAACACTTCAAAGATGGATGAAACCCCTCTGCAAAACCGTCTGCGCGAGCGCTTCAGAATACGCTTCGAAAAAGGCAACGCCACCTTTGCAGGCTTCTTCAAGTTTGTTCCACAGGCAATAGTTACAGACGGCACAGTCTACAACACAACCGACGTAACCGCATCATACATCTCCGCCGGAGCACACATACGCCTATTCATCGGCTACCCCTACTTCGGCAACTACACTCTGGAACACGATCCCTCACTGGGTCTCGAAGAAGTCGCTCCATGGCTGCCGATGAACATGCTTCTAATCATGCTCGGAGGCACAATCGCCATAGCCGTCGCGGTAGCAGCCATCAAACTGCGCAAAAAACCCGTCAACATCGTAAACGTCCACTAAACCCCCCTTTTCTTTTTTTAACATGAAGCAATCTGGAAATGCAAATAAGGTTGCTCGTTTTCTAGAATCTTGGACGATGAGGAAATCGAGGTACGAAGACGCCTAGCGAATGACTTCTTTTTCCGCTCCTGAGTCCAAAAAACGCACGCTTTGCAAACACCGCTGAACAACACAGAGAACGCCAAACCTGACTATATATAGGGGGCCTAAAAAAGATAGATCTATCAGTCTCAGCAAACAAAAGAAAAGGAGAGAGAGAAGAGGTTAACGTTCTGGCGATCCACTAATGTACGCCCAAACACTTACCAAGAGCAGAGTGAGACAAGCGCCTGCAAATCCCGAGAGTAGATATCTTGCGCTGAGAAACGATGGAAGCACCGTTGACAGCCACGGAATGACGTAGGTAGCCGATAAGTCAGCAATAACTCCTGCGAAGAACCCAAGTATAGCCACGAACACGAAAATCTTGAACCTTTCGTTCATCTGAACCACCTTTTGGATAGCATTTAAATTCAAGCCTCTTTTTAGTCTAACTTACACATTTATGTCTATTATCAAAAAACCGAACACATCACCTTTTAGTTAGAAAATTAAAGCCTAAAACCCCGCCAATTCAAGCGTATATCTCTACATATATACATGCATGTTTCCCCCATGTTAACAATGTATAAGATTACTCCACGCAACCTCTGTTACCGGAGGTAAGCAATTTGTCAGAAAGATTTAGCAAGAAATGGGAATCGAGAAGAGACGACCAACCATTCACAGACCGCATAAAAACCGCAGTAAGACCACCAGGCCCTCTGAAACCACGCCTCGATTTTGCTGTAAGACGAATCGAGCTGCAAGTTCAGAAACTAGACCAAGCCACCGAAAGATTCTCACAAAGAGACAAAACAATATTCGCCAGAATCGTTGACGCCTACACAAAACATGACACTGCACGCGCAAACGTGTTCGCCAACGAATTAGCTGAAATCCGCAAGATGGAAAGACTCATAATCAACGCAAGACTCGCACTTGAACAAATCGTATTAAGATTACGAACCGTATCAGAACTAGGAGACGTAGTCTCCACCCTCGGACCAGCAGTCGGCGTACTCAGATCTGTAAGAGCCGGATTAGTCAGCGTTTTCCCGGAAGCGGAGAACGAGTTAGGCGAAATCGGCAACCTGCTAAGCGGCATAATGATCGAAGCTGGACAAGGATCAGGAATGACGCTCAACTTCGACACAGTCAACGAAGACGCAGCCAAAATCCTTACCGAAGCATCCACAGTCGCAGAGCAAAGAATCAAAGAAAAGTTCCCCGACCTGCCACCAGGAATGCCGGGAATTCCAGCTCCCTCACTAGGCGAGAAGGCGCCAACCGAAACCTCTTAAAAATAGGAGTCGACAAAGATGTCGCAAAATCCTAACCTTTTTCTTTCAATCGGAAAGCCGGTCAAAGACGAGTATGGTCGCGTAATAGGCAGAGTAGCATCTTTTGCAGTAACCCCTAGTGGAAAATTCGATAACGTCTTCATCGAAAAGGGCGATGGCAGGTTTCAGAAGCAATCAGTGGAGCACCTAAAGCTTGACGGATCAGAAGCCATCCTACTTTCCAGAATCAAGTCAGAGTCCACTGCATTCTGCGACCAGATACCTCTTATATGGCGCAAAGACCAAGCACTGAAAGAACTATTAAATAAGAAGAAAATCTCGCAAGAACTCTACAGCGAACTTCATACAAGCTTCGACGGCGCACTGACACAACTGAAAAACGAAGCTCAAGTCCTCATAGAAGAAATTGACAAAGAAATCAACAGATGCGCCGAAGAAACAAAGACACTCAACTACGCGCTAGTGCACTTAGAAATCGAGCATGCTATAGGAAAAATAGACGACCAAGCATATGCAACTGCATTCGACGTTATCCAAGACAACCTTAAGCGAATCAACGTAGAGAAAAGCGATCTGGAACTGACCCGAAACAAGCTTTCAAACATCTTGCTCGGAGAATCACCAAAACAAACCGAGCCATCAATAGAAAAGGCAAAAAGTTCCACAACACCATCTGCCTCGCCAGAGCTTCCGGAACCGCCCGTAGTTGTCTACGTTAAGGAAATAGGAAGAACCGGAATATAGCTACGGAACACAGCGGTGGGCGGAGGGAAAAGCCATCAAAAACTTTTTTCACTCGGACCCTCCACCGATACGGGAAACAGTAGTCAAATCCATACAAATCCTTAAAGTACAGCATAACAAGCTTGAGCAAGCAACCTACAGACTTAGAGAAAGAGACAAAGCTCTCTTCCAAACATGCATAAGCGCACTTAAAAACAAATGCAAAGAACGCGCCGCGATCTGTGCAAATGAAATTGCCGAAGTCCGCAAACTTATCCAGTTCATGTATAACGTGCAGCTTGCCATAGAACGCGTTATCCTTAGGCTTGAAACCGTAAAGGAACTAGGCGATGTAGTCTTCGACCTCAAACCAGCATTAAAGATTCTGCAAGGCGTATCTCAAGAACTGCTTCAAGTGCTACCAGATGTATCCTCAGAACTTAACAAAGTCAACGAAACAATAAGCGAAACACTTCACTCAACAAGAATAACCGCAGACGAGTCAATGATCCCAGTGAACAGAAAAACGCCTGGAGGTGAGGAAATAATGCACGAGGTCACAGATTTCCTCGAACAAAAAATCTCAGAGAAACTTCCTGAACCGCCCACTGCCGTTGATATGCCTCAGACTGAAACAGCTTTAAAGGAGATGGTTGCCTTAGCGGTAAATTGCTCTCAGTCTGTGAGTGGTGAAACTGAAAGATCCGGCTTAGATGCCTCTCAAACCCTCTTTTCTTATAAAAAATCTGAAATTAAAGAAATATCATTAAAAGTTGAGAAGCCAGCATTAGAAGATGCGCTTCTCGAATATGTTAGAAAATGTAAAGGAGAAATCGACCTTCAACGTTGTTCGGTTGATTTAGAAACATCAAATGAGGAGATTGAAAAGGCCCTTGAAAGCTTGGGCGCTAAAGGAAGAATCAAAATCGAAGTTAAAACAGAAAACTAGAGGTAGAGGAAGATGAGCGCTTCTCAAGAACTAGAAAAAGCAGCCACGAACTATGCGCTTGAAGCCGTCCGACTGGACAAGCAAGGATCAAAAGGAATGGCTATTACCATGTACCAGAAAGCCATTGAAAGCCTTCTGAAACTGACTCAGCTTTACCCCGAATACAGCCTAAACAAAGTCTACATTCAAAGAGCAATTGCCTATCAAGAAAGAATCAAAGCCATACAAGGAGCTGTTATGGCACCAGACCCACAGCAAAACTCGAGAGAAGCCGAAGAACAAAGAACCTCAGAAGGCAGCAAATCAAGCTACGAGGAACTCATAGTAACCGAGAAGCCAAGTGTAAAATGGGAAGAAGTCGTCGGACTTGAAAGCGCCAAAAAAGCAGTAAAAGAAGCCATAGTCTACCCCGTTCAGAGACCAGATCTATTTCCACTCGGCTGGCCGAGGGGAATGCTTCTCTTTGGACCGCCAGGCTGCGGAAAAACGCTCCTAGCGGCAGCAGTTGCCACAGAGATTGACGCAACCTTCGTCTCCATTGATGCGGCTTCGATAATGTCTAAGTGGCTTGGGGAAGCAGAGCAGAATGTTGCCAAACTTTTCGGTTCAGCCAGAAAATCAGCACTAGAAGGAAAGCCTTCTATAGTATTCATCGACGAACTTGACTCACTTATGGGTCAACACTCAAACGAAGTTGGCGGAGAAGTTCGCGTTCGCAACCAGTTCCTTAAAGAAATGGATGGAATCGTAGACAAAGGAAAGAATCTCCACGTCTACGTCATCGGTGCAACAAACAAGCCATGGGACTTGGACTGGGCTTTTATAAGAAGATTCCAGAAAAGGATCCTTGTGCCTCTTCCTGACCATCATACACGCTTAATGATGTTCAAGCTGTATACGAGTCATCTGAAGCTTGACCCCAACGTGGATCTTCATGAGCTAGCCAGAATTTCCTCAGGCTTCTCCGGAAGCGACATTAGAGACGTATGCCAGTCAACGCAACTGAAGCTAATAGGCGAGTTCTTCGAATCTGGTCAAGCCAACAACAAACAAGCGAGCCCCAGAGCCTTAACCATGGACGACTTCAAGCAGACCCTTGAAGAAAGAAAGCCCAGCGTCTCAATGGACATGTTGACCCTGTATAACCGATGGTTTGACGCATTTAAAGCCCTGTAAGAGGTGGTGAAGACAGCAGATTAGACAGCAGTTTTGTGGAAAGGTTTGGAGAATCATTCTTCTTTTTGAAGCACTCTCCTTTCTCCCATCTCCCCCCTCAGAAAGAAAAAAAAAGTCTCCAAACCCCACAAACAAACTCTGAAAAGCTATCTGCTTCCGATAACTTTCACGTTTTCCACGCAAATTGATGGGACTACTGAGTTTTGGAACTGTTTAGAGTCGTTAGCAAGATCGCTTATTTGATTAAGCCAATCAAAGGCTATGCCCGTAACCATGCCTCCTTTAACAGGATACTTTACTTGACCGTTTTCTACGTAGTGGGCGCGGACAAGTTGAGCGCTAATAAGCCCTGAACCGGCTTGAACAAAGCCTGCCATGCTTCCGACAAGCAAGCCTTTTTTGATTTTTGAAACCAGTTGGCTTTGATCTTTTTTTCCTGCGCGTATTGTAAGGTTTGAAGGGTAAACTTCTGGCTTGGCTTTGTAGCCATTACCGATTATTTGTTTAGCCATTTCAAAACTGGCGTTAAAGCGGGATGCGTTTCCAGTGTTTTTCATTTTAAGTTTGTTTGCTGTTGCGGCGTGATGAAGAAAGCTTTCCAATTTTCCATTTGAGATAAGCACAGTTTTCTGTGATGGGTGTCCTTCATCATCAAAGTTTCTTGATCCAAAACCTTTCTCTAAAACACCGTCATCGACTATGGTTAGCTTTTCAGATGTAACGGCGCTGCCTATTTTTCCAACCCAAGGCGAGTTTCGCGCGACAACATTTTCGCCTTTCAACGCATGTATAAGCGCGTCACATATTTGGTAGGACACTGCCTCAGGCTCAAAAACCACGGTGCCCTCGAAGCTTTCAATGGGCTTAGGGTTAAACTGGGCAACAACCATTTCGCCTACTTTTGCACCGACATCTTCAGGGTTCAGCTTAAAGTTTCGTTTCAGCTCAAAATCGTAGCAACTTGGAGTAACCTCGCCATTTTGCATTCCAGTTCCAAGAACATAGGCAAACACATACGTCTCATCTGCCTCTTTGTCAACGCCGAAGGAATTCACTATCCCTTTCTTGCTGTAGGAGCATGAAACACGTCCATCCTTAGCTTTAATCCGCCTATCAATGTCTTCCACTGAGTGAATTAAACGGTAAGCAACATCAACAAACTCTGTTACAGCTACGTTGGCGGCTTCTTTATCAAAGAGGCCATCAACATATGGGCTTTTTTCGTTTGCTGGTAAAGCAAAATGAGGTGTAGAGGGACTTAGCTTCGCTATGGAGAACGCTTTTTCGCCTGTCTCAATCAAGGCTTTCTCGTTGCCTACTATGTTGGTGCAAGCGAATCCGACTCGGTTGTCAACTGTTGCCACCCGAAAACCTACACCCATATCTTCAATGGCGTTTTCGGTTAAGACTTGAGAGTTTCGTATAGTCACTTCTGTTGTTCGGGAAGCAGAAAAGAACGCTTCCACAGCGCTTGCTCCTTTTCTCTCCAGCTGTCTAACAACTTTCCTAGCAGTGTCGCCTAGAAACTGCCAGCCTTCTTCAAAATGCGCCAAACTCAACTTCCAGCGCCTCCAACCAGTATCTCACAGCGAACAGCAGGAACAACACGTCCCTGAATTGCAAACTGCCCTTTGCCACAAGCGCCGGGACGTAGAACGACATTTTTGGAGACTGCGTCGACTGTTTTGAATACCGAGATGGCGTTTCCAGAGAGATTTGCGCCTCGAGTCATTTCTTCTAATTTGCCGTGTCTAATCCAATAGGCGTTTTGAAAACCAAACGTGAAGTCTGCGCTGGCGTCTGCTTGCCCTCCAAAAGTTCCTTGGATAAATAGTCCTTCTTTTATGTCCTCAATCATTTCTTTTTCGTCGAAGTCGCCTTTTTCTATTCCTATGTTTGTCTGCCTGATTAGCGGTTCTACGCTGTAGTCCCATGCATGGGCATTGCCTGTTGGCAAAACATTCATGGCGGCAGCGCTTGTTCTGTCATGCATGAAGGATTTCAGCACTCCATTTTTGACAAGGAAAGTTCGGCTACTCTTAATTCCTTCATCGTCATATGGTAGGTAGCCTAAGCCTCTTTCAACCATTCCGTCGTCATAGATGGTTACGAGCTTCGACATCACGGGTTTGTCGACATAGTCGCCGAATCCACCGCCTTCCATAGCCAAATCGGCTTCTAATGGATGTCCGATTGCTTCGTGTAGTAGGGTAGCACAGATTGTAGGATGCAGTATCACTTGGAACTTTCCAGATGGTGGCGGTTTGGCACTTAGAAGTTTTACTGCTCTTTCAGCAACCTCTTTTCCTAAACTTGCAGGTGGCGTCATGTCGAAAAGCTCTAATCCGCCTGTGTGTCCAAGGTTTTCTGAAGCTGGACAGTAGAGGCTTCCACGTTTAGCAATCACGTCGACAAACAGGAGTAGGCATGTTAATTTCTGATATATTCGCGAGCCTTCAGAGCTCGCAAACCATTTTTGGTCTTGAACTGCTAGAAAAGTGGCTTTTGCACTAGCAACTTCGGCTTCCATAGCGCCTTGGCAGGCGTCAAAAGGGATTTCTTTGATGTCTTCCAAGCTGGCTTTTTCGAAGGGTTTTTTGGCATCGGCTTTTATCGTTGCCACCTGAGCGGGAAGCTCTTTCACTTTGGCTTCTTTGGGTTTGTTTTTTGCAGAAGCTGAGGCAAGAACAACAGCGGTTTTTAGCGTCTGCTCCACATTTTCTTTTTTTAGTCGGTTAGTGGAGCTGAAGCCCCAAGATTTGCTCTGAACAAGGGTTCTTGCGGAGACACCGCTTAAGTCTATCTGCGAGAAGCTTTCTAGCACGCCGTTAAGAACAGTGCACAGCGTCATGGTTCGCTTCTGTCCTCTAAGCTGAACAAGGCTGGCGCGAGATGCTTCTTTCGACTTTAAGTTTTTTTCAATTATTTCAAACAAGAAATATCCTCGTGAACTGCATTACCGTTTTCCAGAATTAAGCCTTGTGATACGGCTCTGCTATGGTTTCTTTTGCTTCTTTAATAAGTTCTCGACAAGATCGCTGAGTTCTCTAGATTTTTCAAGAGCATTCATGTACGGAATTTTCGAGTTGAGTTCTATAGTATGGTAAAATCCGGCAAAAGCCAGAATTGGATGATACCTTCCTAAGGCTTCAAGGGCTTCTTCCCTAGACTTGACCATAACAATTTTCCAAACTTGCTTGTCATTTGCAACCAGCTTTTTTAGCCCCTCTATAAATACGACATTGTTGCCTCTGCATTTTTGCAGGATCTCGCGTAGCGAAAGGTTTTTTGTGTTCTTTTTTTCGATTGTGGCGAGCTCTTTGTCCGCCACTGTGATTATTGTGCTGGCTCCTGCTTGCGCGAATCTCCAGCTGTCCTTGTTTTCGCGGTCGATTGTAAAGTTCGATTCCGAGATGTGTTTAACTGACGCGGTGGCATAGCCTTTTTTGACCAATTCTCTTATCAAAGCCTCAATAACAGTTGTTTTTCCAGATTTTTTGCTTCCGACAACAGCGATTACTGTTGCTTTCATTGAGTTCCTCTACCTCATTTCTTCTTCGAAGGCTTTTTCCAGCAGTTGCTTGTTTACGTGAAGTTTTTCTGATAGGTCTCGGACCCACCTAACATATGCCTTGAAAAGGTTTTGTAGAATCTCGGCTTTCTCTTCTTGAGTGAGTTTTTCTTCTTTTGCAAGTAGCAACGCAAACCACTTGCCGGTATCTGAAAGCTGGTAAGCCTTAACCCATACAACACGACCTTTTTGCACCGTTTTTTCCATGATTTCGGTTAGCACTCCGAGTTCGGTAAGTGACTTAAGGTTTTCAATGACGGTTTTGTTTGAATAACCGAGCTTTTTAACTAAGTCTCGTTGATACGTTTTGCCTGATATGCCTTGACTAAGCGCGAACTCCAATATACCTACGGATGCTTTTGATCCAAAGATCGCGCTCAAAATTTTTGTTTTCTGTTCGGATGGAAGAAACACTACATACGGATGTAGTTTCTCTCTCAAGTTTTTCACTGCAAGACGCTCTGTTCCAGAGACATTTTAAGCATTACGGAGCATGTTGAATACTACCCATGAAGGATTCGTTAAACTGCTTATTGGGAAGTGGCTGCAAGCAATAAGTTTTAACGCAAGATTCCCAACCAAACTGCTGTGGATGCAAAACTTGCTAAGGAAGAAAACTGGCTGGACACCGATGGATGGAGACACATTCGTAACAAAAGAAGGTTTTATCTTCAATGTTTTCGGCTACGAGCATCCAGCAAACCGAGTTTTCGCTTTTCTTAAATATATCCCATCAAGATTTGCAGGGCTTTTTCAAATCAAATTTTTGGAAAGAACATGGCTGTTTGAGGGAACAAGACTTTTTAGAGCAGAAAAGCTCTATACTGCAAAGAACTATCAGACATTTCTCGACACTTTCCAAAAACATTTTCCTGAATATCTCTACTATTGTCCCTTCAGAGATAAAGAAGTAATCAGTGCTCCGCTCGATTCCATACAAAGGGTTTTTGTCCCCAGAGAATGCTTGACGAATATCAGAAACCTAGAGAAAAGAGACAATTTGCAGCAACTGGTGCTTGACTTTGTTAGACTTGTTTCAGAAGCGTCAAACGTTCCTTTAGACGAGTTCGGCGTTCACGGCTCAATTGCCTTAAACATGCATTCTGAGAAATCAGATATAGACATAGTGGTCTATGGATCGCGGAACTTCCGGCTCGTAGAAAAAGCAATAGACAAACTTGTCGAAGCAAAGGTGCTCAAATACTCGTTTAGTAACCTTCTAGACAAAATGAGGCACTTTAAAGGAAGATTCAAGAACACAGTTTTCATGTACAACGCTGTACGCCAACCTGAAGAAGCTCATCAGAAATATGGGCAATTTAGGTACAAGCCAATAAAGCCCATTCAGTTCACGTGCAGAGTTAAAACGGATGATGAAGCAATGTTCCGCCCAGCAACATACGGGGTTGACGATTATTGTCCTACTAACGCTGTGTCAGAGCTTCCTGCGAGACATGTTCCAGGAATGGTTGTTTCCATGATTGGCTGCTACCGTAACGTGGCAAGAAGAGGAGATAGAATAGGGGTTTCTGGGATGCTTGAACGTGTTGAAAACCTTGAGACCGGTGAAGTCTATTGGCAGGCAGTTGTAGGTTCAGGAGCAAGCGAGGATGAGCATATTTGGCTTATCTGAAACTTAGAGACCGAGACGCAATAGTAACCAAGGACAAGCTGATTTTCCGCGTATTTGGCTATGCACATCCAAGAGACGCCTATATATGCGATATAGAATATGCGCCCGCAGAAATCTTCCGCTCAGACAATCCCAAAGCACCAAGAGGTGCTGAGAAAAGCGTTTTCTACAAGTTCTATGAAGATGAGGGATGGAGGCTTATTCAAAAACGTTTAAGACAGTATATGATTTTTCACGAGATGCTTCAAAAGAATGTTGTAGGTGTCAAGCTTCCAGATATCGCTGAGGTGCGAAAGCCAGATGAAGCGTTGAAAAGTGTCCTTGAAAGAAGAGACAAGGATGAGCTTCTGAAGGCTTTACAGAAGGTTCTGGTTTTCTCTGTAGAGCGTTCACGTTTATTGGCCAAAGATTTCGGAGTCTTCGGCTCAGTTCTCCAAGGTTTTCACCACCCAAAGTTTTCTGACATAGACCTCATCGTCTATGGCGAAAAGAACACTTCCGCGTTGCGTGAAACTCTAAGCGATGTTTACGAAGAGAAAGATGCGCCGCTTAAGAATGAGTTTCAAACAGACGTGACAATTGCAGGGAAGCACTGGAGATTCCGCAACTTCAGCGCCCAAGAATTCATGAAACATCAACGTAGAAAACTAATTTACGCTCTCTTTAAGGACTGCGAGTCAGGCAGAGTAATAAAAACCGAGTTTGAACCAGTGAAAAGTTGGAGCGAAATTCAAGATAACTACGATCCAGAAGGGCGCATCGTTCAGAAAGGCTGGGTTAAAATGGTTGCCCGAATAGTTAACGACAAGGAAGGCCTGTTTATGCCATCTATATACGGCATTGAGCCTCTAACGGTCTTAGAGGGATCGAGAAATGCTATCGAAGCGCGGCAAATCATCTCTTACATGGAAGAGTTTCGGCTTCAGGCTTTTAGAGACGAAAAAGTCTATGTGGAAGGCAACTTAGAAGAAGTCTTATCCTCAAAAGGAACTTGCCTGCAAATCGCCTTGACCTATTGCCCACGATACTATGAACAAGTTATGAAAGTTGTCTAGCTCGATTGACTCGGAATCATAAAGTCTTCCGGACGATTTCCCAGCAGAAGTCTATAATGCTTGCTACCGTGTTTTCTGTCAACAACTCGTTCAACTTTTCCTTCTGCAATAACAGTTTCGCCTTTCTTTGCTTGTTCGCAGAATCTTCCGCGAAAAGATACGATTTCCTCAATTGTCTCAGCCGCAAATCCGGTGATAGGCTGCACGTTGCCTATACGATAAATGCATGGCGTGAAAATCGCTTCTGAATCATCCGTGATCGTGGCTTTTATCCGCGCGCGTCCAATGTTCACGTAGCGAACATTACCATATTTTTCTTTAACTTCATTCCAGTCTTTCACGAATCTGATAAAGTAGTCTTTTCCAAGGAACCTGCCTTGTAAGAATTTTCGTGATTCTGTTCGAACAAAATCTTCGAAGCTGCCCTTAGTGTCTGTCGAACGGAAAGCGAATAGACGCCGCAAATCAGATACGGTGTAAGAAGTGAAGTGTGAATGCTTACTATGAAGGAGATCTTGAAGCGCGAAATACACCTTCCTGCAGTTTTTAGAACCATAAACCACGGGGTCTATGTCGGATGCTGGAAGATGGAGTTCAACCAAGAGGGAGCCGGAAACTCCGAGGCTATTCCATTGGACACCTGCAGTTTCTTTCAAAAGACTGGCAAGTTTTAGAGCCTTGCCTTCAATTGAATCCAGAGTTTTCGAACTTCGCATCTCTTTTAATCTCTTAATAGGATCATGAATTTTTTTTACTTTCTCAACTGGAATTTCGCAAAGAATCTCATCAAAAACAGGATCGTAAACAAGGTAGTCGGGAAACATCTTTTTTAGAAGCTTGAAACGCGAGGATAAAGGATAGATTTTTCTGTAAGCCGTTGTTTCCCTTTTTCGCCATCCACTTTTTTGTGGGAAATAGCGTATGAAGGCAACAATCCGATCAGGGGGATGAACCAATCCTTTAACATCAAATATAGCATTATCAAGAGTTTCAACTAAATCTCCTTCACGCGCTTTCATTCGTATCTTCCAAGATTACACGGGGTTGGAGAACATTTAATCTGTTCGTCATAGTCACACGTGATCTAAAATAGTTGCTTCCTGCCAAATCCAAGGAGTCCCCTTGATTGCCTTCATAAGGGGCACAGCCACAATCATGGCAATCATAGCCTGTACAAACCTTATTGCAGGATAAAGAAAAGGGCTAACAGTGAATCCAACACGCACCATATCAATAGTCATGCCGAAAATTCCCTCATAGACTACAGGCATAGCGAAAGCCAGCGCCCCCCACATGTTGTCAACCTGATTTCCGATGAAGGCCAGCAAGAAGAAAAGTGGGGCAGTTCCAGCTTTAGACAGATGCTTTGCAAGCTTCACGCATGGCAAGATCAGCAGTAAAGCGATAATTTTGTCCCATACCACGGCTATTCCTATCCACATGTTCTCTGTTAGAGGCTGTACAGGCGGAGTGAAAAAGAAAGCAATTATCAAGAGAACAAAAATTAGGAATCCGGCTTTCCATTTTCTGTAAAACACTAATCCCGTGACTAGGGCGTTCAGAGGTGGAGAAAGCAGAAAAGGTAAGCCATAGGGACTCATGCTCCCCGGAGGTATAGTCCATGTTACAGCAACTCCTACGAGGGCAGCAAGCATGCCTAAGTAGGGACCTAGAATGAGACCGAATACAGAGGCAATTAGAGCCTCCAAGCTGATTTTAACTTCATAGTAAACGGGAATACGTGGTGTTATCAGTGACAGCACATAGTACAATGCTGCGAAAACAGCAACCAAAGCAAGGTTCCTAGCTGATAATCTCATTATGCAGCCACTCTCTGTGTAATTTACTACATTTCAATGTATTTTTTAACATAACATTAATAAAACTTTCCACAAATCTAAGGAAAGGGAACATCCTTGACACAGAAACCATCCGACAAGGCAATTCACATATCCAAATGCCTTGAACTAGCTATCCTTTTCGAGATCAGCGCGGATAAACCTGGAAACGTGAATCTTACCACAGGCTTCGAGGGCACACGCTATGAGCATTTCCTTGTTTCCGCCGTCGCCGCCGCTCCCTGGTTCAGACATGCAGCAGAAAAGGGAATAGCCTGTTCTGAGGGACGGATTCGCTTAAGCGAGATAGGCATCGGCGACTCCATTAAACAGTGCGTGGCCGACATTAACCAGTGGCAGAAAGGAGGCAACACGCTACTTGGTACGGTGATATTGCTTATGCCTATTGCCGCGGCTGCTGGGGCGACTCCTCAGAGGGAGGATGGCCGTTTCGAAATGTTGGCGATAAGGGAGAACTTGGGTCGTGTGGTTAGGGCAACAACGTCTGAGGACGCTGTAGCCGTGTATAAGGCGATTGAGATTGCTAAGCCCAGCGGACTTAACAAGGCTCCTGAGCTTGACGTAAACGACCCTTCTTCTGTCGCTGAGATAATGAAAAGGGGAATCTCGCTTTATCAAGTGTTTGAGATAGGTTCCAAGTGGGACAGTGTCTGTGCTGAATGGGTGAAGGATTACCCGGTAACCTTCGACGTCGCATATCCCTTCTTAATGCAAGCACTCAGCAAAGACGGAAACCTCAACACGGCAGTCATTCACACCTTCCTCAAGGTGCTTTCAGAAAACCCAGACACCTTTATCGCCCGCAAAATAGGCAAAGAGAAGGCTGAAGAAATCTCTTCCGCCGCCAAAGAAATCTTGGTACTTGGGGGGCTAAAGACAGAGGAAGGCAAAAAAAGGCTTCGTGATTTTGACTTGAAGCTAAGATCGTCTAGTAATCTTCTGAATCCCGGCACGACTGCAGATATTATTGCAGCAGCCCTCTCGCTGTGCGTTCTCGGCGGATACAGACCTTAAGGCTACTCTTTTTCCACCCATCTCTTGTAAAGCAGTATACCAATCACGTAAAGAATAACTGCTGTTACGGTAAGTGTGGCTATAGGCCAAAGCAGGGCGGCTGCAGTTGCATCGCGGACCATGATGTCTCTTATAGCTTGCGCGGCGTAGGTCATAGGTATGACGCGGCCGATTTGCTGCATGTAATCTGGGAGGTATTCTACTGGAAAATACATTCCAGTAAAGAACTGTAGTACGAGGGCAATTGTTGTGGCGGCGTTTGATGCTTCTTGAGGTGCTCTGCCGATGCAGGATATTATCAAGCCCAAGGCGATGCCGTTCATTGATCCCAGGAAAAAGATGGGAACAAGCAAAGGTACATTCCAGTTAAGCTTTGGACCTAGCAAGACCACAGCTAGAGCCGACATAATTATGATCGCTATGGCTGTCTGGAACAACGCTGCTAGCGTCTTGCCGATAAGCATGTTTATAGGGTGAATCGGTGAAGCTCTGATCTTTTTGAGAGTGCCTTTTTCTCTTTCAAAGACTATGGCGCCTGTGGCAACAACCATGCTGGAAAAAAGCAGCGGATAAGTAAGCATTCCTGGCACGATGTTTTCTTTGTATCCGATGTTTTTAGTTATGGTTGTTTTCTCCGCGGTTAGTGTTACTGGGTCGGTGTAGTTGAATGTATGTTTGTAGTATTCTAAGAGAAATGTTCTGATCCCATCTTCGATTATGCGGGCAACATCAGGGTTTGTTCCGTCCACTGTTAGGAATGCGGTGGCGTTTCGGTAGGGGAAGCTTTGCTCAAAATTGCTGGGAATTATGAATACTGCCCGTATGATTGTTGCGTTTAGGTCTTCAAAGGCTTCGGTTACGTTTGTATACTCTTTTAGTGTAAGAAATCCGCTAGCGTTTAGTCCCGAGATTACGCCTATGCTTGAGGCTGTTTTGTTATTGTCTACTACGCCTATTGTCGCGTTGAAAGGTATTTCGCGTCCGAAAATTGCTGTGAAGAGGAGAAGGATAAGGACTGGAAAGGCGATGGTCCAGAAGATTGTTCCTTTTTCTCGAAAGAATGTTTTGATGTCTTTTACCGCTATTCCTATTATCGAATTCACTTTAGGATACCTCCGAACCGGTAAGTCTGCTTCCCGTTAGCTTGATAAAAACGTCTTCCAGCGTCGGCTCCACTATCTCAATTTTTTCAGTTAAAATGCCATGCGAGATCAACTTATTTGAGATTTCATGCATGGTTTGCCACGCATCCTTAGCATTTATACTAATCTCGTTGTCTTTTGCAATGAAGTGGTATTCCTTAAGCAATGCGCGTGTCTTCTGTGCTTGATCGCTTCTTACACGTATGTGAACCGCTGCTTGTCCACCGATCTTCTCTTTCAGAACCGTTGGTTTATCTAAGGCAGCAATCTTGCCCTTATGCATTATCGCAACGCGGTCGCATAGTTCATCCGCCTCATACATGTCATGTGTTGAAAGAAGCACAGTTTTCCCCTCTTTCTTTAGTTCTCTGATAAAGTGCCAAAACTCCCTCTTCATATTAGGGTCAAAGCCGACTGTTGGCTCGTCCAAAATGACAATTGCGGGATCATGTACTATTGACGCGGCAAGGTTAGCTCGCCGCTTCATGCCGCCTGAAAGATGCTGAGCCTTTCGGTTGAGGAACTCGCTTATGCCGAGAACTTTTGATGAAGACTCAAGCCTCTCCTTGAACTTCTTGGAGCTCAGCGAGTAAAGAGAAGCAGAAAAAGCAAGGTTCTCACGAACTGTCAAGAGATCATAAAGCAAGGTTTCCTGCGGACAGAAACCTATCACTCCCCGAACTTTGTAGGCGTCTTTTATCAAGTCATATCCTTGAACTGTAGCTCTGCCCTTGTCTAGTCTTCTTAAGCCGCAAAGTATCTCTATCAGCGTGGTTTTTCCAGCGCCATTTGGGCCTAAAAGACCGAAGATTTCGCCTTCTTCTACAGTGAAGGAGACACCGTCTAAAGCTTTGATTTCTCCATAGCTCTTTGAAAGTTCCTCTACTTCAATGATCATTCTTTTTTCACTGCCTAAATATGAACCGCAAATGCGATGTTTCCCTACGTTTATTAACTTTATCATCTCACCAAGAGAGTGGATATGTTTGTCGTCATTGTCTAGGGGTTGATGCGGTTAGGTTTAAATCAAAGGTGACGTAAATTACCGTAAAAGCTGGGTGCCGAATGACATCCAATCAAAGGCTGCAAGCAATCCTTATCACAGGGCGCACAATCGACCAAGGCGTTGGAAAGGAAAAAGGAAAAACTTCCAAGGAATATTTTGACGGCGTAGCAATCTGCCACATAGATCCAGCAGACCTTAAGAAGCTCGGCGTCAAAGGTAACGTGAATGTCCAGATCTCCACAATTTATGGCTCAGTTATCGTTAAAGCTGTGGAATCACCTAGAGCACCCCACCCGGGAATCGTGTACATGCCCTATGGTCCATGGGCAAACGCAGTTAGCGATCCTGATACTGACAGCATTGGTATGCCTTCTCTTAAGGGAATAAACGCTGAGATTGAGCCTATTGGAGACAAGCCTGTTCTTAGTTTAAGTGAGCTTTTGAAATCGCAGTTTGGGAAGGAGCCTTATGCCCTACATTGAATCTGTAACCTGCCCTGTTTGCGGATGCCTCTGCGATGATATCAGGCTTAGGATTGAGGCGGGAAAAATAGTTGAGGTGAAAAATGGGTGCGCTATGTGCGAATCCAAGTTCCTCGGCTACTGTGGCGAACACAGGCTTTCCAAGCCACTTCTAAGGAAAAACGGCGAACTAGTTGAGGTATCCCTTAACGAAGCTGTGAAGAAAGCCGCCGAGATTCTAACAGAAGCCAACTATCCTCTTCTATACGGCTGGAGCTCAACTTCCTGTGAGGCAACAAGAGTCGGACTTGAATTAGCAGAAGAAGTTGGCGGAGTGATAGACAACACGTCAACCGTCTGCCATGGGCCTTCTGTACTCAGTGTTCAAGACATAGGCATCCCGTCATGCACACTGGGACAAGTGAGACATAGGGCTGACCTTGTTATCTATTGGGGATGCGACCCTTGGAGCGCTCATCCACGGCACATCGAGAGATATACGTCTTTTTCTGAGGGGAGATTTGAGAAAAGCGAATGGAAAGGCTATCTCTCTAAGACTAAGGCGTTGATCGTGAAGAAGAAGATTGAGAAGGCGCTCAAACGAGTCTTTGCTAGGCAAGCACCATCGCTTTCGCCATCTGTTAGAAGAGAGCCTCCTCCAACTCTCTTCAAGCAAGGCAGAAAGATGATTGTAGTTGACGTTAGAAGAACTAGATCAGCTGAAACAGCGGACTACTTTATACAGGTTGAACCTAACAAAGACTACGAACTGCTCGAGGCGCTGAGACTCTTAGTCCGTGACGAAGAACTCGAAGTAGAAGAAGTTGCAGGGATACCAGTTGCCTACTTGGAGGAGGTTGCTGATCTCATGATCCGCTGCAACTTTGGAGCGTTGTTCTTCGGTCTAGGGTTGACAATGAGCAGAGGGAAGATGCGGAACATAGATGCTGCGCTTTCTCTGGTTCGTGACCTGAACACGCGAACCAAGTTCACTATCATGCCTATGCGAGGGCATTTTAACGTTTCAGGAGCAGACACAGTCTTCACATGGCAGACAGGATACCCCTACGCTGTTGATTTTTCTCTCTGTTACCCGCGTTATAACCCAGGCGAAACGTCGGCGGTTGACGTTCTTTTGCGGGGCGAGACCGATGCCTCTTTGATTGTGGCGTCCGATCCTGTTTCCAATTTTCCTAGAAAAGCAGCAGAGCACTTGGTTAAGAACCCGCTGATAGTCATAGATCCCCACATGAATGCAACTGCTCAGATGGGCGACGTCGTCATTCCATCCGCTCTTGTCGGAGTTGAGGTTGAGGGAACAGCCTACCGCATGGATCACGTACCCCTTCCGCTAAAAAAAGTCGTGGAGCCGCCTGAGGGGCTGATCTCAGACGAGGAAATCCTTAGAAAAATCCTCTCAGAGGTTAGAAAGATCAAAACAGGGAAAACGGAGGAATCGTAACGGAACTTCTCTTAAGTAATGGCATAGTCTTCGATCCGCTTAACGGCATTAACGGAGAGAAAGCAGATATCGCTATAAAAGACGGCAAAATCGTGAAAAACGTCAGTGACCACCGAGCAAAAAAGATAGACGTTTCCGGAATGATCGTTATGCCTGGCGGTGTCGACATTCACAGCCACATCGCTGGCTCAGAGGTTAACACTGGAAGACTTCTCCGGCCAGAAGACCATTTCAAGGATTCTGAATGTAAAACATCTGTAACCAGATCAGGCGTAGGCTATTCTATTCCGTCCACTTTTACAACAGGCTATCGCTACGCGCGCATGGGCTACACGACTGTTATGAATCCTTCGATGCCGCCTTTAGAAGCCAAGCACACCCACGAGGAGCTAAACGACATCCCTATGATTGACAAGGCCACGTATCCGCTCCTTGGTGACTGGTGGTTTGTTCTTGAATATCTTAGCCAAGGAAACATTGAAGAGTTAGCCAGACACGTGGCATGGATGATCAGCTCCACGAAAGGATACGCAATAAAAATCGTTAACCCCGGCGGCTTAGAAGCATGGGGCTTCGGACATAATGTCACAAGCTTAGATGATCAGATACCGCATTTCTGCATAACTCCACGCGAAATAATTTTGGGCCTGTGCAGAGTGAACAAGCTTCTGAACCTACCTCACTCTGTTCACCTTCACACAAACAATCTGGGAAAACCTGGCAACTACGCAACTGCTTTGGAAACAATGAAATGCGTTGAAAAGCTGGCTAATGGTGAAAAGCCGGTGCTACATATAACTCACTGCCAGTTCAGCGCTTTCACCGGTGACGACTGGAGAACTCTTGGCTCAGGAGCCGAAGAAATCGCGAAATATTTGAATGGGCACTCTCACATAACTATTGACATGGGGCAAGTCATTTTCACAGATACGACAACTATGACCGCTGATGGCCCCTTTCAGTTCGGCCTTTACGGGCTTACCGGCAACAAGTGGGTGAACCATGATGTTGAAACCGAAACAAGTGCAGGCATCGTACCCTTTCATTACCGGAAGAAAAGCTTTGCCCATGCGACTCAGTGGTCCATAGGTCTTGAACTGGCGTTACTTGTTAAAGATCCTTGGAAAATCTACATGACAACAGATCACCCTAACGGTGGACCATTTACCGCATATCCGAAGATAGTGGCATGGTTAACGAGCAAGAAAGCGCGTAAGGCGACTTTAAAAAAGATAAATCCCAAAGCCCGAAGCCGCAGCCTGCTTCCCTCGATAGACCGCGAACTAGGCTTCTACGAACTTGCGATAATGACTAGGGCTGGGCAAGCTAAAGCGCTTGGTCTCAAGCATAAGGGGCACTTAGGAGTTGGCGCAGACGCCGACATCGCGGTCTACAACGTGAACCCGCATAAAACAGACCCCTCTAAAGAGTATAAAAAGATAAGGAAAGCCTTCAAACATGCAGCCTACACAATTAAAAGCGGCAGAGTAGTTGTCAAAAACGGGGAAGTGCTGACCCCTGTTGAAGGCGCCACAATATGGCTTGACGTAAAAGTTTCAGACCCGTTCAAGGTAACAGCTGACATGAAGAGGCGTTTCCGCGAGTACTGGACAGTTGAGTATGATAACTATCCTGTCACAGACCACTACTTGGAAATCTCTCAGCCTATACCTGTGAAGGCAGATGTCTAAAATGATAATTCTAAAGCCACGCAGACAGCTTCCGTTCCCAGTAATGGCGGAATGCATCAATCCAGACGTATTTCAAGACAAATCGCTTGAAGAGATAGAAAAGCTTGCAGTCTGGGAAGGTAACAAACAGAAAAATCTTGCAGACATATTCAAAGTTGACGAACCAAAACGAAAAGGCGAAAATGGGATGGTTATCGCGATCCAAGGTGACGTGACAACGGTTCGAAGAATAGGCACTTCCATGACAAGCGGAGAGATCCTGATAGAGGGAAACGTTGGAATGCACTTAGGCGAAGAGATGAAAGGCGGAAAAATAACCGTTCACGGCAGCGCAGAAAGCTGGGCAGGGTCGATGATGAAAGGCGGCACAATCGAAATCCACGGCTCCGCCGGCGACTACTTGGGAGCACCGTACCGAGGATGTAGCGAAGGCATGCATGGAGGACAGATAACTGTGCATGGCAATGTGGGAAGCGAAGCAGGCGCCTACATGAAAAAAGGGCTTCTTAAATTCATAGTCAACAGCATAGTAGG
>JAGTQT010000002.1:62355-69689 GCA_018396615.1 Candidatus Bathyarchaeota archaeon
GTATGCATGGCGGAACAATCCTTGTTGAAGGCAACTGCGAAGCAAGAGCTGGTGCATGCATGACCGAGGGAAAAATAGTAATCACAGGGTTCTTAGAATCAGTCCTACCGACATTTACCATTGAAGGCTTGAGAAACAAAGTGAAAATCGAGGAAACAGACTCCATTGAAGGACCATTCTACATGTTCTCAGGGGATCTTGCGGAGAGAGGAAACGGCAAGCTTTATGTTTCCAAGCGGAAGAATCCACACCTAAGCGTCTTCGAAAAACTACTGTAAGGAGAAGAAAATGTTGCTGAACAACATAAGCGTCAACCGCATGGCTTGGAAACTTCTTGAAAGGCTTCTTGAAAACTCCGGTTTTTACGGCACAGCAGTAAGCAAGGCGGCAAACGGAGTCTCCATCATTGATGCTGGAGTAGCTGTTAAAGGCGGCTTCTTAGCTGGGAAGCTCGTTACTGAAATCTGCATGGGCGGATGTGCAAAGGCAAGAATTGTCAGCAGAAAATACGGCGATCTGGAGCTTCCATCGATTTTTGTTTACACTGACCATCCGGTCATCGCCACTCTGGGGTCACAGTACGCTGGCTGGCAAATAGGTGAAGAAGACTACTTCGCGATAGGGTCGGGTCCAGCTAGAGCCTTGGCTTTGAAGCCGAAGGATATCTACGAAGAAATCGGCTATAGGGATGATTTTGAGAAAGCCGTTGTCGTTCTGGAGACGGACAAGCCGCCGCCGGAAAAGCTGATTGAAAGAATCGCCAGAGACTGCCGCATCAACCCTGAAAATCTTGCGCTGATACTGACACCTACGGCAAGCATAGCGGGTGCGACACAGGTGGCTGGCAGAATAGTGGAAACTGGGATTCACAAGCTTCGGAAAATCGGCTTCGATCCTAACGTGATCAAATATGCTTGGGGAGTTGCCCCCATCCCCCCTATTCATCCAAAATTTGCTGTTGCAATGGCACGGACAAACGATGCAATTCTTTATGGCGGAACCGCCTACTATGCTGTTGACTATGAAGATGAGGAAGCACTGAAAAATATTTTGAGCAAGGCTCCGGCCATGGCGTCCAAGGATTATGGTAAGCCGTTTAAGGAGATCTTTAAGGAGGCAAAATACGATTTCTACAAGATAGATCCGAATCTTTTTGCGCCAGCAGTTGTAATAATCAACAATCTGAAAACAGGTAGTATAATGAGAAATGGAGAGGTTAATAGTCGGCTGCTTGGAGAATCATTTGGATTTTGTGTTTAACTCTTCGCGGTTATCTTTTTCCTCTATTCTTCTAAGAGCCGCTGTCTTTCCGCCGAATGATCTGTAGACAAAGTTTCTGAAACCCGTGTTCCCTGCAAGCGCAAGCATTACGAGGCTCATAACGAAGATCTCTACCCAAGCTTTCGGAATAACCAAAGGTATCATGAACCACCATGCTGAACCGTAGAAAATCATGATCAAGTATACAAAATAGAATATTGTGAAGAGGCATTCTGGGATATATGAAACAAGCACTATGGGAATAGTCAGAAAAGATGATCTAGAAGGCTGATTTGCCCCAAGTTTCCTGAACAAGAACCCTGAAGTCAGCCCTGTCATGGCTTTGCCTATGGGAACACCGATGAGCGATAGCAGGCCTAGGGTGCCTGCGACATAGCCGAAGTGGTATCCCGCGTAGATGCCGCTGAAAAATCCTACAAAAGCGCCAACGTATGGTCCGCCAAAGAATGCAGCTATGAAAGTTGCCAGATGCGAAAGATCTAGGGCTGCTACTCCTTGTCCTGGAACTACTACGGATATTGGAGCTAGGTTAAGGGTTATTATTGAAAGGGTTATTCCTAACGCGCTCATCATGGCGATGAATGCCAACTGTTTTGTGTCCATTGTCTCTGCTCCCCGGGGTTGTAGTTCATGGTCCTTACTATTTAAGAGTAGCTACTCAAAAAAGAGTTTAACTTCTGGAATGTTGAAACATAAATAAGCCCTCTGAGTATTGGATATTGGGAACTTTGTTGTCTGAAATCAAGCTTTCCTCTAAAGAAGTCAAGCGCTGGCTTGAAAACGAAACCCACTCCCTCTTTGTTCCAGTGCATGCAAAGGCCCAGAAGCTACGCGATGAAATGCGGAAGGCGCTTGAGAGCTTACTGGACTCAAGCAAGATGCTGTTTGAAAACAGCGGAAAGGAAATTGAAAAGCGAAATATGAAGACCTACAGCCGTGCCCGTGCCTTAAACAAGCTTTCACGGCTATTTGTTGAGAGATTCAAGCAAATTAGCACGCCAGACCAAGTTTCCTATGACTCGCTTGCCAAGTTTACACAGGAAACTCAACGGGCGCTTTTGATCACTGAGGTTGATTTAAGGAATTGGTTTACTCGAATATCGCCCTTTTTCATTATCGACCGCCGCAAATTTTCGATGGTTTTTGATAGGGCAAAAGACGTTTTCAAGGATCTTAACAGTTTTGTCGCAAAGGAGTATGTTAAGACAAAGACGCTTGAAGAAACATTTCAGCTGACGGAAAAGCTCGGGATCTTGGAACAGCAGCTGACGGCGCTTGAGCAGCAGAAGGCCAGAATTGCAGATGAAAAGTCATTGTGCGAGAAAGAGTTGGCACGTGTGCAGCTGGAGATGGCTGAATTAAGAAGTAAGGGTCATCTTGGTCAGCTTAGCCAGCTTGAAACAGAAATCGAAGCTCTCGCAGCAGACGTGAGGAAAAGTCTTCAACATCTTCAGAAGCCGTTCATAAAGCTTCAGTCTCTGGCGCTTCATGGAGGAGGAAGCGGTTTGATGCAGGATGAATCAAAGAAACTTGACCAGTATCTAGCGAATCCCTTTGAAGCCTTAGCCACAGAGAAGGAAGGCTATCCACTTCTGAAAGCAATTCTTACCAAGCTAGACCAGTCTATGGCTGAAAAACTGAATTTGAAGCCAGATAAGGAGCGCAAAGCCAAGCAAGCCATAGAGAACATCCTGCGCGCAAATGCCCTAGATGACCTCTATAGAAGATGCTCAGCGGCGCTTGCTAGGCGGAAAATGATTTCTGAAGCGCCTGAAATTTCCAGCGTTTATAGCCACCTTTCAAAGCTTAAAGAGAAAGCTGAAGAGCTAGAAAAGAAAAAAATGGTAATTACCTCCGAGGAAGTTGCCGCGGAACGCGCTTACAGCGAGACTGTTGAGAAAATCCGCAGCTGCAAAACAACTATAGAGAAGAACGTCTTCGATTTCCTAGGCAAACGAATCCACGTCAACTGAACAGGAGAATGTGCATGAAGTCTATGCTTTCAACGATCGTTAAGGAAGCCTTTGAAGTAGACGGTCAACGTTTTGCGGAAGCCGTGGACAACGTCGCCAGCATGTTAAGCAGTGAAAGCGGAGAAATAGGAGACATTCAAATCTTGGGAAAGCTTGTGTCGCTTGAACCCAAAGGAGAGGCGCTGGTTATCGGCGACTTGCACGGCGACCTTGAAAGTCTTGTTGACATTTTGAGGGAAAGCGATTTTGTTGGCAGAATGAGCCATAGAGCCAATGCTTTCATGATTTTTCTCGGTGACTACGGCGACCGAGGAGTTTTTTCAGCGGAAGTCTACTGGCTTGTATTTAGGCTAAAGAAGCTTTTTCCTAGACAGGTTATTCTTCTGCGGGGTAATCATGAAGGACCAGAAAACCTTTTAGCCTATCCACACGACTTGCCCGAACAGTTCCAGAGAAAATTCAAGGATCACGGCGTTGAAGCCTACAACAAAATCAGGCGGCTTTTTGATTTTCTTTACAACGCGGTTTTGGTGAAGAAAAAATGTCTGTTCATACACGGGGGACTGCCACAACAAGTCAGCGGAATTGAAGACCTAGGGCTCGCACGTGAGAGTTTTCTTGAAGAAATCCTCTGGAGCGACCCCACGGAAGCGGCAGCTACGGTTTACCCTTCTCCTCGAGGAGCAGGAAAACTCTTCGGCAAAAGCATAACTGACAGTGTGCTGAAGAAGCTGGACGTTAAATTTCTCGTAAGGGGTCATGAACCGTGCGATGAAGGCTACAAGATAAACCACGGTGGAAAAGTGTTAACCTTGTTCTCAAGGAAAGGCGCACCCTATTTTAATGCTTATGGCGCATATCTTGATCTGGACTTGTCTCTGCCACTTGAAAGCGCAGAAGATCTGGTTCCATATATTCACAAAATTTAGCTGAGGACGCAGCTTGTCGGCTATTAAGGTCTTTCTAGATAGTCTTAAAAACAACTGCACTGTTGATTCCAAGTTGGCTAATGTTGCCAAGAGGGATCTGCAATCTCTGTTGGGATCATAACTCGAAACCGTAACTCTTGGAGTTCAACGCAGCTTCGAGAAGCGTTAACCAGACGCAACATAGCTCACTCGTGCTTCGCTTTTTCACAGCTTATTAGTTTTGTTGGGTATGCACCGCACTTTAAGGTAGGCAAAGTGGATCTGCTTGACAGGCTGGACGCGGTGATTGTTCGTCCAATCGGACGAGGATCGCTTGAAGAAATCGTGTTCAGAATGGACATGCTTTACAAGCTGCAGAGACTGGGGTTATACGTCTTGAATCCACCTGAGGCAATAGAGCATTGTGTAGATAAATATGACATACTGGCAATTCTTGAGGAGAATGGCATACCTGTCCCTCGAACAGCTGCAACTGAACGTGTAGACCGAGCTTTGGAAGCTTTTGACGAGCTTGGAGGAGACATTGTAGTCAAACCTATCTTTGGATCCAGAGGAATGGGCGCTACACGCGTTAACGATAGAGAAGTCGCTTTAACCATATTCAAGGCCATAACATTTCATCACGGAGTCATCTACATTCAAGAGTTTTTGCCCCACGGCGTCTCTGACATTAGAGTCTTTGTCTTAGGTAACCGCGCCATAGCGGCAATGCGCCGTGTAGCAGACAGCTGGAAAACTAACTACAGTCAAGGCGCGCGTCCTGAACCTCTAAAACTGAACCGCAAACTAGAAGAGATGGCTGTCAAGTCCGCTGGAATTGTCGGTTGCAAAATGGCAGGTGTCGACATAATCGAAACTTCTAAAGGCTCTTTTGTCGTTGAGGTGAACAGCCAGCCTGGATGGAAGGGTTTGCAGACTGTTACGAAGGCTAATATTGCCGACGAGATTGTGGATTATGTTTTAACGGAGCTGAAAAAATGAAATGGGGCAATGAGTTTTATGGTTGAGGTAGGAATTGTAAAATTGAATGTTTCGAAGCGGCAGGTTCAGAGATCAGTGGATTATGTTGCTGAGGAAAAACCATTTTTCATCTTCATCAATAAAGCCCATTTTGCTACAATTATGTGTTCTCCTTCTCACCTAAGAGAGTTAGCTGTTGGCTACTTGCTTTCCTCAAGAATTGTAAAGTCAACCGAGGAAATAGATGAGACGACGATGAAAGGCGATGCAATCCAAGTCATGCTTAAAAAGAACGTTGACCTAGAAAAGAGACTCAAGTTTGCAGGAATATACTCGCGTGTTATCCTCTCTGCCTGCGGAAGTAATACCCCATATCAGTATTCAGGAAAGCTTCCGAAAATCAAATCAGACCTAAAACTGAAAGCCGAGACCATTTTGAACTGCGTGAAACAGTTAAACCTCATTGCTGGGACGTTCCGAAAAACTGGAGGCGTCCATGTTGCCGCCATATATAGACATGACGGCAGTCTTCTTGCCTCTGCTGAGGATGTTGGTCGCCATAACGCTGTAGACAAGGCAGTTGGCTCAGTAGCCCTAAACAAAGGTAGTTTCAGCGATTGTTTTCTGGCTTTGAGTGGGCGGCTCACAAGCGACATTGTCATCAAAGCAGCAGCAGTCGGTTTACCGGTCGTGGCTTCCTTGGCGGCGGCTCTAGACTCTGGCATTCATGTGGCTCAGGAAGCAGGCTTGACACTTGTGGGCTTCGTCCGCGGAGACCGCATGAACATCTACACTTTCCCCGAGAGAATTTTTGTATAGGGGTCTCTCGCAACTCGCGGAAAAAGGGTCTGCGCTTCTCGTTTTGACATAACTTTTTTTGTGTCTGCAGTGAACTGTCCAAGAATGCTGAAAGCGATGTTTTTCTGTCGCAAGATTTTTTCAATTTCACTTTTTGCTTCTTCACTCACGGATGCCAGAAAGGTGCCTGTCGAAGACATGGAAAGCAGCTGGATGTCAGAGAGCTTGAAATGCTGCTGCAGTTTCAGCGCTTCTTTACAGAATGGAATATTCTCAAACTCAATCTTAAAGCCGACGCCTGATGCTTCAGCCATCTCGTTCAGCGCTGCCGTCAAGCCTCCTTCAGTAGCATCATGCATCGCGTGGACACCGCCCGTTTCAGCAAGAAGCAACGTTTCATTAACGCAGCTCTGCATTGGAACAAGATCCGCCAGTTCCTCTGTGCGCTTTCTCCCAAACAACTTAGACGCCAAGTCTTTGTTTGTCAACGCAAAGTTGACAATGGTTTCCAAAGCCACTGGCTTGATGCAGAAGATGCAGTCTCCCGCTTTGGCTCCTGCTGGCGTTACAAGCTTGCTTTTTTCAACCGTGCCGTATGCAGTGCAGACGCCTACCGGCGCCTCCAAGCCTTCGTAGGTGCCGGTATGCCCAGTAACTATCGCCAAACGCAGTTCACCAGCCGCTGAGCAAGCCAGCTTCATTATCTTCTGAAACGTCTGTGGCTTACTCGATAGCGGACCGAGGAGGTTTATGGTGCAGAACTCGGGTTTGGCGCCGAAAAGCGCAACATCTGATGCTGCGTAGTGTATCAGCAGGTAGCCGAACCATTTTTCAGGAACGCCGAGACATGGATCCGTCGAGACAACAAGATATTTATCGCCAAGCAGGTGCACCCCTGAATCGAATCCTGGCATAGGCGGGATGACTACTCGCTCGTCTTTTTTGATGCAGTTAAGCAGTTTTCTTAGATCTCTTGTTGAGAGTTTTCCCATCTATCTCCGCTTAGCCTTGCTTGTCGGCAGAAGATTTATGCCTTTGCCGGTTATCTCGAATGGAATCCACTCCAGCGGGTGATTGCAGCCTTCCATCTTCACGATGCGCAGTTCCCGTTTGCATTTCTCACGGTTAAATCTAAAGTAGAAAATGTTATGCGCCTTGTTAAGATCCAGATCTGTGGCTCTCTGCGTCGCCGTGTCCTTCTGTTTTGCAGCTGTCATTACGTCTATGTTGACTATGTCGTCGAAGTGGCACCAGTTAATCGTCCAGTCCTCAATCGGCTCCATGTACTTGATGTCGTACATTGAGAACAGTTGCTCGCTGAAGTCTCCCGCAGCAAACCGCGTTACATGTTTTTCAGAGATAAGTCTGTCAATGCGCTTCATTTCCTCGAAGT
>JAGTQT010000002.1:69718-70459 GCA_018396615.1 Candidatus Bathyarchaeota archaeon
TCCTTGGGGTAGGGTGCAAAATGCGGGAAAGCCTGTATCGCTATGAACTTGCCCTTGTTAATGTAAGGCTCAATGTCCCATCCGAAAGACTTGAAGTAGGCTATTAGCCGAGGAAAAGGCTTATCCATAACGTCATAAGCAACAGTCTCACCCTGCTTCAAGCCCTGCCAAAGAAACTGCATGGCAAAGACTGTTTTCCCTGTGCCCGGAGGTCCGTAGAGAATGTTGCGGGAACCGGATTCGATGCCGCCGCCTATTAGTTTGTCGAATTCTTTGATTCCTGTCCGAAGCTTTGTCAATTTTTCACTTCGCTTAGAGGAATATTTTCAGTATTTTGCTTTCTTGCAACAGGTAAAGTATGTAGACGGTGATCAGCAGCTCTGGGATAAGGTAGCTTCCGTTGTAGATTGCAGAGTATATTGCTGGATGCATGCCTTCAGGCGCGTAGTTCGCAAAGAACACTATTCCCGAGACGAAGTGGGCAAGGAATCGTCCTGCAATGGCTATGTGTGCTCCGACGAATGGGTGATCTTGGAAGAAGCCAGCTAGCCCAAGCATTCCGAATGCTATGGGGTAGTCAAGAAGCACTTGCGCAGGATGGAACAGGAATGGCTCCATGGCGAGTTGGACACAGCCGTATGCGGCAGCGGCGAAAAGCCCGATTTTAGGTCCTCTTCTGATAGCTAGCCACACTATTGGTATCATGGATCCAGCGGTTACTGCGCCTCCTTGTGGAAGACT
>JAGTQT010000002.1:70527-70669 GCA_018396615.1 Candidatus Bathyarchaeota archaeon
AAGCTGAAATAGGCTTGGATGCTTTCATTTTTTCCCTCCGCCAGTATTATCTGGTTCAGGTTCTAAGGGTCGGCGGTTTTCAACCGTCCTCTCAGCCGGGTCACGTACCCAGCTCCCCTAGCCTCCGGAAGGGTAATTGTTA
>JAGTQT010000119.1 GCA_018396615.1 Candidatus Bathyarchaeota archaeon
CGTGACTGCTCGGGATTTTCTTCTAGAAGTTATGGCAAAACTGACAATTTTATCTGTTGATGTAACGCGTTTTATTGAGGATCTTGAAATATGGAGTACAATAGAGTTTGGAATAGTCGAACTTCCAGACGAGTTTGCCTTCACAAGCAGCATAATGCCACAGAAAAAGAACCCAGATATACTAGAGGTCATACGGGCAAGAATGAGCTTAGTTTTAGGCAACTACACTGGTTCAGTGGCAGCTCTTATGTCTCTTCCATCTACATATAACATGGATTTTCAGGAAGTAACGCCGAAGCTTTGGCAATCTATAGATACAGTAGACAACTGTTTATCGATGCTTACCAAAATAGTATCAAACCTTATTGTAAAACCCGACGTGCTGAAGAAACCCTCACTATCATTTTTGTCAGCCACAGAGCTTGCTAACATGCTTGTTCGAAACTACAAGATTCCGTTCAGAACTTCTCACAGACTCGTTGGTGCAATAGTGAAAAAACTGCTTGAAAATGGTAAATCTTTCCAAGACTTAAGCATTGAACTTGTTTCTGAAGTTACAAAACAAGTTCTTGGACATGCTCTTCCGCTTACAACCCAAGATATCTTCAACATCATGGACCCATCACGTATCGTGGAATCATACAATATTAAGGGTGGGCCTGCTCCGGAACAAGTGAAAAGAATGATGACGGCTCGTTCCAACACGATATCTGGAACCAAAAGGTGGATTTCAGAAATGGAAAATATGCTGTCAAGGGCTCATAAGAGATTAGAAAACTGCATTACTGAGATTCTGAATTCCTGATAGTCGAAAATTTTTAACCATAATGTTTAAATTTTGGTTTCTAATCTGCTTGGGGAAGGGTTGATTGGAAACAAAGTCTCGCCCTAAGAAAGTCGGAAAAGCTGTACTTGCGCTGGAAGATGGAACGCTTTTTTTCGGTAAAGGTTTTGGAGCTCCATGTAAAGTTTCAGGAGAAGTTGTTTTTTCAACTTCAATGGTTGGATACCCAGAGTCTCTGACAGATCCTTCTTATCACGGTCAAATTCTGACCTTGACTTATCCTTTAATTGGTAATTATGGAGTCCCAGATTATCAAAACGGAGCTGACAAATTTGGTATTCCTTTGCAGTTCGAGTCTATAGGTATTAAAGTCACAGGCTTACTTATTCAGGAGCTCTGCCAAAAGCCGCATCATTGGACCTCTGAACGAACCCTTGATCAGTGGCTTAGAAGTGAAGGAATTCCAGGGATCTGCGACATTGATACAAGAAGACTAACTAAAAAGCTAAGAGAAAAAGGGGTTATGCTTGGCATACTTGAAGTATGCCAAAAAGGCTTGGAACCTGACATTGATGAACTTTTGGATGAAGCTAAACGAATTCCAGACCCAAACAGGCGCGATTTATGCAGCGAAGTTACGATAAAGAAACCCATCATATATGATAATGGCGGCAAGATGAAAGTGGTCTTGCTTGACTACGGAGTCAAAGCAGGAATTTTACGAAATTTACTTGCATACAGTGTAGATGTTATACGTGTGCCCTACAATTTCTCTTTTGAACAAATAATGAGTTTTGAGCCCGCTGGCGTCATTCTAAGTAACGGTCCAGGTGACCCCAAACTTCTACCAAAAGAATGCTTCATAACGGTGAAGCGTCTTGTCGAAGAAGACATCCCAATTATGGGGATATGCCAGGGAACACATGTTCTTTCCTTGGCTCTTGGAGGAGACACTTACAAGCTAAAGTATGGACATAGATCACAGAATCAACCTGCTTACGATATTGAAACTGGGAGGTGTTACATTACCACGCAGAACCATGGGTACGCCACTAAATCTGAGTCTTTAAAGGGCACTGACCTTGAGGTTTGGTTCATTAACGCTAATGACAAGACTGTTGAGGGTATTAGGCATAAGAATGGCAAAACCTTTGCTGTTCAATGGCATCCCGAGGCCTGTCCTGGGCCCTATGACACTGTTTTTCTTTTTGAAAAATTTCTAAGGAGCATTAGTTGAGATGCCGAAGTTCGACTGGGTGCATAAAGTCGTAATTCTTGGAAGTGGACCGATAAAAATTGGTGAAGCAGCGGAGTTTGACTATTCTGGAAGTCAATGTCTCAAGGCAATGAAGGAAGAAGGCATAAAAACTGTATTAATCAACCCAAACATTGCTACAATACAAACCGATCCGCGACTGGCAGACAAGATTTACTTGTTACCTGTGTCTCCTGAATACGTGGAAGCCGTAATTAAAAGGGAAAATCCTGACGGAATTCTTCTCGGCTTCGGTGGGCAAACAGCATTAAACTGCGGCGTAAAACTAGCCAAATTAGGTATACTCGAAAAATATGACGTTAAAGTCTTAGGAACACCTATAAAGGCTATTGAAGACACAGAAGACAGAGAACTCTTCAGGCAAGCAATGATTAGAGCAAACATTCCTATCCCAAAAAGTAGGTCAGCAGACTCTGTAAGCCAAGCCTTGAAGATTGCTGAAGAGCTTGGGTACCCAGTCATTCTAAGAGTCGCATATACGCTTGGGGGGAAGGGTTCAGGAGTTGCTCGCAACGAGAAGGAACTTAGAGAAATTGTGAACAGGGCTCTTGCTCAAAGCATGATAACGCAAGTTTTAGTTGAAGAGTATATTGGAAAATGGAAAGAAATTGAATACGAAGTGATGCGTGATCGTGAAAACAACTGTCTGACAGTTTGTAACATGGAAAACTTTGACCCAATGGGCATACATACAGGAGACTCGATTGTCGTTGCACCTTCACAGACTTTAACGAACCGAGAATACCACATACTCAGGTCTGCCTCAATCAAAGCTATTCAAAGCCTTGGCATAATTGGCGAATGCAACATTCAGTGGGCTCTTCATCCAAAATCAGAAGAGTTTCGGGCAATTGAAGTTAATGCTCGAATGTCAAGAAGCTCAGCTTTAGCAAGCAAGGCGACAGGTTATCCCCTAGCTTACATTGCTGCTAAGTTAGCTATAGGTTACCTTTTACCTGAGCTTATCAACAAGGTCACTGGTGTAACAACTGCTTGTTTTGAACCTGCACTTGATTATTTGGTTGTCAAGATTCCTCGCTGGGATCTCCAAAAGTTCAGAAATGTTGATCCACGTCTGGGTCCGCAGATGAAGTCTGTTGGCGAGGTGATGGCGATTGGGCGAAACTTTGAAGAAGCCCTACAGAAA
>JAGTQT010000120.1 GCA_018396615.1 Candidatus Bathyarchaeota archaeon
CGCCTTCGCGAGGCTGACCATATAAAACAAACGAGTTCTCCTTGGCATACAAGATCGCTATAAGTGTTAGAAGGTCTTCTTCGCCGTTTACCACTATTTTTGTGGTTTTATCCGATTTCAGGGCTTCGCATATGGCAGTTACTGCCTCTTCTGTTATTGTGGCTGGTGGATTTTCAACGTAGATTGTTTTCTCTGCTGAAAGCGCCAATTTTTCTTTAACAGGCTTCCTCATTTGCAAGTTGTCTATGATGAAAATTTTGGGAGAAATGTTGTTCTTGAAAAGGTTTCTTGAAACGGTGTCTCCCACAGAGATCACTTGTACAGGCTTTTCCTTTTCTATAATCTCGCGGAATTTTCTTATTGTTTCAGAGAAAGATCCTTTGATTAGAACGCCGATAGGCTCTTTTAACTTTTTGCGTAAGTCATCTCTAAGCCTGTACGCGATGCTCATCCTATCTAACCTTTAGCGCATAGCGTCCCTTTTCTTTGATGTTAGTCGCCTTTGCGATGACTGAGTCTTCTGGGTCAAGCATTATTAGCAACCCAGCAAAATCATCACTTAGACTTGATGACTTGCACTTCGGGCAGACATTTCCCCTCGTTATCACGCGGCATGTCGGACAAGCACGTTCACTCATTTGGCTTTCTCCTGTTTCCTTAATTTCTCTTCTGTTGCCGAGGGTTTTTTCTCCGCCGGCGCCCTTGTTTTTTGAATTTCGTTTTCTATCCACTCAAGTTTGCCAAGAAATGCCTGTCGAGCAGTAACGCCTATCTTTCCAGAACTGCCTGCTCTGCCAAGTGACACAGCGGTTATTCTGACACGAACTTGATCGCCGCTGCACAGCTTTCTTTTAGTTTCCTTCCCAAGCAGAACGCCCTGCTTTTCATCATAAGAGATGAAGTCGTCCATAAGTTGAGAAACGTGGAGCAAGGCGTCGACAGGGCCTATGCGAACGAAGGCGCCAAAGTCTGCTATCTCCACAACTTCACCTTCAACAACTTCTTGAAGCTTCGGGTAGAATGTCAGCAAAGAGAAAGCGACTTTGTGGTAGGTGGCGCCGTCTCCGGGAATTATTTTTCCCGTGGGGCTTACATTTACGTTGACTACGGCTATTACGTAGCCCAGTTCTTCCTCAATTACGCCTTCATACTTTGCCTTGACCTGCTGTTGACCCACCGCTTCCAGCGGGTTTCCAAAGGTTTCCGGTGGAATGCGGATTGTATCTTCAAGGGTTATGAGTTTGAACAAGTGTCATATCCTTCCATCTATTTCTAATTTTGATTTTTGCCTCACATAGATAACTGGCACATTTATATCTCTTAGCCTCTTTTTAAGGTGCTTGTCATTTGTGAAGACTGGAGCTTTCCATTTGCTCGCGATTTTGATAATTATATCATCTGTTGATTCTGTTTCTTCGCTGTGTATCTTAACAAGTCGGCATTTCTTAGCAAGTTCCAATGCTAGAGTAAAGTCTCTTCGCGTTTTAGGAGACGAGGTTTTAGCAAGCTCTTCCAGTTCAGCGTGCACTGGGGAAAGTAGGACTGCTTCAAAATTCATTTTTAACAAGGCTTTCAGTTCCTCGAATATGTCTATTTTAAGTTGGAATGGCACAAGCAAAGCATTAGAGTCTAGAAGTATCCTAAGAGGCTTCTTTTCCCGCTTAGGTTCCACGTTCATGCTACTTTATCATTCCATACCCTATAAGTCGCCATCTGCCACCGATTTTTCTGCTTAATGCAACTCGCGAGCCTTGCTGTGCACATACTGGTCTTGTAAGCTGAAGCGAGGTTTGATCTCTCTTTACGCCAGTTACCTTGCCCACGGTTATGGCTGCTCCTAGATGCAGCAGCAAGGTTTCGCCTATTGTAAGTCTGTCAACTTTCACAAGCTCTCTTGTGCCCACAGCCTGCTCTAGTATGTGTGTTTCCAAATTTAACTCGCAAAGGGTCGGCGGAAGCAAGCCTGCTTTTCCCGCCATGTTTCCAGTTAAGCCATCTGCTTTTGAGTATGAGGGATCTAAAAGAGTTCCAACTCCCACCAGTCCGCCGCAACGGGCCTCTTTCACGTTTTTTCCGCCTGCATGCAAGCTGACAATCTCGCTTGACAGGGGACAGTATGTTCCTTTTCCCTCTACTGCTACGCCTGGCTTAATCTCTATCTCAGTTCCGATGGCAATTTTCCCTTGGAAGATTGTTCCTCCTATGACTCCGCCTTCCAGCTTCTCAATAGGGGTACCTGGCTTATTAATATCGAATGAACGGACCACGTACATTAATGGAGGTTTGGTTTCGTCTCTTTTCGGTGTAGGTATAATTTCTTCCATTGCCTGAAGTAGCACATCTATGTTGACGTTGCGCTGTGCTGAGATGGGGATTATTGGAGCGTTTTCGGCGACTGTGCCCTTCACGAATTTTTTGATTTCATCATAGCTTTTGCGTGCTCTGCTTTCGTTAACGATGTCGATTTTGTTTTGCACGATAATGATCTTTTTCATCCCGATTATGTCTGCTGCAGCAAGGTGCTCTCTTGTCTGCGGCTGTGGGCAAGGCTCATCTGCCGCTATTACAAGTAGGGCACCGTCCATTATTGCCACACCGGAAAGCATTGTAGCCATTAACGCTTCATGTCCTGGAGCGTCTACAAAGCTTACTGCTCGAAGGAAGACTGTTTTTGAATTGCAGTTTGGGCAGACTGATTTGTTTGAGTAGTTTTTTGGAGGTTCGCATTTCGGGCATTTGTAGATCGGCATGTCAGCGTAGCCTAGCTTGATTGTTATGCCTCTTTTCAGCTCTTCGCTGTGGCGTGATGCCCATACTCCTGTTAAGGCTTGGACAAGGGTTGTTTTTCCATGGTCAACGTGGCCTATAGTGCCTATGTTGGCTTCAGGCTGCTTTGGTAGTGTTGAGCGTTTTTCTTCACTCATTTTCTTATTTTCCCATAAACCGCTATTGAATTACTGAGGGAATAAACTGCGCAACCTAATAAATCTTAAGCCTCTTTTGAGGGCTCAGTGCTTTTTGGCTGCGCCTCAGTTTCAGCCTCTTTTTCAGAGGGCTCTTGCTTTTTCTCTTTGGCTTTTTTGCTTTCTTTTGCTCCTTTAGGTTTCTCAACGATTTTAAGGTTAACCTGAACAATCTCCTCTGTAATTGTGTTGCCTCGAACCATTTTACGTC
>JAGTQT010000122.1 GCA_018396615.1 Candidatus Bathyarchaeota archaeon
TATTCATGGGCAAAAACCGAAAGCAGAGAAAGCAGCAAAAAACATAGAAGGCTTCTTCTCTCATCAAGAGTTTTAGTAAAAGATAGGGTGAACAGTAAAAAGCCCAAGCCAAGCGTGTTTCTAAGCAGATCCCAGCTGATTCTCAAGGATGCAAGCTGACCAGAGAAAAATAGTCCAGCTAGTAAACTGGTTCCAACGCTCCAGCCTAGCATCCTCCTCGCGAACCAGAATACTCCTGCAGCATTCAATCCAAAAAGCAGAGGAGCCAAAACCTTCAACAGCATAAATGGGTCTCCTCCTAAAACATTGTGAAGTGAAACTGATATAGCTGGGAAAAGCCATGAAGAGGTGAAGAATGTGGTCCAATGAAGCGAAACAACACCGCCTTTCATGACAGCGGCATAATGAATGGTATCAAAACCTATAGGATTTGGGAAGGCTAAAAGTTCAGGCACCATCCTAACAACAAAACCTACTAAAAAGCACGTTAGAAAGCCGGTAACTTCCGTCAAATGAAATCTATTCGGCAGATACATTTGTCACAGCTCCTTTCTTCTCAGTTTTAACCCATTTTCGCGGTTTACGGAGAAGGATAAGCGTAACGGTGTACAGCGCTATGAAAGCCTGGAGGCTCCAGTAAAAGTATATAAACGGAAGCCAAAACAAATTAGTAAGCCTTCTAGGTTTTGAAATGTAAGCTAAAGCGACGCCGCAAAAGACAAGTGTGATGCTTGTGCCGATGGCTGAAGTCTGCATCAGAAGCCTAAGAGCAAAATCAAGGTTGAAGGCCGCTAAAGGCGTGTAGAACGCCGATAAATAGCTGATTAGTGAAACGATGAGCATGAAGGGTCCGAGTAGTGTCAACTTTGCGTCAAGGCTCTTCTTGTTCGGCTTAGCCATAAGCCTGCTATATTTGAAGGCTGCCTGCATCGTCCCCCTAAACCACCTGGTTCTCTGCCTGAAAAACTGCCTCACCCGTGAAGGGGTTTCCTGCCGAGAACGCACGTCAGAAGCGTACCTGATCCTATAGCCATTCTCGGTAAGCCTTGCAGACAACTCCATATCCTCGGATAGGGCATCCTCGTCAAAGCCGTTGAGCTTCTCCAAAACATTCCGCCTTATAAACTGGCAGCTTCCCTTCAAGTGTACGAACAAGCCTAAAACATCCTTCCCCCTCAGATAGGTCTCACACCAAACAGCCTCTTCGTAAGAAACAAACTTCGTAAGCATATTCTCATCAGCGTTGATGCTGCAAAGCCTACCCTGCACAGCCGCCACTGAAGGATCGCTGAAATACTCGGCAGCCCTCTTCAAAGCATCAGAATAAGGGAGATTATCCGCGTCAAAAAAGGCTACAACTTCACCCTCCGCGTGCTTAAGAGCGTAGTTTAGGGCGGATGGCTTACCATCCGACGCTGATTTGTGTAATAGCCTTATTCGACCCGGATGCCGCTTAGCATATTCTTCACATATTCTAAAAGTCCTGTCCGTGGAGCCATCCTCGACTAAGAGTATCTCCCTCTTCTCCCGCGGATAATCCAGCCTCAACAACGCGTCCAGAAGCCTGCCCACCACTTTCTCCTCATTTTTCGCCGGAACAATAATCGAAACCGTAGGCAACTCTTCGGCAAGTAATCTCGACGCCTTTCCCCCTTCCCGACGAGACTGCCTCAGATGCCTCACACCGACCGCCAGAATCGATATGTTGTACAGAGTCCAGGCGTAGAAAACAGATAGTACGGCAACAGCCGCCATGTACACGGGGTTCAGTCCGACCCCACCTCTCTACGCCCAGCTCGCTGCCGCCATGCCTTGAAAGTCTTGAACAGAACTGGTGCGAGCAAGACAGTCGACAAGATTAGGTTCTTACAAAATTTAAACGGTCTCTAGTGTTAGCTTCCATCTTCGATAATTTTAGGTGCTCCATCCTTGATGATTTCCATCCTTTATGATTATTAGTTTACTTCTATTGGCTAGTCAGTATTCTGCTTATGTATATCTTAGATCGCCGGGGAGTATTCGTAAAGGCGTGTTTATTGAAGGGTGATGTTTATCCTTAAAAAACTTGGAAACCTTCTCGTCAAAATTAATTTTGTATAGTCTCCATTCGAGAAGCGGCGTCAACGAATGTAGCCTTTCTCGATTAGGTAATCCTTTAGGGCTTCCTCCCACCTCCTCATTCTAATACCATATTTCGGGAGTTTAGTGCTTGCTAGGGCTGAGTTTTGAGGCCTCTTGGCTCTCTGATGGAGCTGGCTTGTCTTTATGGGTTTTAGATTCGCCTCCATCGCGGTGAGCTTGAATATTTCTCTGGCGAATTCGAACCATGTACATGCACCCTCGTTTGCTGCGTGGTATACTCCGTAGGGGAGTCCTGATTCCAAGGCTTTCTTGACGGCTTCGGCTGCGTCCCTCGTATATGTTGGGCTCATACGCATATCGTCTACTACGCTTATGACTTCGTTTCTCCTGGCTTTGGATATCATGGTTTCGACGAAGTTTCCGCCTTTCCCGCTGGCTCCGGCTGCCCCGAAGAGGCTTGCAACGCGCATAATGTAGTGTCTGGGATTCTGCCTTGTGAAAAAATGAGATGCTGTTTCATGCTCACCCCTGTTAGTTTAGAGTTAACCAGAAAATTAAAATTGGAAGGAGGAGAAGAAGGCAAAGATGAAAAATCTTAAGGTGAAGAAACGCCATAAGTTTGCCTTGATAGCGGTCGTATGCCAAATCGTAAAAGCCTCAAAGAGCCTATGGCATATAGAACAAGTTGCAGGAATAGTCATGGTTGAGTCTTATCATGAAGGTTTGGGATGGTGGCGCTTTGAATAAGTATACGATTATATAAACTTCCAAAAATGAGCATTAACCGTTTAATGTTTTGTGCAATAGATTAACGCTATCATAAACAATGATTGGAAGCAAGCATCTGTAATAAGTAAAACGCTTAGTATCTCGCTAAATTTGGTTTGGAAAACAGGTTTGACTTATACAGATAAGCTACAAAGTGATATTAGAGTTTCGAGTGAATTATAAGATTAGGATTAGCAAGAGCATCATTCTGATAGATCAATTAGC
>JAGTQT010000121.1 GCA_018396615.1 Candidatus Bathyarchaeota archaeon
GCTGAACCTTAACTTGTCGATACCGATGGGCTAAGGGGCATATGCAATGGTGTTCTTTTCTGGAAAAGACCATTGTTTTGAGTCGTTTGTGTGCTAAAGGCTTTTTTTCTTGCTGTGCGTTATGCTCTGCATGGTGTAGGGCATGGTTAAGTTGCGTTTCGCGTTTGACTATCTGAATGGTCCGTCAGACGCATGCATGAGGTGCGTTAGCCCAACTAGGAGGGGATGAAAAGTACCATTAGAGAGTGCGATTGATCAGCGTTTGCTTGAGCTTCTCGAGAACCCCATGGGAAGAATGGACCTTGTTAGAGAATTGAAAAGCTATCCGACAACGGTTCAGTGTCGCCTAGATAAGCTGTGGCAAGAGGGCAAAATTCTGCGGAGCCGAGAGAAGATCCACGCGAGCTACGTCGACAGCAAACCTGGTGTAGGCCGGTATTGGAAGAAACTCTCGACGTTTCTGTGGATTAGGGCAGATAGTAGGGCCATGACGCCAAGCGGAATCGTAACCGTGGAAGTGCCGTACACACAGCGGTATACACTGGAAGAGTCCAAGAAGAAACATAACGTCGCCTTCATTGCTTTCAGTAAACCCGTGGTCGAGAACGTAAAACAAGGATGGCTCAACCAGAAAGAAGTGCTGAAGTTTTTCAAGAACCGAGACGTAGGAGCTGTTCCCAGCGAAGTCGCTCAAGCCTTCAATGCACCTTTGAGCAGGGCAAGCCGAACTCTGGGGAAAATGCGAAAACAAGGCTTGCTCGAGCGCCGCGGCTACTGGAACCCGGTCCTAGCGAAAGAAACGCCCTTCCAAGGACGCATCAAAGGCTACGTCTACGGCTTACCTGGAACAGATCAAGCCAAGAAGCGCATCGAACAGGGAGAAGGCCTCTACAGCCCACACGTCAACGCGATTCTCGTGGAGATCCGCAAGGACAGCAGCCTCAAGCGATTCACTTCTTACGGCAAATTTGAAGAGGAGCTCGGGCAATACGAGACCCTCAAAGCCATCAAAATCTTAACACAGATCTATCCTGGCCTCGTGACCGCGACGATCGGCGGCCAAGGCTTCATCTACGACAAGCAATACTTCACCAGTGAAGACATCGATAAACAAGTCGCCTACTGGGAGAAACACGTCAGCATCAAGAAACGGCTCACCGGCGCCATAGGAGCTTTCCACGAAGCGTTTTCTCAACATGCTATAGACTTGGCCCTGAAAGACATGGATATCAAAGTTACTTTCTGGCGCAAGATCGGCAAGGGCAAGGAATCCTACAACATCAGACTCAGCAACGCGAAGGAAATCGACCGGGTCCTCCAGGTAGACTTCTACTATAAGGGAAAATTGCTCTGGCGCCATTATTACCCGATCGAGTGCAAATTCTACAGAGGTGGAGCTACACCTGAGCATCTCAAAGAATTTATCGACAAGCTGAGGTTCAGCAGCGAATTCGGAGAACAAATCGCACTTCAAGAAGGAAATCAAAACCTCCAAGTGCACGTCGTCAAACAGAATGTCCACCCAATTTTGATCAGTCCATACTTCAAAAAGGAAACGCATCAACAGGCAAAGAAATACCATGTAGAGCTGCTGCCGACGTGGCTTCTGGCTAAACTTGCAGGAGATACTATTGGAAAGAAACTCGAGATGCGAAAACTATTCGAGGATTACCTGAAAGAGGGCGGAAACATCGAGGCATTCCTAACAGAAATCTTTAAGCGCAAAAAGACACAGTAGCCCAATATGGAGTCGGAGACTGTCCGGGACAACTTCTAAGGCTTGGAACTCCTTAGCAGTCGGATAGCCTTCGGCTCCGTGCCTAACACTTATAAAGGAAACGAGCCTAACCTAGAAGATAGGAGTTCCAAGCAAAATGCAAGCTATTAAGCCAGCCAATTTGCCCATTAGGGCTTTGCGCGGCGACGAGAAATCGCCTTCCCCCTACATAACCATGAGCGATATTATCGCAAGTGTAAACGATCTAAAAGAAAAGCTGCAACGCGAGCATGACCTCAAACGCGAACAGATCCACAGAGCTCTCCTAATCGCTATGCATACCGACGCTCTCTGGGAGAGATAAGCATGCCACCTCAAGTTAAAAAAGGCGATATCTTCTACGCAAGCTGGGGATGGGAGCAAACTAACATCGATTTCTGCATTGTTGAGGAAGTTTCACCGACTGGCAAAACGGTAAAGTGCAGAATGATGGGCGAAAAGGAAATCTATGAGGAAGGCATGCATCCGATGTCAGAATACGTAGTTCCCAGCCAACCAGACCCCAAAGGAGAACTATTTAGACTTCACGTCCGCACGACATCAAACGGCGAGCCATGCCTAGTCGGAAAATATCCATACACCCGAGGCAATACACGTCGCGATTACTTCTGGAAATGGGACGGACATCCACTATACCAATCGCACTACGCATAGGGCAATAAGGCAATAATTACGTGATAACAATGCGACAACAAGCCCGTGGCAAATTCTGGCCACACGTGCGGGCTATGATCTGGGAAAAGGCGCAGCAGCTCTTCCAGGAAGAACAAGCACGGACCATGGGCTCTGATTTCAAAGGCATAACCGCAACAAAAAGAGAGCTACGCGAAGCAGGATACTTTTATCAGGCAAAACTAATAGTTCTCAGAGATCTATGGCTCCAGAGGAAGGGCTTGCCATCCGTGGAAGAGGAGGAATTAATGCGTGGTTTTGTTTAAGCGAAAACACATCGAGAGGATCCTAGAGGGCCGCAAGGTGCAGACTCGCAGGATCCACAGAAGAGAATGGAAGCTAGGAAGAACTTACGCCATCAAAGACCGCTGGTTCGACAAGCCCAAAGGCCACATCACTATAATCCGTAAGTTCAGAGAAAGACTCGGAGACATTAGCCTAGAAGACGTGCAAAAAGAAGGTTATGGCAGCCTAGAAGAGTTCAGAAGGGCATGGGAAGAAATCCACGGATCAGGAAGCTGGAACCCTGACCTTGTGGTTACTGTTTATGAATTTCGGGTTTGCTCCAAAAGAGGTAAACCTTCGTCTGCAAGAGCATCCCGACCACGCGAATAACCTTGGCAAGCTTCTCAGGACCCGCATTTTTAACACCTTCAACATAAGCTGCTGTGGTACCATAGGGCTTGTGCC
>JAGTQT010000123.1 GCA_018396615.1 Candidatus Bathyarchaeota archaeon
GATTGGTTTGGTGTTGGGCAGTAAATCTTGATATCATATTGTAGAAATAGTCTAAATCTCTGATAAAACTTTTCAGCCTAAACCTTAGGAATGCTTGAGTACTTATGCTTGATTTGAAGAATTATTTTTCTATTTCAAGAATGGTAGAAGATTTCATGCTTGTTTTTCAGCAAGATTCCTTATTTTTGCCGTGCATTTCTTTTTAATCACGAAATGCTGCTGATTTGAGGTTTAAAGCCATTGGTAAGCGTGTCTACCAATGATGTTCGAGACGTTATAAACGTTAGTTCAGCGGACATACCGGATGACAAAATTCTAAAGATGGTTAAGCGTGCTGAAGTCACGCTTGAACTTGAACTGGGCAAAGAAATAGACTATAATAGCTGCTCAGATTCTGAAAAAGAGTTCATAACAGTTCTCGCTGCCATTTATGCTATTTGTTATCTTACTGGCGGTTCAGCAGTTGGCTTAAGCTTCTCCATAGGCGACCAAAACGTCAGCGTCCTAAGCAAAGCTCCACCATTGGACGTACTGCAATCAGAGTTAGAGCGGATCTTGCGAAACCTAAAACAGCCTTACGTGGGGAGTGCCTGATGGGAACAGTGCCTCAAGCCTACTACCAATTCATAATGAATTATGCGCCTTACGTCTACGTCATTCCACCAAACACTCCAGACCCAGAATGGGGAAAAGCAGCTTTCGCAGCAGCCTTCGCCATCGACTTCCTCTCTGAAGCCTATAACAATAAGCAGTTTGAAAACCAAAAAACCGCCATCTACAACAAAATCGTGAATCTTGCCGACTGGATTCTAACCCAACAATGCACAGACCCAGCCAGAAAAGCCTATGGCGGATTCAAAAGCAACGAAAACAGCACATACTACTACAGCGTTGACGCTTGCCGAGTAATTTCCTCACTCCTACAAGCCTACGATGTAACAAACGATGAGAATTATCTGAATGCTGCTAGGCTTGCTGGAGCCACTTTTCTCAAAACCATGCAGGATCAGCAGACCTATGGCGGTTTCGCAAGAGCAGTCACAATCGCGGATGCTTGGCTTCTGCAAATGGATATTGAATGCCTCTACGGGCTTATTGGCTTGAAGATGCTTGCTGAAAAATACGATACAGCCAACGCATCAACATATGAGGGCATAATAAGCAAGGCTGTCAATTTTCTCAAAGAAGGGTTCGAGAACCTCTGGCTTCACTACGACCCTGCAGATGACAATTGGCACAGAATCGGTTTAAGCGAAAACGAGATTTACGATGACCCCTTTGCTTATGCTTTGCTTGGCTTGTATGAATACGAAGGCTGGAGCCTCACATGCCAAAAAGTTTACAACTTCATTAACTCCATCCGAGCGAGCGCCCAGTACCCAGCCTACAATCCCGCTATTTGTTGGGCAGGCTACATAGACGTCATCAGTCGATTTGCAGCATGCGACTATTATGATGCGGTCACAAGCGGAATCCTCTGGAAAATACGTAAAAACCATGACAAACCAAGCCTCGAATTCAGCATGAAAATCATAGACAAGCACCAAGAGGAGTTTATGTTCTGGGGTGCTAAACACGCCGATTATAGCTATGTTGAAAACAAGAAGGCGATGGCAACCGTATGCTGGCTTTCCTTGCTCTATCTAAACTATGAAGAACCCACAACACGTTTCAAACAAATCCTTCGCTCAAACGGAGAAAACATCACACTATACCCAGTCCGTGAAGCCTCAGAACAAATCAGTTATGGCGAAGGCATAGACATAAAAGCCATAATCTCACCAGCCCAGAGCCGAAGAGATGTCCCTTTACCTGAGCACTTTCCCTTCACGAGTTCTAGCGTAAACTATTCCATCTGGACCTCGGACGCTGTGACCGTGGATTGGTTCGCCTTTGTTTCCATAATAGGTATTGTTACCGACAACTATCACCCTGTTAGGTGTGGCATTGTTAGGGAATCTGATTACTTCTTTTTCAGGCATCTTTTTCACCTCCTTTCAGCTGTTTTTACACCAGATATTTCGTCAAGGCTTGGGCTTCTGTCGAAATCCGTGTTTTTCCTAGCAATCACCGACGGAAACTGCAAACTGCCTTCAGTGTTAGCGACTGCTATATTGTATGGTATCCTATAGAGCCAGATTGTGGGGCAAAAGTGTAGCAATTGGTGCCATTTGCATAGATGTTCTCCGCAGAGTGGACATTTGTATGTGGCTGGTCGACTACAATGTTCGCAATGCGACTTGCCATGTTCCATCATCTCGCTCTTCTCTCCTGACATACCTTTCACCTATATGCTTCGATAATGCGTGATAATCCAAGAAAGGGTGAATCAAAAATCTGTGACGGAACAATATGGCTTTAATCTACATCTTCAAGGGTCGAACGTTGACCCCTAGCGCGCCATTATCTCGTAAAGCGAGCCAATATTCATTTTCTTGAAGCTTCCAGAAATGACCCCAAGATTGTTGACCAAACTTTCTCATTTACAATTACTAGCGTTTTGTTTCTCTCTTCTTTAATAATGATACAGCCAGTCTTCTGCAAAGGAGCAAGGACTTCTCTGTAAATCCAGCCTTCAGGCTTCCTAAGCGACTTTGGGGAAACACTCAAACCTTTTATTTCCAAATACTTCTTGATTTGACTAATGGTTACTGCTTTTTCTCTGTTAAGATAGTCAACAATAGTCCAAAACATCGGAACAAATTTAACAAGAGTGCCTACAAGGCGCTCTAACACTTTTCCTTGCACTTCCCGTTCAATGAACCTAATAGCTTCAGTTTGTTCTGAAGGAGTAAGTTTGGGGAAGATTGTGAGTATATGCAATACACCTACAAGCTTTATGAAAAGCCTCTCAGTGTCACCCGTTTTCTTGTCCTCTTGAATCTCCGGAGTTAAAAGAAGTGGAAAAACGCTATTGCTTCTAAGAAGCATCCCACTTGGCATATTCAAATCTTTCGTGGGAAACGTGGGCTTATCGCCTTGAATAAATGCAGTTAGTGTGACTTCTGACTCAGCCTGCTGACGAATTAAGTGACCTCGTGTCTCTTGCTCATACTGGTCAAAGTGTTCTCT
>JAGTQT010000125.1:0-1035 GCA_018396615.1 Candidatus Bathyarchaeota archaeon
AAACTTTCTTATAATGGTTACTTCCCTTTTCTGAATATCTTATTGCCGTTATAGTCGCAGACGTATTGGAATCCTAATTCGATTAGTTTGCACGCTTCGTCTAGTGTTCAAGCGACTTCGAGCTGCAGTGTTGTTCGTTGAAGTCTACTAGTTGTGTGTAAATGAGGCGTTTTTGGCTAGCCAGATGTTAACGCTTTTGTATACATTTCCCACAGATTTACTCTTGGCTTCTCTGTGCTAGCCTTTATGCCAAGGTTTTCCAGTAACTCTACTATTTTGTTGTTGTCTTCTGATCCTTCAACAATTATGGTGTTACCGTACACTTTTATTGCATATCCCTTTTCCATCAAAATTGCAGCTGCTTTTCTAGGTGTGTTCGTTTTGATCGTTACTTGACGTATTCCCATTTTTTCCATGACCTCTTCTACCTTTCCTGTGATGACTGTTTGTCCTTGGTTTAGAAATGCTAGATGTGTGGCGTGGTGTTCAAATTCGGTTATTATGTGGGAGGCTATCACGCAGGTTTTGTTTTGCTTTGCCCTGTTTACTACGATTTCTTGGAGCGCAAGTCTAGCTTCTTTGTCCAGAGCCACCGTTGGGTCGTCGAGAATGACTAGGTCCGGATCGTTGATGAAAGCATCTGACAGTGCAAGTTTTCTCTTCATGCCAGAAGAGTACGTGCCGAAGGGCTGTTTCCAGAAGGTGTCAACCCCAAATTGACTGGCGACTGCGAGAGCTTCTTTTTCTGGGTTTTCTGCTTTTTTCAGTATTGATTTATATTCGAGGTAGGCCTTACCTGAAGCCCAATCTGGTGGTGCGTGGTCCTCAAACATTGCTCCTAAATAGGCGAAGATTTTGTGTCTTTCCTTCCAAGGGTTTGCCCCAAAAACTTCGGCATGTCCACGGGTTGGTTTAATGAGACCTGTGACTATCTTGAGTAATGTTGATTTTCCAGAACCGTTTGCTCCCATTAGTAAGAATACGCTGCCTTTCGAAACTTTTATGGAGACGTTGCGGAGTGCCACAGTTTTTCCG
>JAGTQT010000125.1:1191-2998 GCA_018396615.1 Candidatus Bathyarchaeota archaeon
TGTTCGTTGGTGAGCAAGCCTATCGGCACATCAGGAATATCTTGGTAGCATTGAGGAGGAATGTATTCAGAGACTACACGTAGACCTGCAATGTTCAATGTGTAGACTATGGCTATAGGGGCAGCGAAAGCGTATAGTGGGTTCTTAAAGACTGTGGAAGAAAGAGCTGAGATACCTATCATTATGTAAAGCATAGAGGCAAATAACAAGAGCCTTCGGGGAAGATTGACGTATACCTCCAACGGATTTGATTCGAATAAAATTGGGTCTCCTAGGGGGTATACGATTAGTAAGCTTATGATGAGTGGTATGAAGAGGCTCAGTTGGATTGATAGAAGTTTGGCTAGAAATAGTGTGCGTTTCTTTACGCAACTTAAAAGGTATGTTCTTAGAATTTTTTTGTCAAGTTCATAGCTGAAGGTGAAGACTGCATAGGCTATTACAACAGGGAATGAAAACCACCAGACATCGCTGGCTTTCCAATATATGTCAATCATAGTGCCTGGAGTTAAAGGTTGAATGGAGTACTCATCAGGGGTTTTCCGTTCTACATTTTGAATATCTTGAATATAATTTCCCAAGGAGAACAGTGTTAGGAAGTAGAGTACGAATACTAAGTAGAAACGTTTGCCAGCGAGAAGTTCCCATTTTAATACTTTAGGAAACATTTTTGACGCCTCTGAGCAGGAATGACAAGAGTATTAATGCCAGCCCAGGAATTGCTAGAGATGAAGCTGGGTAGAGGTATATTTCACCATTCACCCGAGTACTGATTGACCTCATTACGCTTCCTTTCAACTTGCCAGAAGCGCCCTCGTCGGCGTGGACTAGTAGAGTCAACTCGTAAACGCCTCGCGATGGAGGTGCAACAGAAAAAGCATCGTGTCCTGCCCCACTTTCGACATGGGTCCAGTTTCCTTCAATCTTTGTCATATTAAAGGCGTAAGTCATTGAAGGAGACAAGTCGAGGGTGATGATCATGTTTGTGACATCGTAGAAGTAGGCGTATTCGCGGCGAAAATCGGTTTCGCCTGGGTTAAGCTCGAACGATGCTGGTACTCTGATGCTGCTTCCACCTGAAAGGGATTTAAAAGCCCATGAAACTATGGCTACTCCTGTTACTGCCAAGAACAGACCCACGAACCAGAGAATTCTAGCGGCTTTTCTTCTTCCATACATAAAGTAGGCCACCCAGGCCACCTGCGGTGGCTGTGGCTGCGACTATCACGATACCAAGAACCAACGGAAATTCGAAGCTTCCTGGCTTCTGTTGTGATTCTAGGTCTATGTTAGTGGCACCAATAATAAGCGGTTTATCTAGGCTTATCCCATTGTATATGTCACCAAGCACATAACGAATAGCGTCGTCAATATAGGTTCCCGCACAAGCAATCATTATGAGGGAAACTTCGTCATACAACGCCTGAAACATGATGGCGAAATTCCACACACTGCCAACACGTTCCCCTACTGGGTTACACCCCAAAAGCCGGTCTGCAACGAAAAAACCCACAGGGGTATTGATGCCTACTTGAGGATCCCCTCCTGAATCTAACTCTGATAAAACAACTTTCGCATCCATGTGCGTGCGAACTAATGATCCGTTGACTAGTTTACTCTTAAGCACATCATGAACCATTACTATGGTTGAGTTAACTTCATAATTGTGTACCCAGAAGGGCCATCTCCCAACGTAGGTCCCATTTTCGCTGTACATTTCAAGAGTATCCATCTTAACCCAAACATTTGTAGTCAACAGGTGCACATCTCCTACAGGGGAAACAATTTGGAGCTTCCCCAGATAATC
>JAGTQT010000124.1 GCA_018396615.1 Candidatus Bathyarchaeota archaeon
AGTATTCGTCTTCCCAAAACTCAGCCTCTATTTCTGGATTACATGGACAACCTACGCACAAGTCATCCAATTTCGGCTCTTCATCGCAAACCCAATTCGGACAGTGTTTGCCGCAGTGACCTATGCCTACTTCATCAGTGCTCATTCCAAGCCTCCCGTAACGTTTTCCTGTAAACTGTGATTCCAGTCTTCTCGAGGCGGTCGATTAGCTGCATGGTTTTAGCCAAAGAAGGCTCAGGCAATTTGTTGTCGTAATTGTCGTAGCCAATGGCCACTGCCCAGGGACGCATCTTTAGAAGCTTCGAAACAAACGGTTCATAATCAAACTCCATAATTGGCTCGATTGAAATGAAGATTCGCCCACGCGGCGCGATATGCACGCCATTAACGGCATGGGAAAGCTTCAGCATGAGTTCAAGCCGTTTAGACTGCACCGGCGCTCTCGAGAGCTCAGGATAGTCGCGGTTTGATTCGATTGTGCAGCCAAAATAGCAGTTTGGCGGAATGTTATCATAGAAATGAAAATAGGCATCGGGATTCTTTGTCAACAGCAGAAAGGATACTTGGCTGTTTTTCCTGCAGAAATTAAGAATAGCTACAATGTATTCATTTGGTACCCACGTTCCGAATAGGTCAAGCATATCGCAGACAAATATGAAATCCTGATATGCCTTGAACTTTCGCAGAAACTCCTTATATATAAGGGATGGCTTGCCTCGATATTTCTTCATGTTGTGAGTCTTTGCTAGACCCTCTGGTCCCTGCGCCCAGCAATAGTAACATTGATGCAAGCATTCGCCGCCTAGAGGATTCCACGTCTTCGTGATAAAAGGAAACATCCGAGAACCGCTCAAGATTTACAGTCCTCCGATAGAAACTCATCTCTCCATTTCAGCGAGTAGTGCGTCGCTACCCCCATAGCAACTGCAAACAGAATGTAAATCAGTGGTACTATCCACTCTTCGCTCAAGATTCAGCTACTCCTCCATCAAAATCGAATATAACTTCTTTACCACACTTGGGACACTTGGCAGCATACGACGGAACTTCAGGGTCCATCGCCTCGATTTTCATGACATAAAACTTGATTCCATGGCGACAATAGAGGTATAACGGCAACTTGACAAAACTCGATTTCAAGAGTGTTCAGCCTCCTTCTTTGGCCAGAACTGCTTCAAGTTCACTTTCCAACCGCATGTCCATTTATGACGACACTTAATCTCAACAGGCTTCCAATCTTCCTGCGTAATCACAAGCCCATGATCGCCACACTTTGGGCACCTCGCGTCTCGAAGGTTAAAGGTCATTTAGAAGCCTCCTTGGTCAGAAAAATGGTCTGTTTGCCTTTGACATACTTGATGTATTTGCCTGGGTGGCGTTCCCTGAAAAGCCGCAGGGCTTCTTCATTCTCGAAAACGGGATTGGCGAAGACCAAGCCAACTTGGTCAAGATGCATTTCACAGAAAGGCATACCAACAACGCTTTTTCCCGTGGACATAAACAAATAGCCTGTTCTACCAACGCTAGGCGCACCACAAACAACACATCTATCAAATTTCATGTCGTACACTCCACCAGTTTCCCATCGGGCATACGATGATGCATCACTTCAGAGGTTCTGAAAAGAGCAGGATTAGGCTCATACATGCCCGCAGTGGCAGCCACAATCCTAGGCACACCATCCTCATAATATTTTGGCGTAGCAGACTCATTCACACGTCGGTCAATCCAACGTTTGCCATGCACATGATAGGGCCATTCTCCGCAAGCTTGGAGTTCAGCAATACGGCTCCTTACCTCTAAGTAAATCTCGCCAAGACTAACAGGCTGCGCAGGCATGCCCTTAGCCTCTAAAATGCGCTTCTTCCGAAAGAAAATACCGAAAACAGCCTCTCGAATCAAACGCCTATACTCAGCGAGCTCACGAGTTTCAGCCGGACGAAGCTGAGGACGCCAAGCATCTAGCTTAACGGTACGCTCACTCAAAGAAATCTCCTCAAGTCAATTTTGATTGATTGCTTTTCGCAGAACCTATTACCACGGGCACTTCTTCATCAATATCCCAGTTGGCCAGCTCATCTCGGCTAAGCAAAACAAGCTCAATTTTGTCGTCTTGCTCAGACTGCAACTTAACGTAGGGCGTGCGCTCCTTGCCCTTGAGGCCCTTGGCAATAACAGTGAAGAACCGCTGATTCATGGCTCCTCCTCCAAATCTTCGATACCGAGAGCATGACACAAGCTCGCAAACTCAGCCATAGCAGCCTCTCGCTTCACAGGATCCTGAATGTCTTCGATGAACCGCTCGATCTGCCTAAGATGTCCTTTTGGACTCATTGCCCTCTCGAGCTTCTGTAGCCGCTGCTCGTGGTTACTGAGCACGTCAAGGGTCTGCTGAACGCATATCGCCACAGTATCTAACGAATCTTTCAGAGCCTTCGCAATCCCAGCAATCGCCTTATCCATGCCTACGCCCCCTTTGCCCTCTGATCCTGAATAGCCCTACGCATCAAATCGCGGATGGCTTCAGCGCGGCCACCAGGAAACAAAGGCTTAACGACAACTTCATCAAACTCTTCCAGTAGCTTTTTGGGAACGTTGCGGACCTGGATATCCACACAACTCTCCTTAGCCATGCCTCTCTAAGCCTCCTTTTTGCGCTTCAAAACAATGTTCTTCTGCTTGTCGAGACACAACAGGAACTCGGTGCCTTCACTGATCTTCAATTCGCTGCACAATGCCGCTGGCAATAGGATGTAAATGCTTCCAGGCGAACCCATCTTCTTGGCTTCAACAACATCTTTTATATCCAATTCCATACTTTACACCTTACGGTTTCTGTAATATGTAATCATCATCTATAAATATTTTTCACAATCCATTTATAGCCAGATTACGTACTCTGAATACTGAAAGGTGAAACATATTGGGAGAAATCAAACATCTTGAAGCAGCCGGAGTGCTTCAGCTCCTATTATTCCTCTCAGGGAGAAGGAAAATCAAGGTTACCGACATCGAGTTTGGTGGCAGCAACAGCACAAAATATAGAGCCCTAAT
>JAGTQT010000126.1 GCA_018396615.1 Candidatus Bathyarchaeota archaeon
AAAGAGAAAGGCTGGACGCTTGACAAGGCCAAGGCTTGGTTTGAAAAACACCGCGAAGAAACAAGAACCAGAGAACATGTTTCCTGTATTCTGCCTTTTCAAGTCTTAGAGAAAGTTGTCGATAAGCCTCTGCGCATCAAAGGCATAGCCATGACTTCTGGCATAAGCCGAAACTTCAACATCTACACTCCAGAAGAGCTACAGACTTTCGCTAACAAGCTTGTTTCTGCTCCTGTCTATGTTGAGCATGTTGCCGTTCCGAACGCTGTTGGAAAGGTTACTCAAACAAGCTGGGACGGAGAAAACCTCTGGTACGAAGCTGAAATCTACGAAAGCGAAATAGCCGACAAAATCCGCAAAGGACTAATCCAACACGTCAGCGTAGGAGCAGACTACGAAACACTAGACATAGTAGACGGCAAGATTCCACACGGCTTACACAATGCAGAACTAAGCCTTGTAGCAGTTCCAGGCATCCCAGAAACAAACGTGCAAGTCTTAGAAAGCCTAAAACCCAAGGAACAAATGACAGAGCCCATCATTGCAGGCGAATATGTCCTCGGCTTTTACCAAGACCAAGCTGCATTCATGCCAGAACATTTCCGAACCGTCTGGCTCGACCAACAGAATGGCGTTTTGGCAGTCATGTCAAAGGTTCGAGAAGACCCTTCCAGAGAGCTGTGCCAAGCCATCCTGTTTTCGAAAGCCAAAATGTGGGATCAAAACAGCATCCGCGACTGGCTGAGCCTTCACCCAGACTACATCAAACCAGCAGTTGTTACCGAAAAGACAGAGCCTTCTAAAAAGAGTGAACGAGAAATGAGTGAAAAAATTGAAAACGCCCCAGAAGAGCCACCCAAAACTGAGAACCCGAAGGAACAAATTGAAGAAAAGAAACAGCCAGAAGAACAGCAAACTATTGCTGAGAAGCTTCTGAAGAAAACCGAAACAAAAGAACCTATGATTTCTGTAAAAGAAGCCAAAGCTCTAATCGAGGCTGTTTTGCCAAGCCCCATGGTTGAGCGAAGCTGGAGCCTAGGTCCTCAAAGGCTCTGTCAAGAACTGCGCGGAGTCATCCGCAATCTAGAATCAAGGTCATACGAGGTGACAAATGGGAGTAGGCAAGGCTGAACTTGCCGAAACCTAACGAAAAGGAGAGTGATGTGTTTTGGCTGACGTTTCAGGCAAAACTTGGATGGCAATAGGCGAAACAGACGACCCAAACGCAGTCATAGAACGGTTCGAAGCTGCAGCAGCAATAACCAAGGGCGACCCCGTCTATCTTAGCGCAGATGACAAGATAAGCCCCGCAACATCTGCTCAGGACTGTATAGGCATAGCGGTGCAGTCTGTTGCTTCTGGAGTCATGTGTCCCGTTCTGATTCGCGGTAGAGTCAAGATGAAGGCTGGTGGCGCGTTAACCCGTGGCAAAGCCGTTTACGGAGCAGACGCAAGCAAACGAGTGCTGGCTCTAGCTGACATTAACGAAGGCGGAACCTCAACAATCTCTTGGACCAGAAAACTCGGATGGGCTCTTGAATCCACAACTGCAGCGGACGATTTGCTCTTCATCATCGTGGAGAAGTGACAACCATGAAGCCTAAACTTTTCGAAAGCCTCACACAAAAAGACGGCGAAGTCAAGGAATTCTACGAGACCGTAAAAGGCAGAGCAACAACGCATCCGTTCTTCAAACGCTATGCCGAAATTGGAATCAAAGAAGGCTTGTTCAGCGACATGGCTGGCGCACTGGGCAAGATGCATGACACGCTCGTAGAAGCTGCTTATCCCGAAATGATAGGCAGAAACATCATCAACGTCAAACCAACAACCGAAGCCCTAGAACGTTTCCCACTTGACGAAAAAGCTGTAGCCTACCTCTATGCAGAAGCCTCAATAGCAAGACTATCCGGCAAGAAAATAAGCACCATCGACATTCAAACCAACACCTTCGCAGACGCTTCAGAAGAATGGACCCGCGAGTTTGCGGAAGACGCTACATGGAATGTCATGGACAACATGGTGGAAAAAGTCGGCAGAATCCTAGGCGAAACCGAAACAAACAAGATACTATCACTTTACGGAGCCATCGCAGACACAGACCTAGCTGGCGGAGCACCAATAGCTGGTGGTGGAGCAGCCTTAAGCTGGGCTGGTCTCCTCAAACTTCACAACGCTGTTCGCGGTGAGAACTGGCGTCCGTCAGTGCTTGTGGTTCATGAGACCCAATTGCATCAACTGCTAAACGATGACAGATTCATTCACGCTCAATACTTGCCTTCTGGACAGACCGACATCGAACGGGGAATTGTTACGAGCGTCTTAGGCATGAGAGTTCAAGCCAGTACACTTGTGCCTAACGGAACAGCTTATGCAATCGACACCCGAGTAGCTGCAGTCATGCTTCTGCGGAGAGATGTGACTGTCGAAGACTGGGAAGACCCAAGAAGTGGCAAGTTTGGAGTCAGAGCCACCACAAGGTTCGGCATGGGAGTCCTACGAAGCAAAGCAGTAGCCAAGATGACTAACATAAGCACAAGTCTGTAAGCCTAAAGCATGGTTTTGAAAAGTGCCTAAACAAGTAAGTTTTCAAGGCAAATGTCCACGATGCGGGCAGATCTACCATAGTCGATACAGAACTGACGTCATAGTCTGTGATTGCTGGCGAAAATGCCCCATATGCGGAGCTGAAATGCAGCCCTACACACCTGACCCAACCACCACATACACCAAGGACGGCAAACGTGAACTAGCCATTCTGATGGTCTGCAACAACACCTCAGAGCATCCGTCTAATTCCCCATTTTACAGCACCCAAAAACCAGTCGAAGTCGAACTATCATGA
>JAGTQT010000024.1 GCA_018396615.1 Candidatus Bathyarchaeota archaeon
TGAGCCTCCGCCGGAAACGATCTTGTTGGTTTCCAGCACGTCTGAAACCACGGACAGCGCGTCAGTCATCGCTCTTTCTGCTTCATCGACCATTCTCTCGAGACCAGCACGTAAGAGAATGGCAACTGAGTGTGGGTCTTTGCATTTTTCGACGAAGATCATTTTGTCTTCGCCCACTTTCCGCTCTTCCACGAGTCCTGCTGTGCCCAAGTCTTGAGAAGTCAAGTCGCCGAGGTCTGTGACCATTCTTCCACCTGTTGCTCTTGCAAGTTTTTCCATGTCTGACTGTTTGGCTCTTCGTGCAGCCATTATTCCCTCTTTTGCAAGGAAGTGCTGAGCCATGTCATCGATGCCTTTTTGGCAGAAAACGACGTTTGCACCTGATGCCTTTATCTTGTCCACCATTTCCTTCAGCATCTTTGTTTCTTGGTCTAGAAACGCTTTCATCTGCTCTGGGTCGCGGATGCGTATTTCAGCGCTTATCTCTGTTTTCTCAATTTCCAAAGGACAGTCAAGCAAAGCGATTTTCGCATTCTCAACTTTCTTCGGCATTCCCGGGTGGACGGTTTCTTTATCGATGATCACGCCTTTGATGAGCTGCGATTCGAGAAGGCTTTTGCCTGTTTTCTTTATGAGCTGGATGTTGTCGATGTCGGCGACTATTCTATCTCCGCGGGTTTCCACGATCTGCTTTACGGCGTCTATGGCGATGTCTGCTAGGTGCTCTCTTGCGGTGCCTACGGCCTTGCTTGCCATAGAGGTAAGTGCCACCTTTTTCAGTGTTGCGCGGTCATCTATGTTTACTGGTATTGAAACCTTGTTTATGGCTTCTATAGCCTTCTGTGCCGCTTTCCTATAGCCGCTAACGATTATCGTTGGATGAATGTTCTGATCAAGTAGCTCTTCAGCTTTTTTCAGTAGCTCACCTGAGAGGACTACTGCGGTGGTTGTTCCGTCGCCAACCATGTCGTCTTGTGTTTTTGCAATTTCAACCATCATTTTGGCTGCTGGGTGTTCTACTTCTATCTCGTCAAGTATTGCGGCTCCATCGTTGGTTATGGTGATGTCGCCAAGGCTGTCGATAAGCATCTTGTCCATGCCTCTAGGTCCAAGCGTTGTTCTCAGAACTTCGCCGATCACACGTGCCGCCATTATGTTGTTTCTTTGGGCTTCTTTTCCGCGGTTGCGTGTTGTTCCCTCTTTAAGGATAAGAACTGGTTGCCCTGAGGCTGTTGTCGTCAAATATGCCATTACAAACTCCTCCATTCTGCTGATAACTTTTCTGAATAAGCTGAAAATAGGTAAAATATAAACCTTTCACTCTTATGTTTTGAAACTAGTTTGTGTGATATAACGGTTTAAATCTTTCAGCGCACCTTGTCAAGTGAGGGGCTGTGTCATGCAGGTTTCGGTGCGGTTCTTTACAAGCCTAAGAGAGATAACGGGTAAACGTGAAGAAATATTAAGCTTCAAAGACGACAAACCCGTAACTATAGGCGAAGTCCTTAGACGGTTGGCTAGACGTTATGGAAAAGAATTCGTCGAATACGTCTATGAGCACAAGACTGGCGCAGTCAAGGGTTTTTTGCAGTTTCTAGTAAATGGAAGAAGCGCATCAACGCTTAACGGGTTGGATACAAGGCTTAGTGATGGGGACGTTTTAGCGATAATTCCGCCTGTAGGTGGTGGTTAACCCTAGAGGGGTTGGGTAAATCTTTTATTTTTCACTAGGCTAGTAGAAAGTGGTGTCTACTTTGGGTAGTCTTTGGCTTGGAGCGTTCGTGGGCTTTGTGGTGGCTACGTTTCTCGGATGGTGGCTTCCTTGGATTGGTCACTTCATCGGCGGAATTGTTGCGGGTCTGATTGCGGGAGGAGCAGGCAGAGGTGCGATTGCGGGTTTTCTGGCAGGGGTAGCCGGAGGAATAGTCCTTGTTGTTGTGGCAGTGATTGCCGGTGCATCTGCGGGAGGACTGCTGGCAGGGGTATTCGGCGCCTTTCTGGGAGGATTGCTGGGTGCGGTAATCGGTTTAATTGTGGCTCTTTTCATAAACTTGATAGGAGCCATAATTTCAGCTATCGGCGGACTTATAGGCGGCGCAATTTCAGGATAAGGTAAAAATCAGACATGTAGTTCACTTTTTTGTTATAATGCCAATACGTGATACTCTTATGAAATCCTTTGAAGAAATTCTTTATCTTTCCAAAGCTGATGTGGAGAAGCTGAACGTTTCAGTTGAGGAAATCATTCAAGCAGTGGAAAACGCTTTCTGCGAGAAAGCTGCTGGAAAAGTCGAAATGCCACCTAAGCCTGGTATTCACCCTAAGAGGGACGCGTTTATCCATGCTATGCCCGCTTTTCTAGGGGAAACTAAATCTGCGGGATTGAAGTGGGTAAGCGGGTTTCCAGAGAACCCTAGACGCGGATTGCCCTATGTGTCTGGATTAATTGTGTTAAATGATGTGGAAACGGGGTTTCCTGTTTGCGTCATGGATTGTACGTGGGTGACTGCTAAACGGACAGGGGCAGCCACTGCTGTTGCCGCCAAGTATCTTGCAAATAAGTATGCTGAAAAAGTTGGGATTCTTGGTTGCGGTGTTCAGGGAAGAAGCAATCTTGAGGCCTTGCTTGCTGTGTGTTGCAGCTTGAATGAGGTTAGAGCCTATGACGTGGATAGAGGGAACTTGGATAGGTATGTCAAAGAGATGACTGCAAAACATGGAGTCCGCGTAGTTCCTGCAGAATCGCCCAGACAAGCAGTAGAAAACTGCGACATCGTTGTTTCAGCTGGTCCAATTCTAAAGAATCCGCATCCAGTGATTGAGGCTTCATGGTTCAAAAATAGCGGCTTTGCATGTGCATTAGATTTTGATTCCTACTGGAAGCCGGAAGCCATGTACTCCATGAACAAGTTCTGCACAGATGATAGAGAACAGCTTGAATACTACAAGACGCAGGGGTACTTTGCAAATGTGCCGAAAGTCTATGCTGAGCTAAGTGAAGTAGTTGCCGGCAAAAAAGCTGGTCGCGAACAAGAAGAAGAGCGCATTATGTCGATGAATCTAGGCGTAGCCATAGAAGACATAGCAGCAGCCAAATTAATCTACGAAAAAGCCAAGAAGGCTCATGTCGGAACTCAGTTACAACTGTGAAGATAAGGCCCCTTATATATAGGTTATTTGGTGTTTGGCTCTGGTCTTCTTTGATTTATGGTCTGTGAGTGTGGAAAATTGTTTATAAGTTAAAATAAATCAGAATGTGGAAACTGATTAAAAAGAGAGTTTATTTTCTTATTTTGCAGGTTGCTATTTCTTTCTGTTCTAGCAAGCGTGTCTCGAGAAATGCTGCAATCGTTTGTTCGTTGTAGCGTCTTTCTTCTTCTTGGATTTCTAAGTGCAATCTAATCGTTTCAAGCAGTTCTTCAATTTTCACGGGTTTGATCAGATATGCGTCGGCGCTCTTGTTCACGGCTTCTACCGCGTTTCGGAGCGAAGGGAAGCCTGTTACGATGATTTTCACCATCCTTGGGGTTGTGTCTCTCATCTTGTCTAGAAGCTCGGTTCCCTCCATGTCTGGCAGTTTGATATCTATCAAAGCCAAGTTGTAGAATCTTGCTTCTGTTTTCTCTATGGCTTGTCTGCCGTCCTTTGCGGTGTCCACTTTATAGCCGTTTTCTTCAAGTATTGTGGAAATGGTTTTTCTTATGCTTTCATCGTCGTCGACAATAAGGATTCGGGTACGTTCACCCATATGTTTTCACCTCCTTCCAGACTCGGTTTGATGGGAATAGTTACAATGAATGTGGTTCCCTTTCCAATTTTGCTGCTTACGGAGATCTTGCCTTTGTGTGCCTCTGCAATGCGTTTACATATAGCCAAGCCCAGTCCCATCCCCTTTGCCTTTGTAGTGAAGAGTGGTGACCAAATTTTCTCTAGGATTTCCTGTGTCATGCTCACGCCCGTATCAGTAAAGCGGAATTCAACATTGCTTGACACTTGTCTGCTGCTTATAGTAAGCACTCCACCTTTAGGCATTGCTTCCAAAGCATTTTTAATCAGGTTGGTAAACAGCCTTTTCATTTTTTCAACATCAACAATAATCTCTGGGCTAGTGCTGGTTTGATCTCTGACTTTGATGTTCGCAGGAATATCCATTGCTAGTGCTTCTTTAACCAGCGCATAAGGATTGGTCTGAGTGCATTCAAGTCGCATCTCACGAGAATAGTCCAAAAGATCATTCACAATCTTGTTCGAATATTCTACGTTCTTTTCAATTATCTCAAGCATCTCCCACGTTTTGCTGTTGCTTTTTTGGTTCTGCTTAGTTTTCAAGTAGTAGGCAGCTGCCGCAATCCCTGTCAAAGGGTTCCGTAGGTCATGTCCAACCATGGCTGCTACTTCCCCGATAGCTGCCAATCTTTCGGACTTAAGAAGTTGCTTCTCCATCCGTTTGCGCTCGGTGATGTCACTAGTTATTGCTACAAAGCCAATAGGTCTGCCTGAATCGTCTCGAACCACACTTGCGGAAAGCTCTGCGGGAAACTCGCGGCCATCTTTTGTGATCAATGTGTATTCACGGTCTCTTACATAGCCTTCTTCAAGGGTTTTCTTTATTCCTTCAAAAGCTCTTTCGTGGTCTTTTTTGGCTATCAACTCGAAGGCGCTCTTGCCGATCAACTCAGCCTTTGAAGAGAACCCATGTAGCTTTAACGTGTGTTCGTTGCATTCAGTGATGATCCCGTTTAGATCTGTTGCAGTAATAGCGTTCGGGGTTGCTGTGATAATGCTTCTAAGTTTTTCTTCGTTTCTTTTCAAATTTATGGTTCGCTCTTTCACTTTTTCCTCAAGGCATCTAGCGTACTCATTCAGCTGGTTCTTAGCCTTGTTCAGCTGCTGAAACAGTTGAGCGTTTTCGATTGCAACTGCAGCCTGATGAATAAACAGCTCCAGCGGCGCCAATGATTCCCTAGTCGGTTTCTTCCCATCCACAGGGTCATCTATGCTCAAAATCCCTACAATACGTCCATCAGCCAGTCTAAGCGGTGCGTAGAGCAAGTCTTGCGGATCCCAGTCAACCATCTCTTCTTTTGAAAGATTGCTGGGAACTGTGCCTTCAGAAAATCTCTTCCTTACCAGCGGGTCGCTCCACGGAAGATAATAGAACTCTCCTATTTTGAACCGTTTATACTCTGGGCCGAACCTCTCACGCCATACCTGCCCTGGCGGTCTGTTCTCCCACAGAAAGTCTCTTTCCTCTTTTGTTAGACCAGCCGTTACAAGATCATCCGGGCTTGTTAACTCCATTTTTGAATCTCGGACGGATATGACGACTCTGCGCCAGCCGAGGTTTTTGATGGCTTTCGCAATTCTGTTGAGGCGCTTGTGCAGGTTGGTGGTGTAAATTACGTCTGCTGAGCTCTTCATTAGCAGCATCAGTTGGCTGGAGCGTTTTTCGATTTCTTCACGCTTTTCTACGTTACCTATTGCTGTTGCAACATGCGAAGCTAAAATCTGAAGCAGTGTAACATCTTTTTCATTGAAGGCGTTTAGTTTCTTGCTCTCGACATCCAGTACTCCTAGAAGCTTTTCTTCAGTCTCAACTGGAACAGCGAGCTCGGATCGAACATCTGGGATGCCTTCGATGTAGTCTTTGTTTTTTGTTACATCTGGAACCAGTACAGGTTGACGCGTATTTGCAGCCTTGACTGTTATGCCTTTATCGCTGGAAAGGAGAAGATCGTTAGACGCATGAGGTTTACCCCGTCGAGCAACGGGACAGAGACTGTTTTTGACGACTTTTAAGAAAACGGCGCTATCCACCTCAAGCGTTTTTTCCAGAGCATCTAAGGTTAATTCATAGATCTGCCGAAGAGTCTTAGCGGCGTTCAGTTTTCCTCCATAGTAGTTCAGCACAGAAAGTCTTTCTTCCAACCGTTTTCTTTCAGTAATATCAGTAAGCGTGCCTTCAAAGTAGAGGACGTTTCCTCGGTCGTCGCGAACAGCATGCGAATTCTCCAGAACAATTATTGGCTTACCATCTTTCCGTTTTAGAAGAAGCTCAACATTGCGTACTTTGTCTTGTTTTTCAAGCCGCTGCATCCAACGCCTTCTGTCTTCTGGGTTTACGTACATGTCACGTGAGATATTGGCTGCTTGAAGTTCTTCTAACGTGGAATAGCCCAACATCTCTATCAATGCAGGATTAGCTGTGATTATCTTGCCTTCAGGAGAGCTTTGGTAGATACCATCTGGCACATTTTCAAATAGGGTACGGAATCGAATCTCAGAAAATTTCACTGTTTCTTCTGTTTTCTTTCGTTCCGTGATATCCCGAACTATCCCGAATTCCCCGATGGATTTACTATTTTTCATGTAAGGCGTGCTTGTGAACTCACCGACCAAGTATTTTCCTGACTTGGAGCGAATACGCAACTCGTAAGAAGGTGGCTGTTTTCCATTTAAAGCCATGTAAAATGTTTGCGTTGCAAGAGGCAAGTCATCAGGATGAATAAGTCTGTCGAAAGGTTTACCAATCCATCTAGCAGGCGGCCACCCTGTGATCTTTTCAAACGCAGGGTTCAATGAAGTGATCTTGCCATCTTTTGATATGGTGTAAATGACGTCAGGCGCGCTTTCAACAAGGTTCCGGTAGCGCTCTTCACTGTCACAAAGAGTTTCTTTCAATAGCTTGTCCTTTGTGATGTCTCTTACGATGCCTAGAACTCCTACAATTTTCCCTTGGTTTATGCATGGAGTAAGCACAATTTCAACGTTTATGGGCTTTTTATTCTTTGCCGTAAGCTCCAATTCGCATTTTGCTTGTTTTTTCTTCAAGATATCCCAGAGATCCCGAGGAATCTTCGACAAGATCTTCTTAGGAACAGTATCCCTAATCTTTCTTCCAACGCACTCTTTTCTTTTAAGGTTAAGAAGCTTCTCGACTCGGCGGTTTATTTCTAGAACTTTTCCTTCGCGGTCAAGGAGAATTATGCCATCATTTGCCTTTGCGAATAAGCACTTAAAGACTTTGGAGGTAGAAATGGGAAAGAGATGAGGTTTCATCATCTTTCGATTGCCGGCTCTTCGCACTGAGCCACCTCCAATTGCACTTTACTCTCTTTTTTATTGTTCCGAAGGCTTTTCTTAAGAATAGCCACATATTCTTCAAGAGAAAGATTTTTGGTAGCCTGCCACTTAATGTCTTGTTCAACTTTCTCATGTAACCGCTGCATTATCAGTATATGCAGGAAATTAGCGCCAAACCCAAAAATATTCCCGATTGCATGCGCAAAGGCTTCTATCTTGCTCGGGATCTCTTCTTTTTTAATGTTAAAATTTCTATCTAGGTAAAAGTATATTGCCTGTTTTGAAGATTCTCCAAGAGAGGAAAGACCTTCGTCTATTGCTTCTAGAACAATTTCCTCAAATGGCTGTTTTGGCAATAGAGATTCCTCGGAATACAACGTGATTTTTTGGTCTCGTGTTCTTCTGGGCGTGGAATGTATAAATCGGTTATGAACATCTAATTTAGATTCTGAATTGGAATCAGCAAGCGACTAGGAGCTTTCTGCTTTACGCCAAAGCCCTATGCCTAGTCCATTTTGGGGCGCTGACGTTTGCTACAGAATCGATGCTTGGAACATATGGTTTAATGTCTATTATCGGTGAACCTTCTAGAGCGTCGAGCCCCTGTACCCTGAGAATGCACGTTTTTTTCTCGAGTAGTTCTACAACAGACAGACCTATAGGATTTGGGCGGCTTGGGCTCCGGCAGGCAAAAACCCCTGTTTTCACATTTACTTTGTATCTACGTGGGAAAACTTGAAGTGTTCTTCTGTCTTTCTCGTTGTCGCGAAGATGCATCCAGTAAAGAATAATTATATGAGAGTACTCTTCTATGCCCTTCAACCCTTCGCAGTAATCTGGATGTATCGCCACATGTGCTTCTTCTATCGTAGTTTTTCTCACTGTTCCTATGAAGCGCAGCCTACCGTTCAGACTCATTTTCTTACCCTCGATTTAGACTTTTAAAGTGCTAGTTGATAAAACTTCTACTGCTCGTCTACGGCTTCAGATGCTTCAGCTTAGTAAAAGAATGCACGAAAGGGTTTGTTGACAAGAAAAAAATAGATGTGAATTGGCGATACAGTTTTTCGATTCATAAGTCTTTAATGGTTTTTAGCACAAGTTGTTTGATTGCAGGGTGAAATCGTCTTGAACGAGCAAATGCTTCAAGCTTGCAAAGAGTTGGTTGACGACGCTAAAATGGGATGCGCCGACCTTGTTTTTAAGGAAGTATGCCTTGAAATCCTGTCCAGAGCACGAAACATTCTAACAGAAAAACAGTTCAGGAAGCTAGTTGCCTACGCTGCCGAAAGAATGAAGGAAAAAATCCCCTTTGAGCTACAGCAAGAGCTGATGGCGCGAGGCAAAGTCTAGAAGCAGGCTCAATGTACACTTATCCACAACCAGAAGCCAAAACAGGCAAAAATGCGGCGGTTTCGCCCTGCCGCGTTATTCTACCGCTATTTCACAATGTCTAGGCAAGCTTGCAGCCTATCTTTCGCAGAAACCTATACCGAACTCACAATCTGGAACGGCATTCATCAGCGCCTCATAAAGATCTTCGACTGTCTTGATGAAGTGTACGGTTCCTAGGATCACGTTGCAGTCTTGGGCACCTCGTTTTCAAAGGTTTTGAACCTGAGCATAAAAATAGTCTGTGGCGTTGGCTGGCTCTTAAGATTTAATAGCTTTCATTTTAGCAACCTTTGCCGCAAACAGTGCCGTGCCAACGGCAACGATGATTGAGGAAGCATAGAAAGTGTTGATGTATGCTACGTTCGTAGGGAGCCCGAGAATTCGGGTTTGAAAGTCTGCAAGTGGTCCTCCTACAAGAAGCCCTGAAGGACCCCAGCTTAAAGCCATCACCGTGTTGTATTTGCTGAACAGTCTTCCCCTTTTGTCTTTGGGAATGATGTCTCCTGCAAGGGCAAAGCCCACGGTCTGCACTGTCCAAAATGACATACCATTCAGACCGTAAACTGCTGCAATGAAGAATAAATCTGTGGATAGGCTGTAACCTAGGGGCGTGAGAATGGCTAAGACTAAACCTGCTAACAAAGTTTTTTCTTTTCCTATTTTGTCCGAGATCCATCCGCATGTTAGGCTCGCCGGCATTCCTCCAAGAGTCCATGCGGTAAGTATAAGGCTCATTTCTGCTGCACTTTTGCCTAGTCCTGTTGGAAGCTGGAGGAAAAGGAGAAAGACTTGGCTTATGCATGTGGCGCCTACCACTACTATTATGAGGGATACTAGGAACCAATTGTATTTTTCAGAGCTGTAACTCGAAGCCACATCATAGTCATTGTTTGTTAAATTTTTTTCACCTTTTGTTGTCGTATTCTTTTTGATTAGTCTCGAAGCAACAATCATTATTGCGGCACTTGTAATAAGCATGGCTATAACTATATAGAATATTGTTCCTTCACGGAAGCCTTGCCCGTCGTTGTAAAGAAAACCGGCGAAGTTGATGCCGATCATCCTTCCCAGCGAGGCTATAAAGTTGAGGGTTCCAACGATGCCCCCGCGATTTCTACTCGTGGTCGCATCTGTTAGCAGTGCAGCCCACCCCACGTCAGACATAGACCAGAAGAACTCTAAAAGTGAAAGCCCAAGAATCAGCGACAAGCCAGCTGCAAAATCTGCCTGCCAGCTTAGCAGTGCCTTATGAATAAGGTAAACAATGAAGTAGAAGGCGGCGGCTATTGCTTCTCCTGTGATGACTAGTTCTACTCTGAGTTTATGTCTATCTGAGATTCTTCCCCATAGCAAATTCTGTCCTAAAGCAGAAGCCACCATATTCATTGTGCCCAGCATGGTTGTATAGGTAACAGTCTTCATTAGCATGAATAGGTAGTTAATCATGAAAGTGTAGAATATGCCTCTTCTGACAAATGACAGAAACTGGAATAGCGCAAGGTTCAGAAATACGGTCTTTCTGGTTGGCTGCTGAGACACTTTTTTACCCTGTTTTAGTGTTGTCAAACCCTCGCAGATGCCGCGGCGGCTTCTGAAGAGTTTTTGCTGCTTTCTTTTTAATTAAAAGCCAGTTTTTGTCTCCCTTAAACTTTATCAGCGCATAATCTCCTTGAAGTTTCGTGCCGTGAAGTATGAATTCAATCTTTTCATTTGTTCTAGACTTTAACATATACGTGCCCTTATCCCAGATTTCGACCTTTCCAGCGCCATATTCACCTCTTGGTATTGTTCCCTCAAAATTCGCATACCCAAGTTCGTGATCCTCAACCTGCACGGCAAGTCTTTTTACGCCCGTCTCCATAGGGGGTTCTTTGGGTACTGCCCAGCTTTTAAGAACACCGTCCATTTCAAGTCTGAAATCGTAGTGTAGATGAGTTGCATAGTGTTTTTGAATAACGAAGATTGCGGTGGCTGAATGGGGCATGGCTGTCACTGCTTTGACTTAGGTGTGTTATCTAGTAAAAACCTTGTGACCAAACAAATTTTCTGGAGAACATTTCTGAACGCTTAAGGAAGCATTCAAGTTGCCGATATCTTTGGTCAAGCGTATAATCTCTTGATTCTGTTACTCAATTTCCTTTTTACACGCTTGCTTTTCCGTGATTCTTTCACTTCTTAGAATGTACCTTGCCAGAGAACTAAAACTCAAAGGCAAAAAATGATCTTTATCGGTTAGATCTATGACAAAGCTTTGAACTTCACCAGCTTTCACGAAAGTCTGGTTTTTCAGAAACCTCATGAAGCTGCTGTACATTGGATAATCCTCGTGCAGCGAGATAATCACTCTGTCAGCTTCGCATCCCATGCCGCTCATTCCAAGGATAATCGAAGAGCTTTCCCTGTTAATCATTTCACGAACGTCGTTTCTTGCTTTTTCAAGTTCTTCGCGCGTTAAATGCTCTCTCAGTTTTGCAAAGGTAATAGCCATTATTTCAAACCCGATCTCCGCGAAGTCAGGCAAAATCGTGTACTCCTTAACGTAACCTTTTGTCTCCAGCCTTTTTAGAGTTCGGCTGACCGTGGGCTGAGAAACCCCTAGAGCCTTAGCTAGCTCCCGGTCGCTTCTTCTGCTATTTTTCATTAGTTCACAAAGCAGTCTTAGCTCGATTTTGTTCAACACAGTTTCCTAGCAAGTATTGCTTGAATCGGGTTAAAAACATTTTATCAATTCTAAACAAGTTCGAGTAATCTCCGCAAGTAAGCTTAGCGTTTATCTGAAAGCCTTAAATCTGTCTCTGAAGACCAAAAAGTGAGGGCTGGTAGTTCAGTCTGGTATGAATGCCTGACTTGCACTCAGGAGGTCGGGGGTTCAAATCCCCCCCAGTCCACCAAATATATAACCAACAAGTTATTGGAAGTTGCTTGGAAAAGCTGGTTAGAGGATGAACAAGCCTGCTTTAACTGTTTTTCTCGTCATCTGTCTACTCCTTAGTTTTAACACTGTTAGGGCGTTAGTGGTGAACGGTGAGCTTCAAGTGTTGTTCTCCTTAGACATTCCGACGATAGATGGTCAGTGGACAACAGCAACTGAGTGGACTGATGCGAGTGAAACAAAGCTTGAGAACACTGTTAACATGACGGGTTATCTTCGAGTAAAGCATAATTCTACGTGTATCTTTATTCTCCTTGACTTTGCAACGGATTATTCACGATCCACCTACGACCTTGTGGGAGTATGCTTCGACAGGTTTGACAACGGAGGGATTCTCCCGCAGAGTGACGATTATCTTTTCGGCATCCAAGCTGGGCAGACTCCGAGTCAAGTTGACATTTTCCAAGGAACTGGGACAGGAGAGCAGCCGAGAGACGCGTGGACAAGGGTTTTTCTGTTTGACGTGGAAGGAAGAGCGAACTATTCCCATGTGAACGATCCTTACGAGGGAACCCTAGACCACCGGACATACGAGTTTCAGATTCCATGTAAGTATCTAGGCGCCGCAGAAGGCTATGGATTCTATGCTTTTGCCTGCGACTATCACAGCAACTCGATGCTTGAATGGCCTTTGAATGCAGGCGGTAACTGGACAAGAATGCAGCCTCTTTTCAATGTTCCGCCTTCGCCACAGAACTGGGGAACCATGGCAGACAACTTTATACCGGAATTTTCTTCAAACATTTTTGCATTGCTTCTAATCCTCGCGGTTCTTGCTGCTACTTTGGTTAACAAGAAAAAGTTCAGGCTCTGACAAAAAGACACATGCTAGGTGATTTTATTCTTCTTTTAGTTTTGTCAAGGCAAGTAGGATAAGGAAGGGCATTGCGGCAAGAGAGACAGCAAAAACGTGGTATGGGCTTATGGAGTAAAGGTAGCCTCCCACGTATGATGCAATGAAAGCTGCAGCCAAACCTAGAGTCTGAGGGATAGAAACCCACAATCCTCGTCTGTTTTCTGGGGCGTTTGTTCCTATGAATGCGTTTACAATTGCGCCTGTTACCCATGATCCACCTAAGAGAAACGCAAAAGTCATCAACAGTGGGATTTCCCAAATCCAGGTCAGCGGTGCAATCGCTAACGTGTAGCATAGCAGGCAAAGTGCTATGGCGTTGGATTTTTTTTCTCGGTCGCCTAAATAGCCGATTATTATGCCTAGCACGGTTATTCCTGCGTAATGGAAGGATCCGAAGATTCCTATGTAAAATTCGCCAAGCTTGATTTCTTCGGATAGAAATGTTTGGATGAAGAGTCTGGTGATGCTTATGAAGAAGCTTGCGATCATGAAGAAGACTGCCCAAAACAGCATTACGCGTCGTAGTTGTCCTTTGTGATCTGAGGGATTGATTGGCTTGCTGATTTTTGGATTCGTTTTAGGCGGGTGCTGGCTGCTTAGAAAGAAGAAAACTGCTGTTGCCACGGCGATCAGCAAAGTGGAGATGTGAAATACGGTGCGCATGCCTACAATCGTTGCCAGATATCCGCCAGCTGCAGGTGCAAACACGTAGCTAAGCGAGTAGCTTGACCATACAAGGGAAATAGCGGAAGCCAATCTTCTCCTATCGTTCATTGAAGTGATAATGTAGGCGTTCGCCGCGGGCACTCCAACCATTGATATGCCCCAGCAAACCGCTCCTGGGATCAGTTGCGCCCAGTTGGTAGCGAGGGAATAGAAAAGTGGTGAGAGAACCCATGGTGTCCAAGCGAAAATTAGAATCTTCTTTCTATCAAATCGGTCTGCTAGCAAGCCTCCTGGAATCGGCATTAGTGCTGACGCTCCATATAGGGCGGAGAAGACGAGTCCGAGTTGTACGTAGTCTGCTTGTAGTGATCTGACGTAGATTGGAAAGACCCAGAAGTAGAGTCCTTCGCCGAATGCTCCGATCACGTTGGATATGCATATCAGCCAGATGTCTCTTGGGAATTCCCAGATGGGAAGGTGTCTGAGCATGGGTTTGGCGTGCCATGGGATTTTCGTTGTTTGACTCATTTTTTCCCTCTGTTAGGTCAATTCAGAATTAAGGATTGTTTGCTATCATTTAAAAGCTGGATTTGCCTGAGATGACTGCTTTTTCTAAAGCGTCAAGAGTCTCTGAAAGCTTGTGCCGCTCAGGGTTTATGTTGCCTAAGCCTAAGCGTATCATGCTTGATACCTGCGTCTTGTATCCTTTTTTGAAGAGGAAGAAGGCGCCGGGAACAGGGGCGACGTTGAAGCGGGGGATGGCGTGCTTGTTGATCCAGTTAAATGTGTTTTTTATCGGTAATTTGACCCAGTATGTTACGCCAGCGGTGCTGGGGAAATATTTTAGTTTCTGTTCTTTGAGCCATTTTTCGGTTTCAGCTTTGAGGGTGAGCCACTTTTGTTTGTGTTCTTCTAGCGTGCTCATTCCGGTTGCGAGTAGCTTGGAGGTTGCGAGCTGTACGATGTTGGGGCTGTTGCCTGTTGTGTTCAAGACGTCGGTGTAGAGTTCGTCAACAAGTTCTTTTTTTGTAAGAGCTATGCCTAGTTTTAATCCGCCTAAACCGTAGGCTTTGGTGAAGCTTGTGGTGACTATTCCGTGTTCGGGATCGATGGAGAAGATTGTGGGTATGTGTTCTCTTTTGAATTCGGCGTATATTTCGTCGCATAGGACATGGAAGTTGTGTTCTTTTGCTACGGATAGGGTTTCTTCGAGTTCTTTTTTTTCTGCTGTTGCTCCGCTGGGGGCGTGTGGGTTTGTTAAAACTAGAATGCCTGTTCGTTCTGATGCGAGTTTTTTGAGTGCGTCAGCATCTAGCCTGTAGTTATCTTCTTCTTTTCTTTCAAGTCTTTTTATGCGGTGGAAGTGGTCTTGTACCTGTCTTAGTAGTGGTTCGTATGTGGGATATTCGACGATGGCTTCGTTTTTCTTGGGGTTTTTTTCTGCGAGGAGCCTTATTATTCGCGTGTTTTGACCGCTTGCTCCTTCGCTGGAGATGAAAACGTTTTCTGCTTGTGTGTGATATCGGTGTGCTAGGAGCTCTGCGGTTTCGGGGTTACCGTGTGCGTAGTTGATGCTTAGGTCGATTGTTCCGAGGTTCATGTTGAAGTTGAGGTGTGTGATGCCGCTTGAGCGGAGATCGTGTTTTACGTGTGGTAGGCTGATGTACCAGTTTAGGTATGCGGATGGGTGTTTCATTTTTTTCGCCTAGGGTGGACATGTGGGTGTTGTTTACGCTTATTCTTTTCCGTCTGCGGCATGTTTTTATGTGGATTAGGTTTTTCTTTTGTTTGGAGCTTTGATGAAAATAACTGAGGCAAAGGGAGGCATAGTTCTCGAAGTTTTTGTGAAGCCTAAGTCGAGAGAATTTAGAATAGCGGTTGAAGCTGACGGGATTGTTGTTTTCTGCACAGAAGAGCCTGTTGAGGGAAGGGTTAACAGGGAGCTTGTTAAGGGGCTGTCGCGGCTTTTTGGAAAGAGGGTGAAGCTTGTTTCCGGTTTTTCTTCTAGGCAGAAGCGTTTGCTGGTTAGAGGCATGGATCGGAACGAGGCTGAAGCACGGCTGTTTAGTGGTGCAGCTAAGCTTTAGGCACGCGTTTTTGTGGCTGTTTAAGGAGGTTTCATTTAGTTAATTGTTTAGCGGATGTTTTCAGTTTGAGGGTTGTGAAGCTTGCTTTGTTTTTTTCGTAGAGTTGTTTTGATGGTAAAACTAATAAGAGAAGATGAGCATAGAAACGCTTGATGTTAAAAGCTAAGAAGCTAATGCTGTACGTTTTCTTGACCGTGTTAATTGAAGGATGTTTAATGGGCAGCATACTTGCGCTAAGTGCAGGCTTGGATTTGAATGATAGAACAGATGTTAGATACGTGGCAAGGCAATACCTCTATTACGTGGCATACAACATTGGGTACTTGATAATTTTCCCGTTTGGCATGGAGTACGGTAATGTTCTTTCTGGAGTGATAGCTTGGGCTATTGGTTGTGTGGGCATGTTTTTTGCCATCTATTTGTTAGGAGAAATCGTCACGCGCTTACAAAGCGCAAGGAAAGATGATTGAGATCTTAGGCGCTGAATTTTCTAACCCCCTATATATAGGATGCATGTCTAGTTAGAAGTTACAGATAGGTTTGCTGTTTTCTCCGTTGTGGGTTCGTAATTAAAAGGAGAGGTCAAAAGACTGGTTTTTATTTGAGTTTGGCTTATTGAACGTCTTCTTGCCTAGTTTTGTTGCGTTGCAGTTCTTTCACTGCTTTGTACACGCAAATGCTTACTAGCCCCCACATCAAAACCGTTAGCACAACGAGAATCCAAGACTCAATTAAGTACGAATAGATAAACAAGTCAACATCATTGACCTTTGAAAGAGCCTCTAGCATGCCGGGCTTCTTGGGCCAAGGGAACAGGGAGCCGCTTGGGCTTGTTCGCCACCATGTTTCGCCGTTCCAGCGGAAGATGTGTCCGGCTGCTATGCTGTGGGCTTCGAATGTATATGCCGTGAGATAGGTTGAAAGGGCGCTTAGGATTATGGCTGCAAGTATCCATCTGTTTGCGGTTTTCAAGGCTTATCCCTGCTATAACAAGGGAGATACAAGGCTATAATTCTAGACCTTAGAACAAAGCTTCATGAAGACCTTTGCGTTAGTCGCTGGCAGAAACAGTTGCTCTTGCTGGTAAAGTGGCTTGAATGGTGAAAACTCTTTTGGTGAGCAAAAGTTTTATGATGTTCATTGTTAGACTTGTTCAGCAAACCATAATGGAGACTGAAATGGCAAATGGACATAATCGTTTGTGTTAAACATGTTCCAGACACGGCGGAAGCTGAACTGAAAATCGACGCGTCAGGCAAAGCCGTAGACAAGGCAGGCTTAGTCTATGACATCAACGAGTGGGACGACTACGCGCTTGAGGAAGCTGTCCGCATCAAAGAGAAGCAGGGCGGAACCGTAACCGCGATCACCATCGGCGCCGAAGACTCTGACAGCACTTTGCGCAAGTGCCTCGCACGCGGAGCAGACAAAGCCATACGCCTAACCGACCCAAAATTCGCAGGCTCAGACAGCTACGCCACAGCCAAAATCCTGTACAGCGTAATCAAAAACATGCACTACGACCTAATCCTAGCAGGCTTACAAGCCGGAGACGACGGCGCAACAGCCGTAGGCCCAATCCTCGCCGAAATGCTAGGCATACCGCACGCCACCATGGTCAAGAAACTCGAACTAGCCACAGGCACAGCCAAAGTCAACCGCGAACTTGAAGGCGGATTAGAAGAGCAAATCGAAGTGAAGCTGCCTGCATTGCTGTCGGTTTCCACAGGCATAAACGAGCCGCGCTACGTCAGCATAATGGGCATCCGCAAAGCCATGCAAAAAGAAATCAAAATCATGACGCTGGCTGATACCGGCTTAACCGAAGCAGACGTAGGCGAACAAGGCTCATGGATCCGCATCGAAAAGCTCTATGTGCCGCCAGCCGAGAAACAAGCCGAACCAATAAGAGGCACGCCAGACGAAATTGCAGCAAAAATCGTTGACCTGCTCAGGTCAAGGGGGCTGATCTAAAGATGGCAAAGCTCTTCGTGCTCGCAGAGCACCGGCAAGGACAATTACGCGACATAACCTTCGAAATGCTGACTAAGGCAAGAGAGCTTGCAGGAAAAACCGGCACAGAACTCACCGCCGTAATCCTCGGAAGCAATGTCAAAGAGCACGCTAAAGCCCTCGTGGA
>JAGTQT010000029.1 GCA_018396615.1 Candidatus Bathyarchaeota archaeon
AGTCAAGCGTGCGGTAGACCACTAGATTAATATCACTTTGCCCTCTTTTCCTTTTCCAAGCAGATTGCCAAAAGGTGTACTCAAACGCCGCCGAAAAAACCTGTCAAAATCACAGATACCACACTTAGAGATGCACATCAGAGTCTAATGGCTACAAGAATGCGTACCGACGCCATGATTCCCATAGCGGAAAAAATAGATCACGTAGGCTTTTTTTCATTGGAGATGTGGGGAGGCGCAACCTTCGATGTTTCAATACGCTATTTAGCCGAAGACCCATGGGAACGCATACGCACGCTGAAACGTTACATTAAGAAAACGCCTTTTCAAATGCTTTTGCGCGGGCAAAATGTTGTTGGTTACCGAAACTACCCAGACGAGGTAGTGGTGAAATTTGTTGAAAAAGCCGCTGAAAACGGCATTGACGTTTTCCGTGTTTTTGACGCTTTAAATGACGTTCGCAACATGGAAACTGCCATAAAGACCGTGAAGAAGGTGGGCAAGCACGCCCAAGGCACAATCTGCTACACCATAAGCCCGGTCCACACTGTGGAACACTTCGTAAAGTTTGCGAAAAATCTGGCCGAGCTTGAATGCGATAGCATATGTATAAAAGACATGGCAGGCATGCTGGCGCCAAAGCCGGCTTATGAGCTAATAACCGCTCTAAAAAAGGAAGTGTGCTTGCCTGTGCATCTGCATAGCCACAGCACAAGCGGCATGGTGATGATGACCTATTACAGCGCCTGCCAAGCTGGAGTGGACATACTTGATGCTGCCTTTTCGCCTTTGGCGTGGGGGACTTCTCAGCCGCCTGTAGAATCAATTGTAGCTGCCTTGAAAGGTACGCCTTACGACACGGGGCTGGACAGCGAGCTTCTGAACGAGATCTCACAGTACTTCAGAGAGATGCGTGAAAAATACTATGACCCGCTTAAGCTGATCGACCCAAAAGCAGAACGTGTAGATGCCTCAATAATCGTCCACCAGATCCCCGGAGGCATGTTTTCCAATCTTCTGGAGCAGTTGCGGGAGCAGAAGGCGTTGCACCGGCTTGATGAGGTTTTGAAAGAGGTTCCTAGAGTTAGGGAGGAGCTGGGGTATCCTCCTCTTGTGACTCCAACTAGTCAGCTTGTGGGGATACAAGCGGTCTTAAACGTGATTTCAGGTAAGCGGTACAGCATTGTTCCTAAGGAGATAAAGGACTATGTTAGAGGGCTGTATGGTAAGCCTCCAGCGCCTATCGACCCGAAGATTATGAAGAGAATAATAGGCGACGAGCAGCCTATAACTGGTCGACCGGCAGATTTGCTTGAGCCAGTCTTGGATAAGATACCGGACGATGTGAAACCGTTTATCGAGACAGAAGAAGACAAGATCACTTACGCTCTTTTCCCGCAGATCGCTCTAGAGTTCTTCAAGAAACTCAAGGCTAAAGGCGCGAAGGTTACAATCGAGCCTGAGAAAAAAGCCGAACTTGAAGAAGTCGCAGCTTTATCTGCGGCTGTTGCCTTCTACAGCGCGAGCATCAGAGAAACAAAGGCGCTGACCCTTACCAAATCTAAGCCGACGCAATCAATGTGGGTGCTTGCAGCGCGGCAGAGTATTACTGAGAGAGGTGCCTAAAGATGCCAAGCTACGACATCTCTGTGGAAGGCAGACTGAGAAGAGTAGAGCTGACACGGAAGGGCGAGAATGTATTTTCATGCAAGACCGACGAAAAAACAAGCAACGTAGAAGTTTCAAACCTTGGAACAGGCGTTGGGCAGAGCTTTACGATCAAAGTAGACGGCAAAGAATACAAAGTGGAACTGGAAAAAAACGAGTCTGAAAAAGTTTTCTCAGTAAAGATTGAAAACGTGCCCTTCAAAGTTGAGGTTAACTCACCGAATCTTAAGAAGGCAGCTTCTGTAATCGAAGTGGCCTCTGCTGCCCCGGTAAGGAAGCCGACTTCGGTCAAGCAGGCATCAGTAGAGGGCGCTGTAACCGCGCCTATGACCGGCAAAGTGATCAAGGTCAAAGTTAAGAAAGGAGATCAGGTTAAGGCTAGCCAAGTCCTATGCGTAATTGAGGCTATGAAGATGGAAAACGAGATTGTCTCGCCCAAAGCTGGAACGGTGCAGGAAGCCAAGGTTTCGGAAGGCTCTCCAGTTAACGAAGGCGACACTCTCTTCGTAATAGCCTAGAACAGTGACAGCGGCTTGTACTCGCCGAAAACTTCCCTCATTGTCCCGCAGATTTCGCCCAGAGTCGCGTATTCCTTGACCGCGCCCAGCACGTAGGGCATCAGGTTCACGTTCTCTTTTTCAGCAGCCTTGCGCAGACTGCCTAGAGCATCTTTGACTTTGTCTTTGTTTCTTTGCTGTTTAATCTGGTTAAGCTGCTGCACAAGTTTCTTTTCTATGGCTGGGTCAATCTGCAGAAGCTTTATTGGAACTTGCTCTTCGCTTATAAACTTGTTTACGCCTACGATTACCTGTTTTTCTGCCTCGACCTCTTTTTGGAATCGGTAGGCGCTGTCTGTGATTTCCCGCTGCATAAAGCCTTTCTCGATTGCCGCAACCGCACCGCCCATGCTGTCGATTTGCTCTATGTACTTTAGGGCTTTTTCTTCGATCTCGTTTGTCAAGTACTCAACATAATATGAGCCCGCCAACGGGTCTACGGTGTCGGTTACGTGGCTTTCGTAGGCAATTAACTGTTGTGTTCTCAGTGCCACGGTTACGGCTTGCTCGCTTGGCAAGGCATAAGCTTCGTCGAAAGAGTTGGTGTGCAGTGACTGGGTTCCGCCTAGAACGGCAGACAACGCCTGCAACGCCACCCGGACGATGTTGTTGTATGGCTGCTGCGCGGTAAGCGATACACCTGAAGTCTGCGTGTGAAAGCGTAGCATCCAAGAGTTCGGGTTTTTGGCGTTAAAACGTTCCCGCATAACACGAGCCCAAAGCCTGCGTGCCGCACGGAATTTCGCAACCTCTTCCAAAAAATTGTTATGCGCAGCAAAGAAGAAGGAAAGTCTACCCGCAAACCTGTCTAGATCCAGCCCTCTATCTACTGCGGCTTGCACGTAGGCGATTGCATTTGCAATTGTAAAGGCAACTTCCTGAGCTGCAGTTGCGCCTGCTTCGCGGATGTGGTAACCGCTTATGCTTATCGTATTCCAGCTGGGCATGTTTTGCGCGCAGTACTCAAAAATGTCGGTTACAAGGCGCATGCTAGGTTTGGGCGGATAAATGTACATGCCTCTTGCAACATACTCTTTTAGAATGTCGTTTTGAACGGTTCCGCCTAGCTTCGCTGGTTCGACTCCTTGTTTCTGGGCTACGGCAATATACATGGCAAGTAGGACGTTTGCAGGAGCATTAATTGTCATTGAGGTAGTTACCTTGCTAAGCGAGATTCCGTCAAAAAGTGTCTCCATGTCAAGCAGGGTGCTGGCGCTGACGCCGACCTTGCCAACCTCACCCGTTGCCATCGGATGATCGCAGTCAAAGCCAACCTGCGTTGGAAAATCAAATGCCACACTTAAGCCCGTCTGCCCCTGCTCTAAAAGATATTTAAAACGCCTGTTTGTCTGCTCAGCTGTCCCAAAACCTGCATACTGGCGCATTGTCCACAACCGTGCGCGGTACATGGTTGGGTAGATACCACGCGTGAAGGGGTATTCGCCTGGAAAGCCAAGGTCTTTGAGGTAGTTGATGTTTACGTCTGCTGGAGTGTAGAGTCTGTCCACCCTGATTGAGGAGGTTGTTTGGAACTCGCCCTTTTCAGGAAGCTTGTCAAAGCTTTTCACTACTGTTTCTTTTTGCCAGTTTTCTTTTTGCCGGCGGATTTCGTTTTCAGTCATCAAGGATCACTGCTGTTTTAGTCTGTGTAGGCGAGTTAAAAGAATTGCCGATGCCTGTGCAAATCGAGACCGAAGCCCGCGCTGCATGTGCTTTCTGTGCCTCTGAGTAAACTAGCGTCATCTTCGTAATTTCATGTTCCTCTTTCGTATCTATCACAAGTTTAATATAACAAGAACAAGAATTCATCCTTCAACAAGGTAGGTGAAAAATTTTGGCATCCAAAACGCTTCTAGATCTGCTTAACAAGGGAATCGCCAGAGAAATCCAAGTCTCGATACAGTACATGTGGCAGCACGTTCAGTGGATCGGAGTTAAGGGCTTCGCAGTTCAGGAAGAACTGAAAAAAATAGCCATACAGGAGATGGGACACGCCGAAGCCATAGCCGAGAGACTATTCTACTTAGGCGAGAAGCCAACAACGAAGCCAACCGAAATCGTCGTGGGCGACACGCTTAAAGAAATGATCAAGCAAGATGTCAAAGACGAGGAAAACGCAATACAACTGTATAAAACAATAATCGCCCAAGCAAGAAAAGAGAAAGACGAGACAACAGAGCTACTTTTCATGAAAATTCTCCAAGATGAAGAAGAACACCACGACACTTTCACAACACTGCTTGAAGAAATATAGAAAAACCAGAAAACAGGCTATTCTCCTTTTTCCACCCTCTTCTTTCAACTAAAACAATTCCACGGTGTTACCCAGTGGGCAGAGAAGACAAAAAAAAGGAGAAAAGGCTATCTTGATGCTTTTTCGCTGAAAATTCTGCGCAACATAGCCATGGGAAGATAGCCGTTCGCAGTAATCGTGTCATGAAAAGCCTTCTCATCAAAAGCGCTTCCCCGTTCTTTCTTCAGCTCTTCCTTCAGCTTTAGGATAAGATGTTTGCCAAGCAGATAGGAAAGCGGATAGCCAGGAGTCTGCGTATAACGTTTAACCTCTGCTGTAGCTGCCTCTTTTGACATGCCGGTTTCGCGGACAAGCATCTCAACAGCCTCATTAAAGCCCATCTCGCCCCGTGAAAGCTTGACATCCACAATTATTCTTACTGCCCGCCAAATCATGTCGTTAACCTGCACAACACGCGTTTCCATGTCAGTCACGAAGCCCTTGTCCCTCATCATCTCCTCACAGTAGTGAGCCCATCCCTCAACCGTCTCGCTGCCTTCAGCCAGCAGCCGCACAAAGCTCCCTCGATTGGAAATTGCTCCCTGCAAGAAATGTCCTGGAAACGCCTCGTGAACCGCCGTGTTCCGGATGGAAGGAAAATTAAGGTGTTTGCCTAGGTTTGCTGGGTCTTTAGGTCTGGTTACGATATAAACTCCGATCTGGGGTTTGTCAAATTTGGCTGGCATGATTAAGGCGGCAAATGGGATTACGGGAGCAAGAAAAACAGGGGTTTCCTCAACAAGAAGCTTGTCCTCCGGATACACAGTGGCGATGTTCTTTTCTTGCACAAAGCGGCGAGCCTCTTCCATGGTTTTCTTCGTGAACTCTAAAGCCTCTTCAAAGGTCTTGGGAGCGTTTCTCTCAATTTTTTCCAAAACTTCCTTCTCAGACATCCCAGCCCCAAACTGCTTTATTAGTTCTGCCTTCTCTGCTTTCAGCTCTTCCAGATATTTTTCGCCAAGCTTCAGAATCTCGTCCGACGTCATTCCCAGATCCCGCAGTTCAAGAAGCCTCTCGAACTTGGCTCTGCCTAATGCCCACTCTTCCGTTGTCCTAGACAGTAAGCTGTTAAGCCAATCCATATGCACTTTCAACGCAGGCTGAAGAGTCTCAACCGCTTTTGCCAGCCTCGTGTAGACCTTATCTGAGACTTTGCCCTTGGCAACCGTGAGAATAAAGTAGAACAGCCCACCTATGCTCTGCGCCGTCTCTATCGCCATCTCAGTCCAAAGTTTCACAGGTTTTGATTTTGTAAATCTGGAGCGGAACTCTTCAAGATATTTTGGCGTCTTCTCTATGCGGGAGGCAATGGCGTCGATTCTTTTTTCCAGCGGCGCATAGTCGCGGGTAAGCATGATAAATATCAAGCCGCCTATCTCCTCAAGCGCGTTCGGATTCAACTCATGCACTCGTCTCTCATGGAACATGAACATGGAACTTTCGTAGGCTTTTTCAATGACTTCCCAATCCAGCTTGTGCTCTGCACTAAGCTCTTCCCGTTTGACAGCGTGCTTGAGCCTGTTTATCCACTCCTCTTCCAAACGCAGATTCTCAAGAAGTCTTTGTGTTGAGCCATCCGGCATCAAGTAGTCATAGGGATCATGCAACCCCAGTGAAGTGGCAAAATCCGGGTTTTTTTCAAGAAACTTTTGAAGCATCTCGTCACTTAGCTTATTAAATATTTCATCTGCATTCAAACTTGTCACGTTCCAAACACATCTTGAGAGTGAATGCTAATTAAGCTTTGACTGGAAAAGCAAAGATCTAGCAATAGCGGATGTGTAAGCTTATAATTAAAGAACAACAAAAAACGTTAAGGGACAATAATGCCGCATACAATTTGCCATGTGGAAATTCCCACAACAAACGTCAAGAAATCAGGAGAATTCTACAGCAAGCTCTTCGGCTGGAAAATAGACTATGGATGGGGACCTGAATACGCAACATTCTTCACTGGAGAAGGACAGCTAACCGGCGGGGGACTAGACAGAAAAGACAAGATAGTCCCAGGCAACATAATCATCTACGTTCTAGTAGACGACATTAACGCAATGCTGGAAAAAGCAGTGAAGCTTGGAGCCAAGAAGTTGAAAGAGAAAACTGAGATTCCAACAGTCGGCTGGTTCGGTCTCTTCGCTGACTTGGACGGCAACACTATAGGTTTGTTCACACCAGCAAAATAGAGAAAATACTCTTCAGCTCTTTTGTGTGACTATTGCAAAATGCGTGCTACCCACATTAGTTTTTTATTCACAGTCTACACGCTAGAACGCAGTATCTGAGAGCGGTGTACTACTGTCCGGCTTCTCTTCGTTGTCTTTGAACTTTCGAAATAGAAGGCATGACATGCATCGCTTCATCAATCACAGAAAGCTTGTCAACCACCTTGTCAAGATATTTCTGAAAGTTCAAAGTCTTCAAAACCATGGTGCCTCTCTCGGTGATCGCGTAAAGTTGCTTGTTTCTAACATTTCTCTCTTCAATCAGTTCGTTCTTCAACAGAAATTCCAAGCGGTTTCTAAGAATACTGCAGTCCATAGCGGTCTCAAACGCTATCTTGTCGATAGTCAACGGCTTACTTACCAGAGCTTGGAGAATGTCTTCATAGGTTTCTAGTTTCGACTTATGCATCTCAGTCGCCTTTCTGCATTTCTACTCTGAAAAATAAATCAATTGTGAATTCTGAATACTTAGCTGAAGACTTGAGCCCAAGTAAACCTAGCGAGAAAAGGTCTAAATAGCCAGCTCTCCAAAATCATGTTTCATGAACAAAAAAGAAAAAGCAGGCAAAGATAAGCTTACCCTGCAAACAATGCCAATAAAAGAAGCCGTAAACTACCAAGAAGCTTCAATCGTAAGCAAAACACTAATAGATAAAAAGGCAGGCACAGTGACATTGTTTGCCTTCGACAAGCATCAAGGACTAAGCGAACACACCGCACCATACGACGCCCTAGTTCAAATCGTTGACGGAGAGGCTGAAATTACAATCTCTGGCAGAAAATACCTGCTAAAAGAGGGTGAAGCCATCATCATGCCCGCAGGCGAACCGCACTCGCTAAAGGCAGTAACCCGTTTCAAAATGCTGCTTACCATGATACACTCATAGCCAACGGCAAGCCAAAGGCTTAGCTCTTTTTCCTACAAGCCACAACATCGACAAAATTCCTAAGAATCTCGTATCCATGCTCAGTATTATTCACTTCTGGATGAAACTGAACTCCATACAACGGTTTTTCACGATGCTTAATAGCCTGAATTTTGCAGTTCTCCGAAGCTGCAAGCACGTCAAAACCAGGCGCATGCTTCACCTCATCGTTATGTGACTCCCACACAAGAAACTCCTTCGGCAGTCCTCTAAACAATTCATCTTCTTCCAAAACCCGCATCCTTGCCAACCCAAACTCAGGAACCTCAGCAGGACCAGCACTACCTCCGAAATGAATAGCCATCAGCTGCATACCAACACATTCCCCAAGAATAGGCCCACTGAAACGATCAAAGTAGTCCGTGCAGCTACCAAGTTTTGGCGACTCCCAAGCCACGCGGGGCGCTCCACCGCTTAGAACCAAGCCATCAGCATGAATTTGGTCAACAGGCATCACATTGGGGATGATCCTTGTTTCACAACCAATTTCTCTCAAAACCCGCCAAATTCGGTGAGTCCACTGGCCACCATTATCCACAACATAAACCTTGACAGCATCACTCATACTCAATCGTCCCAGGCGGCTTATTGGTTATGTCAAAAACAACTCGGCTGACATCGTCCTTTAAGGTATTCGTGATTCTCACAGATATTCTTTCCAAGACAGAGTGGGGAACCTTGGAGTACGCTGCGCTCATGCCGTCCATGCTTTCCACAGCGCGAACAACAACCACATGTCCGTAAGCTCTAACGTCCCCGTGAACGCCTACTGCCTTACAGGGAAGCAAAACAGCGAAGTACTGCCAAGGCTTACTCATCTCTCCCTTTTTCACAGCGTTATCAATCTCCTCCTCAACAATCGCGCAGGCCTCCCTCACAATCCGCACTTTCTCCGGATCAGCTTCTCCTAGAATGCGCACAGCCAGCCCCGGTCCCGGAAACGGTTGCCGCTCGTACACCTCTTCAGGCAGTCCAAGCGCTTTTCCAACGAGTCTTACTTCGTCTTTGTAGAGATCTCTGAGGGGCTCGATTATTTTGAACTCGATTTTTTCGGGTAGTCCTGCTACGTTGTGGTGGGATTTTATGCGGTCTCGTAGTCCTCCGCCGCTTTCAATCCAGTCAGGCGCAATCGTTCCTTGAATGAAGTATTTGGCGTTTTCTTTTCGGGCTATTTCTTCGAAGACTCGGATGAATTGTTCACCTATAATCTTTCTCTTCTTTTCAGGCTCTACGACGCCCTTGAGTTTTTCCCAGAACCTTGCTTTCGCGTCTACGACTATGACGTTTAGACCTAGTTTTCTAAGCATCTGCGCGTTGTTCTCTATCTCGTTTTTTCTCATGTAGCCTGTGTCAACGAGAACGCATCTAAGCCTATCACCAATAGCTTTGTTTACGAGGACGGCTGCGGTTGTGGAGTCTACTCCTCCTGAGACACCGACGACTGCGATGCCGTCTACTTGTTCTCGTATCTCTTTGACTGCATTGTCTATGAAGTTCTGGCTGTTGAACATTGTTGTCAAGTTTTAGGATGTGTAAAGCGCTATAAAAGTATTGTAAACATGGGCATGGTAAAGACTTCGATTTGAGGCAAATAGCTAGAAAAGTTCAAACGTTAACGTTGCAAGATAGATGCCAGCGGAAAGTGGAAGCAGAAGTGCAGAAAGCAAGGAAACTTATAGTCTTCGATGTTGAAGGAGTGCTGCTGCCAAAAAAGCGTTACCTTTTCTTTGAGCTAGGGCGAAATCTCCGCTTTACAGATTTCGTGAAGATAATTTTCTTTGGCTTTCTCTATGAAGTAGGCTTGATTTCGCTGAAGCCAGCTCTCCAACGGGTCTTCAAGCTTTTCAAAGGCTTCCGAGTTGAAGATCTTCTGAAAATTTTTAGACAGATGCCCTTGATGCCAAGTGCTGAGAACCTCTTTACCAATCTTAAACAGCAAGGTTGGCAGATTGCCTTGATAAGTTCAGGTCTGCCCACGCTAGTGGTTAAAGACTTGGCTCATAGGCTTGGCGGTGACTATGCGTTTGGCTTCGAGTTTGAGGAAGAGAATGGGCGACTTACAGGCAAAATCTGGGGTAACGCCCTAGAGGATGGCGGCAAACTGCCAGTTCTAAGAAGGATTTTGGAGCTTGAAGGTGCGCTTCCTAGCGAGTGTGTCGTGGTCGCTGATGATCGAAATAATGCGCCGATTCTTCTTCCTGAAACGCTAAAGATCGGTTACAATCCCGACTTTCTGGTTCGCATTAAAGCTGACCGAGTAGTCAATGGAGACTTGATGGAAATCATGCCGGTGTTAAGCGGCAAACTGAAGCGACGAAAGCCTTCTCTTTCAAAAAATGAAATCCGCAGAGAAGCTATCCACGCATGCGGCTTTCTTATCCCCATTATCTCTTATTTCATCAGAATTCGATTCACAGCTTTGCTGATTGTCACGGTGACCCTTCTTTTCGTAATGTCCGAGTTGGCGAGAATGGAAAGAAAAAACCTACCTGTAATATCTTCAGTAACCAAATCCGCTGCCTTGCAGCCTGAACTCTTCGAGTTTGCAACAGCACCCATATTTTTCGCCTTCGGCATCCTTCTAACTCTACTACTATTCCCGTCTTCCACAAGCTATGGCGCGATAGCGATCTTTGCGCTAGGCGACAGCGCAGCCTCAATTTTCGGCAAGATCTTCGGACAGAGAACTCTGCCGTTCAATAAAGGGAAAACTCTGGAAGGCTCAGTCTTTGGTTTTGTTTTTGCCTTTTTAGGTGGGGCTTTCTGGCTTAGTGTTCCGTTGGCGATTATTGGAGCAGCAGTTGCCATGATTACGGAGAGCCTGCCTCTTCCACTTAACGACAACGTTGTTACTCCTCTGGTCACGGGCTTGGCGCTCGTTCTTCTACGTTTTTAGTGTACCCTGTCCTAAATCAAATTGAGCTTCAGTACAGAGCATGGCTTTCGCCGTTTTCAGCTAAAATGGAAAGTCACGCGGAAAAAAGAGAGGGGAGAGGATGAATAAGCTAGTGATCGATAATGCATAATCCGCTGTGGTGCGCTAAGATCACATGCTCTGGACTTTTTAGAAGTGCCTTTCTTCCATTCGACATGAACATCATGTCTGCGGCCTTGTAGAATACCTTGAGGTCTTTGACAGCAAGAAAATCTAATCTGCCAGCCTTATTAGGAAAGGCGAAGAACAATCCGTAGCTTGGAGTCGAGCAGTGGCCAAAGTGCATTCTTCTTCCATTCGCAAATTTTTCAAGAAGGCCCTCGGCTTTTGACGCAAACTCATCAAGGTTGCCGTAGCCGACGTTTTTTAGGTCTTTTTCATCTGCGCTGACAAGATGTTGTGCGGTATCCTCAGCGTTTCCAAGCACCAAAAATGGCTCATCCAAAGCTTTTTCAACAGACTTCCCGATTGCTCCTTCTTCAGTCTCGACTATTGCATCCAGGAGAAGTTTGCCTTTCCCGTGGAAAACGTAGCCTCTTCTTTTATCGCCGGAATTTACTGGGATAGCAAGCGTGTCTTTGGTGACCTCAACTATTCCTCTTTCTGTCCGCCACAGAGAAACCTCGTCTTTTGTCTTTAGAACGGTTTTGTCTAAATGAATATGATTCCAGATCATTCTTCATTCCGCCTTTCCAGAAGTTTCGTTATTTTCCTAGCTGTCTTGTATGCTGCTCTTCCGGGTAGGGTAATGAGGTAGCGTCCTCTGACTTTTTCCTGCACCACGAATCCTGATTCTTCAAGAACGTTGAGGTGGCTGGAAAGGGTGCTTGTGGTGATTTCTGGAAGGGCCTGCTGTAGGTCGTTGATGTATTTTCCGCCGTTCATGAGTTCGTGCAGAATCTTTAGGCGATGTTCGTGTCCTAGGGCGCTCATTGCTTCCGCGATTTTGGGAAAGTTAACTGCATCTTCCTCTTCTTCTCTCCAAGGTCTTCCTCTACGGATTATTCGCATGCCACCTGGTCCTATGCATATCGTTTTTTCAAGTTCTCCATGGATTCCTTCAGCTATTCCCTGCATCATGTCTTCGACATATTCATGGCCCGGGGCTTCGATGTCTATGTGTAGTCCGCGTCTTTTTTCGTGTTTTTCACCGATGGTTGCGTGGAGTTGGTTTTTTAGGTTGGCTATTTCTTCTCTGAGTCGTTTCATTTCTTCTTTGATTTCTTCGGTCATACGCTTTTCATGCCTCTTAATTTGGTTTTATTCGATTTTAATTAGACATTTATCTAATAGAAATCGACTCTTATAAACTTTACCCACACCTAAAACGCAAACAGCAAAATCTACCAAGATTATGCTTTGAAGCCAAACACGTTTAGCACAAATATGCTTGAAGCGGCTAAGCTATTCTCTCGGCAAGAGCAAACTTTTCTCCAACCGAGCGAATCCTAACCCTAACCCGTTCACCTATCTTGGATCTCGGAACAAAAATGAGGAATCCCTGAATCTTGGCGATTCCGTCGCCTCTGCTTCCAATATCATCTATGACAACTTCGATCTCTTGGTTCTCTTTCACGGGTGCCATTCGGAAAAGCGGTCTGCCAGATTGAAACCTTTTCCGGCTTCCATATCGTCTTGGTTTTCTCGGAGCGTTTCTTGTCTTTTCAGGCAGCCTTCGTGGCATGTTATGTTTTCGTCCTTTGTTTCGGAAATCAGCCTTACGACACCAGAACCGTAGTGCCCTGCATGCGACACTTGGGATTTTGGTTGAAGGCCGGTGACATGCAAAAAGTTCTTCAACCATATAAGCCTTGCTAATCAACAATACTGTTATCCTATTCTTGGATAATCAGCGCGGATTGCTTTCTCCTAGGCGTGATGCGGCACGTTTTTTGATGTTGTTAATGGGAAAAGCATTATAATTAATGGTAAACATGGTTGGCTGCCAAAATCTGATTTCGGTAATGGCTGGGTGAATTAGTTTAAGCGAAATGGTTTAACGTTGCGATCAGAACGCATGTGTTACCTAATAGGGCAGGGAGAACATTTGCCTTGTCATCTTAAACCAGATGTAGATTTAAGCCTTTTACTGTGACAAAATTGCTAATTTGCTCCATTTTTTGTCTTGTGAGGTTGTTCTTTTGCAGTGTTTATCCCCCCTATATATAGGTTGAGTTGAGATTGAATCAGCGATGTTGGCTGTGAAAGTTATCTGTTTGAGTCTTGTCGCTTAGAAAGAAATGGGGAGAAAGGTGAAGCGTTATGTTTTTCTGCGTTTCTTTGTTTTGGCTGTCTCTGAAGTTATGTGGTTTACCATTTTTCAGAGTAGCGCCAGCCGCCCTCAAACGTGTCTAGTAGGCACTTGACGCATTTCGTGTATTCCATGGTTGATATGTTAAAGATTTCGTTGTCAAGCCATAGGATATTGAAGATTATGTCAGAGAAACTGACTGATCCGCTGAATGCTTCTTTCCCTTTGAAGTCAACATAGAGCTTCGCCTTGGTTGTAGCTACTTCTCCAAGCTGTTTAAGCTCGTCGCTAGGCTTTTCGCCCAATGGCAGAATCACCTTCAAGTCCTTTTCCTTAAGCAAAGGCATCAACTGACCAAGCAGTTCCATGGGGACATTGCTTATCCTAACTCGCCTTGATTTCTGAAGTTTCCTCTTGATCGCTTCTACTCCTTCTTCAACAGTTGTATAGGTTGTAGACAGCTTGGCTTCGTATCGTCCATCTATTATTGGCATGCTTATGCCTCCTGTTCTGCGGCGCCCCAGCTTATGCTGCTCCACTCGAAGAAGCATTTTGAGCATTCGTCATAGAGCATCTCATCAATAATGTATCTGTGATCCACGGGGTCTTGGAACGCTGTGAATGTTCGGCTTTCGTCGAGGAGTATGGACATGGACGGTACTTCTCTTTGCCTCACAACGCTGACAATGCCTATTTCAGCGTGCTTGAACTGCACGTTTTTGACGTTGGGTTTTGGCTGCTGCGGAAACAGCAGAACTTTGACCATTGCGTCTTCTCTAAAGGCGCCGCTGACCTTTTTGATGAAGTCCGCTGTTGCATTGTTGATCTCTATTGTTTTCGCTTTCTTCATTTCTTCTTTCAGGTTTTCCAACCCGATATCAAATCGTTTCACCACAAACTTGTCTTTCATGTTTTTCACCTCTTCTCCAAGCGTCATCTTGACAGACTCCAGAAATTGGGCGTAGTCTTCCTTCATCCTCTCAAAGATACTGCGAGGGTCGGCGGCTTTAAAAAGAAGCGGAACGCCAGAGTAGATGCGAATCCAGCCCTTGCTGGCTAGAGACTCAAGAACCATGTAGATCTTTGTTCTTGGAACACCCGACTGTTCTGCAACTTTCGTCGCCGTGCTAAGATGCGTGTTCAGCAACGCCAAGTAAGCCCTAGACTCGTATTCGGTTAACCCTATTCGCTGGAGTTTCTCGACGACGCTTTCCATGAGCACCACTTATCCTAGAGAGCTACACAAAATAAATAACTACTGTAACTCCGACAAGTTACATCAACATCCAAAATTGCTGACAAACAAAGCACAATAAACATTCCTAGAACTTTAAACATAGGCAAAATCCAAGAACTAGATCGATTTCTAAGCCTAACTCCTTGCATCAGACCCCATGATCTTAATGTTAGCGAGCGACTAAGAAAGAAAAAATGCATAAACAGAGCAGAAAAACGAGCAAGAAAAGCGCCGGGAGTGGGATTTGAACCCACGCGGCCCCGAGAGGCCACAAGCTGTTAGGCGCCTATGCTTAGGCGTCTCCAGGCTTGCTCCCTACCTGGCTAGGAGACCCCGGCTTACAGCGTTCATATTCAAGCGTTGTTTATTATAGGTTTTCTAAGGCTGCAGAAAAAGCTTAATGCTTTGTATATGCCTGCTAAATGGTAAGGGTGGCTTGCTGTGAAAGTATCTAAAAGGTATTCTTTGCTTTTGTTGGCGTTTTTTATGTCTTTAACAATGTCTTTCACGATGTCGCTTGCCATCACGCTGATCAATTCAGGGTTTACCGCTGTTTTCTGGGAGAGGTTTCCACGCGGCTTTGCCGTAGGCTTAGCCGTCGGTCTGCCAGTAAGCATACTTGTAGTTCCTCTTGTCAAGAGGTTAGTGGACAAGCTTACAGGCGACTAAGGGCTTACTGCTTCCGCGAAATCAAAACGCGGTAGCCGCTTCCTCGGGCCAGCACTTCAACGTTTCCAAAAGCTTTTTCAAAAATGGAAAGCAAACGCTTTCCCCCAATCTTAGATCGCACAACCATCTGAAACGTGGCTTGACTGGCCATGTGCCGTGGCGCGTCAACGATCAGTCTCTCAACAATCGCCATTCCAGCGCTAACCGGCGGATTAGACAGCACACAGTCAAACATCATGTCTACAACAGGCTCATACAGGTAGCCGCGCCTCACCTCAGCGTTCCAGACACGGTTAAGCTCAACGTTACGTCTTGCAAGCCTAACTGCACGATCATTCAGATCAACCATAACCACATCTAGATCTGGATTGAAAACAGCAGCAGCAATCCCGACCGCGCCATAACCACAGCCAATGTCCAAGACCTTTCCCTTGGCAGGAAGAACCATCGACTCAACAAGAAGCCTCGTGCCGGCATCGACGCGCTCCTTTGAGAAGACTCCAGAAGCCGTGATAAACTTGAACTGTCTTCCGTGAAAGCTTGCTTGAAGCACCCCAAATCTGAGCTTTGACTTAGGATGCGCAGTGAAATAGTGCTCTGCCCTATGTCTTTTCGCGGTCATTTGCGGTCTTGCCACTTCTCCAACCTTTAGGATAGGTGCCACGCGGCATAAGCACTCTCTCCACTTTGGCGACGACGCCGTGAACCATCTGAAAAATCTGCTCCGAAGAAGCCCTTGCCCTTGCAAGAGCCACAGCCTCTCCCTTTAACGAGGAAATGACAGCCACCGAGCCGATGCTTATTCCGGTTTCAAGCGACAACACGCCTGGAGCCGTTAAATCAGCGCCGTGGCAGACAGCGTCAACTGCTGAGTCCCGTATAACAATCCGAGGAAGAAGAGTCAAAGCTTTCTCCATCGGCTGGACAAAACGCTTCAAAATCTTCACGTCTTCTTTCTGCTGC
>JAGTQT010000026.1:0-11041 GCA_018396615.1 Candidatus Bathyarchaeota archaeon
TTCTTTCAGCCGTTCTAGATGCCCCTCCGCCACCGCATGATCTCTTGTCTCCCCAGAAGCAGGGAATCCAAATGGAAGAAGAAACGGCAAAGGCACCTAGCGACGGCGTTACAGTGCAAGCCAACATCGAGAACACGGCAACAGCTGAAAACACGGCTCCCGCAAAGTAACCTATCCTACTAGTCGAAAAGCTGACAAGGCTGTTTCAGCAAAGTTTAATAGCTGAAAAATCATCTGCAGAGAACCGTTAGGCGGGTGAGTGGGCCTCCACCCGTTCCGCCAAAACAAACCCCGGAGTAGGAGGTAGAAGAGTGAAATCTGCAAAAGACGTAGGATTGATGGCTGTTTTTGCAGCCCTGTATGCCTCGCTAGTTTACGCGTTTGCTCCAATATCTTTCTATGCTCTGCAATTCAGAGTAGCCGGAGCCATAAGACCGATGATAGCTAGAAAATGGTTTCTAAGCCTTGGCTACGCTCTCGGCGTAGCAGTAGGCAACATTTTCAGCCCATATGCAGGACCATATGAGCTTGTCTTCATGCCGATTATGAGCCTTATCGCAGGCGTCCTCGGCTTTGTTGTGGCTAAGAAATTCAAGAAAAGCTATTTCGTCGCTGGCGCAGTCATCGCCACAGTGATAGCGATAAGCGTAAGCTGGATGCTGAGTCAGTTTGGTTCGCCGATGCTTGCGACATTGCCTTATTTGATGATAAGCGAGCAAATTATATGCATTCTTGGAGCGTTTACACTCAAGTTTATTGATACAAGATTTAGATGGTGGGAATAGCTATAGCAAGAAAAAAAAAGTGCATCGTAGTTCTCAGCGGTGGACCAGATTCAGTGACTGTGGCTTATTGGGCAAAAAAGCGGGGCTACGAGGTCTATGCTTTGACTTTTAGATATGGCCAGATAGCAGATAAGGAAGTTAAACATGCAACCATGATATCTCAAAGTCTTGGAATCCCGATAAAAGTCATAGATCTCAGTTCCCTCAAGGACGTGTTCGTCGGGGTAACTTCGCTCTGTGACCGAAACATCAAGATGACTTCAGATTTCAGCCAGCCCATTATAGTTCCCTTCAGAAATGCTATCTTCCTCTCTGCGGCTGTTGCTTATGCGATTTCAGTAGGAGCCATCGAAATACTGTATGGCGCACAGGGCTCAGACGAAGCATTCTATCCAGACTGCCGGACAAAGTTTTACAAAGCTTTTGAAAAAGCCGCAAGACTTGGAACGGACACTAACATAAGCATTAAAGCTCCTTTGAGTAAACTAACGAAAGCAGAGGTCATAAAGCTTGGCGCCAAACTAGGCGTCCCCTTCCATTTAACATGGTCCTGCTACCTAGACATGGACAAGCATTGTGGAAAATGCGAATCATGCATCAACCGCAGAAAAGCTTTCAGAGAAGCGGCTATACCAGATCCAACAGAATATGCAGAATAAAATAGGAAAAATGTCGGACAACGCCTTTACATGAACCTTTCCAGTTTTGTCAGTCCGATTATTTCCTCGAAGTCTAAGCCAAGCGCGTCCAGAACCTGATCAAAGGTTGACTGCAGGTAGGCAACGTACTTTTCAACGTCGATCTCATTTTTCGTTGCTAGTTCAACTGGTTTTACATGAGGTTCTTTGGTGACTTTGACGAAGCTAATAAGGTCTCCGGCTTTGAGGTCGAGGCCGTTTGCTTTCAGCATTTTTGCTGCTTTGACGTGCTGTGGCGTGGTTTTTGTGTAGTGGTCCAGTTCTTCGCCTAGAACTACGTTGAAGGCTAGGTCGCTCATGCTTTCCCATTCTCTTCTTTTTAGCTTCATGTAGCAGTCACGTACGATTTCCGCTATGTCCTTTTTGGCGTTCTCGAAGTCTGCAGGCGTCTTGACTTTTGCCAACCGTTCTTTCATTCGGTCAAACGATTTCTTGATAAAAACGGGTATGTGCCGTTTTTTGCCAGTCAAGCCTTTCACGTCCACTGCCCCATCTTCCAGAACGCCGAGGTAGTTTTTCTTTCGCTGGCTAAAAACTGCGTAACGGTAGACCTTATCCACGTCTAAGCTCATTTTCAGCTCGTTCTCTGTCCAATGCGCCAGTTCCTCAATCTGCTGCCTAGAAGGATTTTTGAGAAAGAGACTGTCTGTATCGCCGTAAAGCACCTGAATGCCAATCGCCTTAGCCTTATTAAGTATCTGCATCAAAGAGTGCCTAGCCACTGCGGCTGTTCCTTCGGCTACAGGCGGACAGTAGAGATCGAAGCTTTCTGCCCCGAAGACGCCGTAGCTTGCATTAAGAATCACTTTGAGTGCACCTTGGATGATGTTATACCAGCTCCGCATTTCTGCAGGTAAAGCCTTGTCTTTAGATTTCGCCTTATACCATTGTACACGCAGGTCTCGAAGCGAACCGATCAGCAGGCTTTCTTGCGCTCGCTTCTTTGTGCAAACCCAGTGAGGTGTGTCAGGGATCAGGTTTGTTTGGCATTCAGGGTGCTGGCAAAGTATCGACTGGTAGCCGAGGTTCCATACCTTAATTATTGACGGGTACAGGCTTGGAAAGTCCATGACTGCCACGTTGAAGTGTACACCCGCTACGGGTTCGACGACTATTGCACCTTTGTATTTTTTCCCTTTGATTATGGCTTTGGTTGCTGTTTTTCCTTTTTTGGCAAGTATGTCCTCTGCATTAGGGATCAGCATGTTTCGTCTCCGGTGCTCGCGGTGCATGAAGTTGCGTATCCAGCGTGAAACTCCTTGGCGGCTCACATCTTCCATGGGCATGCTGCTGATTCTTGAGAGAACCAGAATAAGTTTCATGGTCAACTCGTCGTCGAAGCTTGTCAGCTTAAAAGTAATTTCAGCATCTCTGAAACAGTACTCAGCCAGTTCACTGTAGGCTAGTTCACTGAAAGGCTTCTCCAGCCTGATCTTCTCGGTTCCGATCAGAGCTCTACCTACGTCGTCAAGTGTCACGTCGCGGTAACGGTTGCTAAAAGCATAGAACTGAATGGAGCGATTATAGAAGAACTTGTAGAGATCAATGTGCACACCGTAGGCAAGCATACACGTCCGCTTACCCACCTCAATTGGGATTTCGCTTCTTTTGATGCCGAGCCTTTCCGCTCTGTGGGCAAGATATCGAAGGTCAAAATCGTCGCCATTAAATGTTATGACAAACGGGTACGCCCACAGAAGATCAAAGACTTCTCTTATCAATTCTTCTTCTGTTTCGCAGTATTGACATCGAACATCTGCTGGAAGATGCCTCGTCCCTTCGCGGATGTCACGTTTCAGAAGCAGAACCTGTTTCAACCCATCTGAAGCGTAGAAAGAAACACAGATAACGGGGTATTCTGCCTCCCGCGGGTCAGGCACCCTTGTCGGAATCGGCGCAAGAACTTCGATGTCCAGAGCGACCCGACGAAAAGTAGGTGCCGGATACTCCAGAAGCCTTGCCCATTCTCTAGCGAACTCTAGCTCCTCTTCAGAGGCATCAGTGAACACTGCGTTGATCTGCTCAACGGTTTTTTCGATGTTGCCGAGGCTTTTAGGGGTAAGATCGCCTTCCTTGACTTCGTAGAGCATGCCAGGCAGCAGCTGTCTATCGTAGATGTAGGACTGGTAGTACTTGATTTTGGATTCCCATACTTTAATTTCCTCTGGTGTGATTGACACGTCGGCGACTTTTGGAAAGCCCTCTGGAATTATGTCTCGAATACAGCCTGTGGGGCGACCTCCAATCGCTAATGGATCTTTTGTAACTATTTTGGTAACTTGAATTTCCCTGTCTTGGAGCGGGTCAAGTTTTTCAACAAGCTCAAACCGCACGAAGCTTGGATGCTGGATTACACGGCTGATTTTTTCCAGCTCGTATGGAGAAAGGTTAGTTAAGCAGTAAGGCAGATGCCCAGTATTATCGTACCAGAAGAAGATTTGCCCTGATTCTGGCTCGTAAAGTTTGATCATCACCTTCCCCGCTTGACCGTCATAGGTTGCGGACACAAAGTAGGCATTTGGCAGGTTTCGAGGTGCAAGCGGCGGGAAAGAACGAGGGCGTTTTTCATTGATGCTTTGTGAAGGCAATGGAGTTTCCGCTACTGTTCTCTTCTCCACTTGGTGCTTTTCGCTGGTTTCGCAGAAGTCTGCTAGCTGTTTTTGCGCCATTCTTCTTGCCTTTATCTGTCAAGTTATGCTTTGACTAGACTAAAATCTCTTACTAGTGCCGAAAGCTGATTGTTTCTAGCTTTCTATCATGCTGCACAAGTGTTTTTAACCTCTGCAGTCTAAATTGAATAATTCACGCCCTCACCTCGGAGAAGAGGATGTGCCAAGCTTGAAGGCAGTTCTTGTTATCGCAGACGGAATGGCTGACAGACCAGTGAAAGAACTCGACTGGAAAACCCCACTCGAGTTTGCCCGAAAACCCACATTAAACCGCATAGCCGAAACAGGAATCTGCGGAATACTTGACCCCATAGCGCCAGGCATCCCTCCAGGAAGCGACACCGCAACGCTTGCATTGCTTGGCTATGACGCGGTGAAGACCTACTCCGGAAGAGGCGCCCTTGAAGCATTAGGCTCGAATGTGAAGGTTCTGCCGGGTGACGTGGCGTTTAGATGCAACTTCGCTACGGTCAACCAAAACCAAACAGTTTTAGATAGACGCGCCGGAAGAATTGAAAACAGAGACTCGCAAAAACTTGCGGAAAGCTTGAGCCAAGTCAAACTAAAAACCCCAAATGCAAGATTCCTTTTCAAAAGCACAATCCAGCACCGCGCCGTCCTAGTGATCCGTGGACCCAGACTGTCCGCAAACATAAGCGACTCGGACCCGGGAACAACTGGGGAAAAAGTCATGGATGCTAAACCATTAGACGATAGCCCTGAAGCCAAGCTTACCGCAAGAATCGTTAACACTCTAACGCGCGAGTTTCACAAATGTCTAACCAGCCACCCCGTTAACAGGGAAAGAGTCAAACGTGGTTTGCCGCCTGCAAACATGATTCTTTGCCGTGGTGCGGGAACATTGCCAAACGTGAAATCTCTTGCACATATCTATGGAATAAAAACCTCATGCGTAGCTGCAACCCCGCTTGTTAGAGGCGTATGCAGAGCAGTTGGAATGAAGACCATTGACGTGCAAGGCGCTACTGGAACATTGCAGACTGATTATCTTGCCAAAGCACGTGCCACAGTTCAAGCATTGCGAAGCAACGATTTTGTGCTCCTACATATAAAAGCCACAGACGTTGCAAGCCATGACAGCAAAGCCAAACAGAAAGCTGAAGCAATCGAAAAACTCGACAACATGCTGAACTATCTCATTGAACACGTTGACTTGAATTCTGTCTATCTGGCTGTGACAGCTGACCACACCACTTCCTCGGCTACGGGAAACCACGAAGGCGACCCCGTTCCCATTGCAATAACCGGGCCAAGTGTGAGACGTGACTCCGTTAAAGAATATGATGAGCGATCATGCGCTGGAGGCGGGCTTCATCGTATAAGAGGAGTAGATTTGATGCCCATCCTCATGAACCTGCTCGGCAAAACAAGCAAGTTTGGAGCATAAAATTACATGATTTAGGTTCTATTTGACTTCCACCAGCCGCCATTCTCTATAATCCGTAACCACTCGTAGGTAGCCTTTAAGCAGGCTATCCGCCTCAGCATCACCAGTATCCACTCTGAAAACGTTTCCTTCGATGCTTTGAAGCTTGTTCTTCGTCGCTGCAACCATTATTCGGCTTCTGCCTACGTTTTTAACTATTTTAGGGCTTATTTGCTGATTGCCTCTCCCTAAAAGAATCCCTTGGCGACCGATAGGTGAAAGGATAACCCACGTCTTTTCCCAGTCTTTGACACCTTCTAAGATTTCTTTCTCGTTAACGTCAAGGACAACTTTGCCCTTTTGGTAGATGTCTACGCCCAGCAATGTTTTCTCTACGCCGAGCAACTCGGCAATAGCCTTGATTGTTGTGCCTGGACCGAGGATGTAAGTGTCTTCAGGGTGCATTTCCTCGATTATAAAGCGGGCAATTGCAAGCTGACTTTCTTTTTCCTCAACAGTCTCGGAGCTTAGCTGTTTGCTTCCTTGAATCCGCATAGGCAAGAACGGTGTTTCTAGGTAACCATAGAGCCTAACTGAAAACGTGTCGCTTCGAATTGCGTCTTCATCTGCGTCCATGACCTCTAGTGCGGCTGTCTCTGCTTCTCCTTCTATAAAGGCTTGGACAATGTCCGCGGCGTCGCTGGGGCTGACTGCAAATACCCCGCTATACATTTTTACGCCTGCTGGAACGCCCAAAACTGGAACATTGATAGAGCCCTGGAGCGCGTCATAAATGTCTCTGGCTGTGCCGTCGCCGCCGACAAAGACTATGAGACCCACACCAGCTTCTTTCAGTAATCTCGCAGCGGCTTTTGTGTCTTCAGCGGTCGTTTTTTCCCGGATTTTCATCGGCAGAATGTTAACTGAGACATCTGCTTGCTTTGCTTCGTCTTCACCCATCACTTTAGGGCAGGTCCAGATCTCCACCCGGTCAAGCGCCCCACGGTCATTCAGCGTTTTCAGAAACTCACTAGCTCTTCTGGGCGAGACCGGCTCAGCACCGCGCTTCAACGCCTCTTTCAGAACGTTATCCGTTCCCTTTAACCCAACTTTCCCGCCCATCCCAGCCACGGGGTTAACAACGAAACCTACTTTCATAAGCCATTCAATGACAAGACTCAGCAGGTTTGCTATAAAAGATTCCGCCAGTTCTCTCGCAAAGAAGGCTGAAAAAATGCTTGAAACCGTAGTCTTGTCCCTAAATTCTTATATCTTCAATGCTTGAACTCGTTTCGCAGTAGCTGAGGAAGAAAAAATGAGCGATAAAGTCATGAAGAGAATCCTCGTAACCGGAGCCACAGGGCAGATAGGCTCGGAATTAACAATCGCGTTAAGAAGAAAATATGGACGCGACAACGTCGTCGCCGTTGGCCACCGTAAACAGCCAAGCGAAACCCTGCTTAGTTCCGGACCATATGAAACCGCGGATCTTACAGACAAGGCAAGCGCCGAGAAACTTGTTAAGAAATATGAAATTGACACCATATATCATCTGGCAGCTATTCTATCCGCAACCGGCGAAAAAAACCCGCAGCAAGCTTGGAACGTCAACATGGGCAGCCTTTACAACATCCTTGAAATCGCGCGGGAACAGAAACTCGCTAGACTCTTCTGGCCAAGCTCGATCGCGGTCTTCGGTCCCACGACACCTAGAATCAGCACGCCTCAAGAAACCGTGCTGCTGCCTCATACAATGTATGGCATCACAAAGGTTGCAGGGGAGCTACTGTGCAACTACTACTTCATCCGCTTCGGTGTAGACGTCCGAAGCCTGCGGTATCCGGGAATAATAAGTAGCGAGGTTTTGCCGGGTGGAGGAACAACTGATTATGCTGTTGAAATCTTTTATGAAGCCATAAAGAAAAGGCGCTATACGTGTTTTGTGAGGGAGGATACTGTGTTGCCTATGATGTATATGCCTGACTGCATCAAAGCCACAATAGACTTAATGGAGGCAGAGCCTTCGCGGGTTAAACGTCACGACAGCTACAACGTGGCTGGAATGAGCTTTTCTGCTGGAGAATTGGTTGCTGAAATCAAGAAGTATGTTCCAGACTTCAGATGCGACTATAAACCTGACTTTAGACAAGCCATTGCAGATTCGTGGCCTATGTCGATTGACGACAGCCTAGCCCGCAAAGAATGGGGTTGGAAGCCCGATTATGATCTAGCTGATATGACAAGGGACATGATTGAGAAACTGTCAAAACGCCACGGGGAAGGTAAGCTCTAGAAATTACCAATAGTAATTTTCATATGGAAATCCGATAGACAGTTAACTGCTGGTTACGTTTTGACCAAAGCCTCGATCCTTAACAATTGAAAAATACGCAAGAAGAATGCCTGTGACCATCCAAAGGGCACAAGCCAACCATGCTATCACATAAATTGTTAGAATAAGATTACCAATTCCTTGGACGCCCAAATAGCTTGCAGCTGCAGTACTGTGATCATATGCGTTGTACAGTAGGAAAAGCAAAAGAGCACCCCAAGAAAGAAAAACTCCACCCATGATCGCAAGAGCCCACTTATGAAGGTTTCTGGTCGATCGAATTGATTGTTTCTTGTATCCAACTGTGAAAAAAACAAGCCCTAGTGCTTGGGGAAAAATTGAAAAAATTAATGTGTTTCTAACATAGTCAATGTAATGTAAAGGATTTTCCTCAAGTATAGCAACAAGATGCCAAGATGAATCTATAGACCATATGGTAAAGAAAGATGATATAAATACAAGTGACGATATGAATGCTCCAACCTCGATGTAACGCATGGTACACCACGAAACTAATATTTTATGTTTGGTCGCAAGTATTAAACCTTCTTTTGTGGGTCTAATGATTATCCATCTACTTGTGGGTCTTTGGATTGAGGAATAAGCAAAACGCAGATAGGTGTGCGTAGCAGTCAAAAAACCTTATAATCTAGACGTCAAGATAATTCATTGGATTAGCCATGGTAGCACACAAGAACTCCATTCTGTGTCTAACATTGGTTCTTTACTTGCTTACATCTTCGTTCCCTTTTTCGGTGAAAGGGCTCGATAGTCCATTAGTCATGGATTGTGAATCACTGCTTGAATCTTGGGTCGATGGAAACCAACACAGTCAGCCTTATGTGGGATGTTATATGACAACGGATTATCTCTTAGGCAATCAAACAGTAGGTCGCGCAAGCGCAGTAAGCGTAACTGTCTCGTTTAAGGGAACAAACAAATCTGTGATTCAACACGATAATTGGTTGACTGCTGGAATTGCTGCGCAAGGACCGGACAGCGTGCATGGGGGATGCAATGCGATCGACTGGGGATATATTTTTGATCTTTTATTGACTCCACAGATGTCACAACCACAGGTCTATGCAGAAGTTTTTGAAGGACACGAATGGGTAAACTGCTTGCCGGGATATGCAAAATCCATCTACAGCTGGACCGGAATTGTCCCAGGTCTCACAATAAATTCTACTGTTACTCTAACCATGCAATGGACAGAAACAACATTGGATTATTACGTAAAAGCGGATGGAACGACTTGGCTTCTTAAGCAATACATTCCAAACGAAACTGCATGTCATTATTTTATGACAGGCATCTGTGGTAGAGCGTGGGGACCTCTACCTCTTCCTAATACTGTGAAGTTTCTGCAGTTTTTTGGCGCATGGAGTAAGTATAATATTGGGCGCGTTGGTTGGCATTCATATTTGAGTTGTCCTCGTTTTATCAAAACAAGCGAAGTCACATGGACAGATGTGACTTTTGCGTATTCAACAGACGGACTTAATTCCTATTGGGATCACACTCTCGGATGGGGAGGAGCGATTTACAGTAATGTTACCGCGCTTTACTACTCTCCAAGCATACATTTCTATCCCTACCCAAGAGCTCGACTTCCGCCTGACACACCTCTTTTGTGGCCGCCTCCTCCTGGTCATGGTCTGTGCCCAACACTGTTTACTTAGAACGGGAAAAGCTTTGTCGAAGAAAGCATACTAAATGTCCATGCAGAATCAGATGTAACACTTCAGCACCGTATACGAACCATTTTGACCCCCGATAACCATCTCTACAAGCTTCAGCTACGAGAACTCGACAATTTCACCAGCCACATAGATCAAGTGAAGCTCTACGCTATTGACAAAGAGGAATCATGGCACTTGTGTCCACTTGTGTACGCCTATCACAATAAACTTGGCTATACAACGTTTAAGCTTCTCTTGGATGACGAAAAACGCATAGATCTGACCCCAGCGCAAATTCTGTCTCTAAAGTTCCTGCAGTCAATCCCACACAGCAGAACAGCATATTTCATATTTAAGATCAATGGCCATAATCGGAAACCCTTTCCGATTTGACCGGCTCTCGTTTTTCTTTCCTGTTTCCAGAACTCGTATCAACAGTGAGAAACCGAGGCAAGCTTGTGATATTTCACCTATGCAACTGCCGTCTATAAAAGAAACATCTGCTTACTCTACCTGTGTTTTTGAAGCCCTGCTTTTCAAGAACATCCTACTATAGTACTTATTTGTGATATGCAGAAGTGTATTTTTTGGTGCCATAGCTTTCTCTGAAGGCTTGCGTCGTGACTTTAGTGTCAGCTGTTTCTTGGGGTTCTCGTTGCATCAACGACAGTTTCGTCAACCAGTACGTATAGATCAGAAGGGCGGTCGCCAGCGAATCGGCGTGTCCAAGTCTCTATTGTTTTCGACGCATACCTGATGGAACTTCCATCAAAAAGGGAAGCTCTTCTTGCTTCTTATGTATGACTTGATATCTCGTGGTTTCAGTAAGGTTGTACACTCAACAATCCATCAGGGCGTCCTTCGGTAAGCGACTACGACTTCATGTTTGGCAAGTTCTCTCCTCCTTGCTGTATTGATTGATAATCCAAAGCATTGTCTGTAATTGGCTAACAAAGTTTGAACAAACTGTCGAGAAAAGAGTTTAAGAGAGTGAAATGTTCTCTAGAAAGCGACAGAGGTTAACAAGATGCGTAGCTCAACAGCGTTTCTACGTGAAGAGTTCGAGGATCTCGTGAAAAACGAGCTTGACTGGAAACTTCGCATTCTGCAAGGTCCCAGCACGCCATGGTGCATGGTTGACGGCAAGAAAGTTTTAATGTTCTGCTCCAACAACTACCTAGGCTTAAGCAACCATCCCAAACTGAAGGAAGCCGCCATCAAAGCAGTGCAAACACACGGCGCCGGCTCCGGCTCAGTTCGCCCCATCGCCGGCACAATGGACATACACATAGAGCTTGAAAAGCGCCTAGCCAAATTCAAACACGCCGAAGCATCTCTGGTCTATCAAACAGGTTTCGCCGCCAACGCCGGATTAATCCCACAACTGGCAGGCAAGGGAGACCTGATAATCAGCGATGAACTCAACCACGGAAGCATCATCGACGGCGTCAGACTATCACATGCTGAACGAGCTGTCTACAAGCATTC
>JAGTQT010000026.1:11070-14617 GCA_018396615.1 Candidatus Bathyarchaeota archaeon
AAGAAGCAGAAAAGCACAACCCGCCTTACAGAAGGATCTTGATAATCACCGACGGCGTTTTTTCAATGGACGGTGATATTGCACCATTAGATGGCATAGCAAAGCTTGGCGCTGAACACGGAGCCATGGTCTATGTTGACGACGCCCATGGCGAAGGAGTGCTCGGCGAGGGAGGAAGAGGAATTGTTTCCCACTTCAAGCTTGGACGCGACAAAGTACACGTGGAGATGGGCACCTTCTCTAAGGCTTTCGGAGTGGTGGGAGGACACGTTTCAGGCTCTCGCGACTTGGTGAACTTTGCCTACAACAAGTCTAGAACATGGCTTTTAAGCGGCTCGCACCCGCCTGCCGTTGCAGCAGCCTGCATAGCTGCAATAGACGTTCTGGAAACCGAACCCCAACACGTCAAAACTCTCTGGGACCACACGCGCTACTTTAAGAAAGCCATGAAAGATCTAGGATTCAACATAGGAAACAGTGAGACACCTATAACTCCTGTGATCGTAGGCGAAAGCGGAGTAGCCAAGAAGCTGAGTACAAGACTGTTTGAGGAAGGCGTATTCGCATTACCCATCGTTTATCCGATGGTTGCACGGGACAAAGCGCGCATACGAACCATAATGAATGCTGCCTTAACCCGAGAAGACTTGGATTTCGCTATTGAAAAGTTCAAAAAAATCGGAAAAGAACTACACATAATCTAAATGCCTAAAAGATCTGGCTAGCGCAACACCGTTTCAGCTCTTTCTCTTCTCATTAAGAACATGAGAGCGATAACTAGTAGCAGAAGCCAAACCAAAACATCACTGGCGAGATGCACGAAAAAACCATATGACGAAGTAATGCGAGTCAAGAAATAAATCAGCGGCGTAGCTACAACAAGTATCAAAAAGAACTCCACCCAGTGCATTCTAGTCCAATTCCTAAACACGTTGCCTTGGAAAAATCTTGTATTTATAAAATAAATGTGAAGTACTAAAGAGACGATGTAGATGACTACCACGAATATAATCAGCATCAAGAAAAGCTCTACTGATTTAAAGTACCTAAATAAGGAGAAGAGCACACCAGCTAACACCACTGCCACCAAATCTAAAATCAGCAGAAACAGTGGCAACTTTCTAAGTCTCATAAAGTGGTAACTCCACTCGGCGCTTCACTGAAAATTAAACGAAGAGACATAGTATAAGTCTTGCTCTATCCGTTAAAAGTGTAACCAGCTTGACACATCACGGGTATTTGAAAACAGCACAAGCCGTCTATAGAACAGGTTTTCTAAAAATGAGAAGAGGGGGAAGGTTAGATAGGTCTCTTTGTAACTCTGCCTATTGCTTGGAATGCCCGTTCTTTTTGTCCGCCTGCCTGAGCAACTTCTTGCTGCAGCTTCTTCGCATCCATGGGGCAACTCTTCGAAACATCCTTTATGAACTTCCTCAGGTCTTCCGCGTTCATGTGGCAGCTCAACGTGAGCTCTTCTATGACTTTCTTCGAGGTTGCAGCGTCACCATAGCAGCTTTCGCTAAGCTCCTCCAAAGCGGACTCTAAGGTTTTTGCGTCCACTCCGCATTGGGCGCTAAGCTTCTCAGCCCATTTTTTCTGCTCAGCCAAATCTTTCACAACCTTAATGTCTGATGGATAGTGATTGTGGAAGTTTCATTATTTAAGTATTGGCATCATAGATTCTGTTAACCATTCTCAACAGCGCAGTTTTTCAAGAGCCTTGCCAACGTCTCCAAGTCCCAGTCTACGAAGCATATCTGACTTCGGTATCCCATTTCTGTCCCAGCCAGCAGCCTTGTAATATCTGCGCACTTCCTCTTGCACCTCTTTTCTGTCAACGCCTTTGCCCTTGTATGGCCCCGAAGGCAGCGGCTCATAGAATCGAGGTGGATTGTCATCGTGGTTTTCCGGTGTCCATTGCACATCAGGCCCGCCTAGCAGAAGCATGGCTCTCTGCAACTGCAGGGTTTTTATAGCCTTCTTCATGCACCAATCCTTCTGCGTGAGCCCCACGCCTGTCACAGCCGTATAGAACTCGAATCTAATATTGCGGCGGATGCCGAAACTGTTAAAGTTACAGTAGACTGCTGAGTCGTTGAAGATTTCCATCAGTTCGCTTCCTCCTCCATCTATCGGAAGGCTTGCTGTTGACGTGTGATCTCCAGCTTGAACTGAGCACGCATACGCAATTATTTCTGGATAGTCTTTCCGACTGCGAATCCCGTGAGCGCCTATTCCCACACCCTTAGACTGCACAGCATACTGTAGCAAATCCAGTTTCTTCTTTTCTCCGATTTTCAAAGCCGCACGGTAAGTTCCTTCCGCAAGCAGGTTACCTAGCCCCTCTCTGTAGGCGATCTTTCGAGCTAAGGCTGCAAAAGCTTCAGCGTCACCCCAGGTAAGCTTGATGCCGCCCAAGTCTTTTTCTGTTAAGATTCCCCTCTGATACAGTTCTGCCGCGAAGCCCATGACGTTACCTGTCTGAATCCCGCAAAGACCCAAATCATCGATCACAGATGCCAAAAACACGTTTTCTTCTGGCGAAAAGACGCCTAGGTTAGGGCCGAGGTATGCTTGAAGCTCATAGTCTGGGTTATCGGTTATTGCTCCTTTGAATTTTCCTGACTTAACTACCGAAATTTTTAGGCAGTTCGTTGGGCAGCCGAAATCGCTCCAGCACTGCTTTACCCAGACCCTGTTCTCAAACTGGTCAACTCCGAAGCTTTTCTCGTCATGCCACTCGTCCTGCCAGTTTCTCACGGGCTCAGAGCTTGGTCGTGCACCCACTTCGTAGCCGCCGGAGCCTGTTCCCCAGCGTCGCCAGAGCTCATGTTCATAAACGCTTTCACACAGTTCATCTACAAGTTTCTCGACTTTCCTGATGTCGGCTGCTTCCGGTAACGGTCCAGTACCCTTGACAGCCACCGCCTTAAGCTTCTTTGAACCCATAACAGCGCCATATCCGCCATAGCCAGCCGCATGAGTCCACTTCGCGGCAACAACCGCCGTTCTAACCATGTTTTCTCCAGCAGGGCCAATATAGACAAGTGCGGGCTCTTTCCATTCACCATAAAGCGGAAACCTCTCCTTAAGAAGGCCTCGACACTCTCTCGTTAACATGGCAAAGGTTTGCTTCGCGTCTTTGCCCCAAACGTGGCCAGCATCGCGAATTTCAGCCTCAGAGTCTTTAATAAAAAGGTACACAGGCTTTTCTGATTGACCGGTTATTATCAAGCCATCGTATCCAGCACACCGCAACTCGACTCCGAACTCGCCGCCAACCGTTGACCCTATCACACCATTACTCTGCGGAGACTTTCCAGAAACACAGACTCTGCCTCCTGGAAAATATCCGGTAAGCGGGCCGGCCAAGAGCAAAAGAATGTTTTCTGGACCAAGCGGGTCCACATGCTTCCAGTTGCGGCCCAACCTGTCCCAGAGGATTTTTGCTGCCAGTCCTCTTCCACCCATGTAATCTCTTAGGATTTCATCGCTGAACTTTGTCTCCCCTATTTTATGGGTTGTAAGATCAATTTCAAGAAATTTT
>JAGTQT010000026.1:14651-14802 GCA_018396615.1 Candidatus Bathyarchaeota archaeon
TTTTTCACCATAGAACTTGACTGCTAGGTGTCGCGCGATCTCTTCTGGTTTGCGAGCATAAAGCGCATAAGTCACGTTTCTTCTAGGAACAGTCTTAAGAACGTTCCATCCGCCTTCTCGACATACTTTTACACATTGCGGGTTACCATTA
>JAGTQT010000026.1:14809-15793 GCA_018396615.1 Candidatus Bathyarchaeota archaeon
TGCATATGGGGAACTCTGCCTGGACAAGCCATTATGCATTTTCCGCATGCTGTACACTTTTCCTTGTTCACGAGAACTGCTCCGGTTTTGCTGCTCACAGACAGCGCGTTAAAAGGACATGCCTTCACACATGGGTAATCTTCACATTGAGCACAGAAGTGAGGGAACTCGGCGCCTGGGACCAGCATAAAAACGCGTATGCGCGAGCTTTCCGGCCAAATGCACTTTTCGTGGAAGAGGGAGCATGCGATTTCGCATTTTCTACATCCGCTGCATTTGGCGAGTTCTCTCGCTATCCAGATTTGTTCTTTTTTCGCTGGCAACTTGTCTTCCCTCAGAACCCTTTTTATTCCTTCTACGTCTGGTTTGATTTAAACATGGCGTTTGCCATGATAACTTCTTTAAGTCTCACAATTACAGTATTGCAGGGAGAAAGCTTTCAGGTTGCAGTTCCAAGATCTAATTAACTGGATGCAGGCGCTTTCAGTTCAGTATGGCTACTTTGGCGTCTTCCTAATAGCCTTCATCGGCGCCTTATCTATCTTCTTCCCCATTCCATACACAGTAGTTATTTTCACTCTGGGAGGAATGACGGCATTTGATCCCCTCTTAATCGCACTTGCCGCCGGAGCAGGCTCTGCGCTAGGCGAGTTCTCTGGGTATCTGCTAGGAGTAGGAGGAAGAAGAGCCATAAGCGAAAGGTACAAGAGAAAAATAGATGTGCTAACGAGGGCTTTCAACAGGTTTGGGTGGGTTGTAATCTTTGCTTTTGCCCTTTTACCATTACCAGACGATTTAATCTTCATACCGCTAGGCGTTATGCGCTACAGTGTCATCAAAGCTCTTATCCCCGCGTTGATTGGCAAAATCTGTATGAACTTTATTGTCGCTTACAGTGGTCGTCTTTCCAATCAGGTAATTCGCGACTTTTTCGGTGTTGATAGCGATTGGGTTTCAGCAGCGATAGGCATGATTCTCGCGGTC
>JAGTQT010000028.1 GCA_018396615.1 Candidatus Bathyarchaeota archaeon
CGTTTCTAAGCCTAATCACACGACCCTTTATAACGGCAAACTCTTCTCGGTGATAGCCCGCTCCCTCTAATCTTTCGACATCCTCGCTTGAAAGCTCCATCTTCGTTTTTTCACAGCACTTTCCACAATTTAAACACCGCACAGGAAGTAGACTCCACTATCATAATAAAATGCAGCCGCATTATAGTCGTTTTGGTATCCCGGAAGGTTCAAACTCTCACCAAGCATATTTTAATGTGCGTTTTGCCTGTAAAGTGGGGTGAAGGTCCCACCTGCTTGGAAGAACTATCTTCGATGAATCTCATCTTCCAGAGTAACAGACTGTGCTGAGGCAAACATTGATTAAGTCGCCAAGAAAAAGCGCTAGCAGCTATCAAAGAGGCTATTAGAAGAAGAGAGGTTCTGCGGACGATTTCTCCACGCTGTGGGAAGTGCAAATCCCATCCCACTTTAATTTGTACTAAGGAAAAAGCATGCTGGAGCAATGTCCAGATGGTCCTTCGCAGCTGTTAGCTTCGCCTAGACGTGAACTGTCAACCAGCAAAGCATATAGCCACTCGCATAGAAGTATTTGCCCAAAAAAGATGAAAAACATTGGTTTTGAAGTCAAAAACTAAACTGTTGCTCAGTCTGATAGCAGTATGCATCATAGTCGTAGCAATCCTTGCATTTCAGTACAGCAAGCCACCAGAGCAGAACGAGATAATACCGCGAGAAAATGCAATACCTCAAAGCGCAGTCAAAGTCACTCCGGAAACGGACACCTATCCTCCCATCCTTCACTCGAGCGAGTGGATGAACCCTGTCCCCTTGTCCTCTCTGATAAACACCGCGGGAGCAGAAGACTCCGCATTCATCGTTCCCGATGGCAACACGCTTTACTTCTTTTTCACACCGAATGCCTCCATTCCACCAGAAAAACAGCTTCTTGACAAGGTCACAGGCATATACGTTTCAACAAGACAAAATGGCACATGGAGCGTTGCAGAACGAGTATTCCTGCAAGATCCTGGCAAACTCGCGCTCGATGGCGCCGCATTTGTTCAGGACACAACAATGTGGTTTGCCTCTGCTCGAGAAGGCTACACTGGGGTTCGCCTGTTTACTGCAAAGTTCCAAAATGGAAAATGGATGGACTGGCAGTATGCAGGAGACAAGCTTAACGAGGAGTACGAAGTGGGTGAAATGCACGTCTCGGCTGACGGAAACGCAATGTACTTTCATTCAGCAAGAACTGGCGGAAAAGGGGAATTAGATATTTGGGTTACGAGACAAATAAATGGAGAATGGCAAAAACCTGAAAACATTGAAGCAGTTAATACGGATGGGAATGAAGGCTGGCCCTTTCTGACGCAGGATGAAAACGAGCTCTGGTTCACACGGACTTATCAAGGAAGCCCCGCCATTTACCGATCGAAAAAAGTTAATGGAACATGGCAGGAACCAGAACTCATAATTTCACAATTCGCCGGCGAGCCATCCCTAGATAACGAAGGAAACATCTATTTTACTCACCACTTCTTTAGAGACGGCAAGATGATAGAAGCCGACATATACATCGCGCGCAAGAAACAAGGCTAAAAGCTACTTCACGCATAAAAACAAAGAATTCTTTCGGAAAATTTTTCGTCTGTTTTGCAGACTAAGCTCATTTTACATAGTTGATCACGTCTTTTCTTCTCGGTTTTTCTAACGGAGTTTCATCCTTGTATCCTAGCGTTATTACGCAAACATGCTCGTATCCCTCTGGAACACCTAACTCCCTTTTCAGTTCCCTGCCCTTTTCCGACGCGAAAAGAAATTCAGTCGAAGCCATTATGCATGAGCCTAAACCCAGCGATTCAGCAGCTATCAACATATTTTCAGCAGCTAAAGCACAGTCAATTTCGGCGAAACGAGCTGTCTTGTCTGCTGTAACCAAAATGATCGTGGGAGCATTTCCGAAAGGATTGAAGTCTGGGTTTTTCGCCCTCTCGGCTAGAAATTCTATTCCTGAATTTATCATGTTTTCTTTCAGAATGTTAACTATTCTGCTAAGCATTCCCTTGTTTTGGATCACTGTGAAGTGCCATTTCTGCTGGTTGCGAGCGTTAGGTGCAAGCAAGGCGCACTCTAATATTTCGTTTAGTAGCGGTTCAGGAATCTGACTTGTCTTGAACTTTCTGATGCTTCGTCTACTTTTTATAACCCTTATGATCTCGTTCATAACGCATTCTCCGAATCTTTTTTCCGAAAGCGTCTAAAAAACTTGACTTTTGAATCCCGCCATCGAACATGTTTTTCAAAGTTTCGGTAAATACTTTGTTACTGTCTCCTAATGGGAATGGGAGGTTCTAATTTTGAACATAAAGCTTTGTATGTTGAAGTTCGAACAAAACGTTGTGCACTCATTTGCATCAACCGAAAGGTAACAGTATATCCAAAAAGCTTGATCAATCAGGGAAGAAACAGAATCGAATGCCAACGTATATGAGTAAGCGATTCCAGATTAAGATGGTGAGGTTTTGGTTTGGCTGGGCATGTTGCTGTTGCGCGCTTAGGTAGAAACGCTGATTCTTTCAGAGAAGCCTTGAAGCAAATAGGCTCAATCGAAGATCTAAACTCTTCAGAGAGGTCTGTAGTCATCAAGGTTGGCGTCTTTAATCATAAGGCACAGAATCACACTTCTGTTGAAGTTCTTAAGGCTATAATTGATAGCTTCACAAAAGCCCCAAAAATCTATATCGTAGAGTCTGACAACTACATCGGAAAAGGCTCGGAACGTCTCCAGATCTGGAAGGAACTGTTTAATGAACGTGTTGTTCCCTTTAACTTGTCTGAAGATAACAATTTGAAGAAAGTCAAAGTTGCTGACGAAGAGATAGGCTTATCTCATCTATTGTTTAAGCCCAACATATTTGTGAGCACACACATTCTGCGCAAATATGAAAGAGGAAGCATTCTGAAAAACCTGCTTGGCCTGATACCTGATGCGAAAAAGGCGAGATTTCATAGAAAACTGGAGCCTGCTCTCCTTGACATGTATGAAGCTATTGGCGGAATAGATCTCGCCGTTTTGGATGGTACTTATTTGCGCTATGGAGCAAGCAGCGATCCCCACATAGGACCAGATGGGGACAAATCCAAAACAATGACCGACATCGTCCTAATAAGCAGAGATTCTGTGGCTGTAGAGACAGTGGGTCTAGCCCTCGCAGGTATTGAGCCTGAAAAGGCTTCTATAATACAAGAAGCGGTTAGAAGAAGGTTAGGAATCGGAGATTTGAAGAAAATCAGAATCACTGGTGAATCCTTCGAAAGGCTGAAAGAAGAAGTAGCAAAGGGACTGCAAGCATTAAGGAAATCGCGACCTAAAGGGCCTCAGACATGGGGAGGACGAGCCAACAGGGCGTTAGCCGAATTAATAGATGACGGGTACTTTAAACTGCCTCACAAAAGAACCATTAGTGACGTGATGAAAGCATTTAAAGATAAAGGATTGGAGACCGAAGGCAAACAAGAGAATGTTAGAGCAGCATTGATTAGACGAGTAAAGAACGGATCGCTTCAAGCATCCAAGACTTTGAACAAACAGCTGTTCTGGACAGAATAGTGTTTCGTACATATGCTGCAAAAACGATCACTAAATGGGAGTATCAGCAAAAATAGCTCTTGATAATGTTTATTTCTTCAGATTATCCATTGTAGACTAGTGAAAAACGCTTGACAAAAATCAAGTTGGCAAGCTCGTTAACTGTACTGATATGTAGCATCGCTTCAACGGTGCTTATTATTTCAAGTATAGTTATTGCTTGGCACCTTTTCACAACGAATTTTCCTACCCACTCAGATGTTTTCTGGACGGGTTTTCAAAACGGAGCATTCTCGGTCTTGTCTATCCTATTTTTTGTCTTCGGACTGTTTTTCGCTCATCGTGCTATACAAAATCGCATAAGACCTAAAACGCCTTAAAATGCACCATAAAACAAAGTTTGCTTTTTCCAAAATAGCTTCCTCTTAGTCTTCATTAAATCTGCGGCTTCAATTTTTATTCCACTGCATCTTTTTTCATTTTTCGCAGTTTTCTTTTTAATACGTAAATAACCCAAGGCGCGATTTTTGTCTCGTTAACCCATTTGTATGGCTCGCTCTCTTTTGCCAACGGTCTGTAAGTTCTAACTACTTCCAGCCCTCCTCTCTTGAAGGTTTCTCTGTAAGACCTATCCGTCCAGACAACATCCACAACAGGTCTTTTGTCTTCAATGTCGGTTTGCACAATTCTAACTTTGTCGCCGCTTTTTGCATGCTTGTTCTCTGGGAAATCTTTGGTGGAAAACGAAGCCCATTCATGCGTGTATATCTTAGGTGAGGACACTACGTTTACAATTCTCCCACAGTCTTTCAGCAGCATTCCAAGTCCCTTGAAATTCTGAACTTTCCTTTCCATCGTAGGCACGTTATCAAACGTGAAAACCGACAGCACAAGATCAAAAGCTCCGCGAGCAAACTGGCAGAAATCAGCCTCTTTAATGACGCGGTAGTCGCCCTCTGGATCCAGTTCTCTTGCCTTTTTCACCATGTCTTCAGCTATGTCGACGCCGATAACGTCAAAGCCGAGTTTCTTTAGAAAACGCGTGGAGCGTCCCGTGCCGCATCCAAAGTCTATCGCCCTTCTTCCTTTAACATGCCTAGATATAATTTTAGGCAAATCCCTGTAGGCCAGATAGTAAGTGCCTGGGAACTCTAGTTTTGAGTATGCTTCTGCGCGTTTAGCGTCCTCATAAACATTTAAAAATTCCATAATTACTCTTTATCTCAGCTATTTATTTCCTTAACCCTAACTTAAAGCTTGAGCGTTTAAACTGAGCTTTATTTTTAACCTTCGGCTCACGATCTTTGCGGTTGAGTTATTTTATCTCGAGTTTAGAAGATGGTACAGTAGAGATACCACTTTCACGCGCAAATTGAACATTTAAAGTCGTCTCTTTAATCAATTGGGCATGTGTCACCGTCAAACTGAGAAGGGTATTCCGCAAGGCATAAAAAAACTCTAAAGAGAATCTGCTGGGCATGAACATCAACAGAAGATTCATGTTATTACTCGTTGCATTAATTGTTCTTCATTCTGCTTCATCATTGTCCATGAACATGGGATTGGTGAAAGCGGAAGGGCCATTCTTCATAAGAGCCGATGGAAGTGTTGACCCTTCGACACCGCTGATTCAGCGGACAGGTAGCTATTACACTTTGACTGGAAACATTGTGAGCGATTCTGACGGGATCATAATTGAGAGAGACAATATGACACTTGATGGACAAGGCTTTCGACTTCAAGGCTACTCGACGGGAATAACGCTAATGGGAAGAGGCAACATCACAGTCAGAAACATGCATTTCCAAAGTTTTAGCGTCAGTATATATCTCTCCAACTGCAAGAACATTACACTTTTTAGAAACAATATGAGTGAAAACGGTTCTTACGGCATATCTGTCTCCGAATCCTCAGGTTGCACCATCAGCGAAAATCGCATTATAGACTACACCGAAGCCGGCATCGCTCTCAGCAGCTCTTCTGGGAACAGCATTGCATGGAACGAAGTTACGAGAGTTGTGCATGGTGGCACCCATACCGGCATAGCAATTGCGTCCTCAGACGGTAACTCTCTGATTGGGAATACTGTGGCAAACAATTGGCGAGGCATTGCGCTTATGTGGTCTACGGGGAATACGCTCCGAAACAATAGCATCTTTAGTGACACCGAGACGGTTAATCCGCACGGTCTCGTTGTGGAAGGGCAAGAAGGCAATGTGTTGCACTTCATTCAAGACATTGATTCTTCGAACACAATTCAAAGCAAACCAATATACTACTGGGTCAACCAAACTAGCAAGGCAGTTCCCACTGACGCGTCAACTGTTATGTTGATCAGTTGTGACCACATAACGGTTCAGAATTTAGATTTGTCCAAGTCGTATTACGGAGTTTTACTGTATTCCACAACCGATTGCTTAGTGAGCAACAATAATATATTCAACAACTACTACGGTGTTCGACTTTATGGCTCATCGCGAAACGTGATTTCTCAGAATGAGATAAATGGAAACGACGGATATGGCGTTGACATCGCTGCAGAGTCACGAGACAATGTCATTAGTGGAAATAACATCACTTGGAACAATTACGTGGGCATTGAACACCAGAGCAGCACGAATACTATGATCCAGAACAATAATGTTACGAAAACCTTCTATTCGGAAGGATCGGGAATTGTCGTTGCGTCCTCGGTGAACGTGACCCTTGCGGGCAACATTGTGGCGCAGCATAGAAAAGGAATAGTCTTGAGTTCTGGCGGTAACACTCTTTCGGGAAATACGATAACTTCTTGTAGTGATGGCTTGTGGCTTTCTTCTGGCAACTTGCTCAGCGCAAATACCCTGACTGGTAATGAGTACGGCATCTCTCTTTACGGTGGTTTAAGTGTTTCAGACTTCATGAATAATGTTGACTCCTCGAACACTGTTAATGGACGATCAGTCTGCTACTGGGTGGATCAGCACGACAAGACTGTGCCTAGCAGTGCTGGGTTTATTTTTCTTGTTAGCTGTTCCGGGATCACTGTGGAGTATGCAAATGTGGTTCATGAGAGGCAGGGAGTTGGATTGGTCGCTGTAACGAATTCTACGGTTAGATTTAACGTGCTGGATACCAATGATGTCGGAGTTACGCTCAGATGGTGTTCCGGGATCACGATTTCGCAGAACATGATTGTGGGGAGCTTGAACAGAGGAATTGAGGTGCTTAGCTCAAGCGGTATCACGATTTCTGGGAATAATATGACTGCGAATGGGTTTGCAAGCAGTTATGGAATCAATATTTATCTGCACCAAGGTTCAAACAACGTGATTTCAGGCAACTATATGCGCTACTGTCAGACAGCGGCTGTTTATCTGCATTATTCAGCTGGGAACATTGTTTCTGAAAACGACATTCAATGGGCAACATATTCTGGAGGGTGGAAATATGGTGCTGTTGTTTTGGACGAACATACTGACGGCCTGATAGTTGGAAATGAAATTAGGTTCAACAACGTAGATGCGGTATGTCTCGTTAATTCTCAGAACAACAATATTACTGAGAACAACATAATATCAAATCTCCGCGGCATCCGTTTCGAGGGTTACACAACCAACAACTGCATCTACAGAAACAACATAGTTGAAAGCAGTCTTTGGCTGGTTTCCACGTTGCCGAACGCATGGGACAACGGATATCCTGATGGCGGTAACTATGGGATTTTTACGTTGACGTTGATAATTTATCAGGTCCGGCACAGAACATCACTGGAAGTGATGGATTTTGGGACAATCAATTGAACGTCACCGAGAACAGCAACAACATCGATCACTATCCACGGGTTGTTCCAACCAGAGCGATCACTAGAAGCTTCGAGTCTTACGGGCGGTATGTAGATGTTGACAGCAACTCTTCCGTGACAGAGTTTCAGTTCAACGAGATGACCAAAACGATAAACTTTAATGTTACAGGCCAGACGGGCACTAGCGGTTTCTGTGATATCCTAGTTCCAAAAGACTTGCTTTGGGGCGTGATGATCGTGTATAAGGACAGCGTTATGCTTTACAATGGAACAGACTACACACAGACGCAGAATGCCACGCACTATCTCTTTCACATCGAGTACAGCCACAGCTCTCATAGAATAGAGATCAGAGGTACAGAGGCTATTCCAGAGTTCCAATTACCCTTCATTCTGCCGCTGTTTCTGGCAGCTACGTTACTAGCGACTGCGATCTCGATCTGTAAGGCGAGGCGCTCAGATTTTTTCCTGAACCTTTGATCAAGTTGTTTGGAACTCACCATTCTTTTTATTCATTTTAAACAGTGCTTTCAATGCTTGAGTTGCTTTCAGGCATTTAGATTCCAATATTAACGAAGACTCCGGTAAGTATGCCTGTGACGATCGTAAGGAGAACTGCAATCAGCAGATGCCTTCGCATAACAAGCGACTCAGTTTCACGACTCTCGTCTATTGTAGCCACCGCATTGTTAATTTTGGCTGGAGTCACAGCACTCGCTATGCCACCTGCAACTGCATGGCCTCCATAAACAGTCATAAACCCAGTGTCACTAAGCCCAACATCTTGAGCTGCAGTTTTCTGAATTTTAAGAAAAAGCACGTTCGAACTTGCCTCAGACCCGCCCACTATTGCACCAAACAAGCCGAGAGAAGCGGCAACAAAAACATATCCCGCTCCGAAGACTGTGGCCAAAGTGGCTCCCAGAATGACATTCATATTCAGACTGTTGTAAAGGCTTGATGGAACTAAAACGCCGTTACTAATCTCCATCGCAGAAAAAGCCATAACATATGACACAGAAAAATAGAGGCTATATGTTAAGAAGGCGCCAGGGAACCTTTTTAGCCAGAAAGTAAACGCGTTTTTTGCCTGTTTCTTCGAGGGCTTAAGCGTTATCAAAGAAATTAGTACGGTAACAAAAATCCAAGTGTAGATCTGTGAAAGAACATTCAAGTCTTCCCGCATATTTGCAAATACAGAAACCACCTCAAAACTTCCAAGAATGTTAGACAGCCAACCTCCTACCCGTGGAATGCTGATGACTGCTGCCAAGATTGTTAAGATAATCCACGGCGAGAAGGCGCGAAAAGCCTCCTTCCTCGAAGGATAGTTGCTATCTTTGTGCAGAGAAGGCGCTGGCTTTACTCTTTGACAGATGTGAAGTGAAAGCATCGCACATAAGCCTGCAAGGATTCCGACAATTCTCAGTGGAACATACTCTACACCACTGAAAAAGTTAAGCGCTACCATCCCTAAACATGCCAGACTCAAAGTTAAACCAGAAACAATCGCCGGGACCACTCCTCTACGCATCGATTCTTTGCCTCCGATCAGCCACAGCATCGCGAAAGCTAAACCCACCGAGACTACTGGAAGAAAAATTGAAATCTTGAAAGCAAACTCGATCGGACTGATTGTTATGCCCAAGTCTGCGCCTACCTGTGCGGGAAGAGTTATTGGAATAGAGAGCAAGGCAAAGCTTGTTGTAGCATTATAACCAAGGACGGCCACGGCGATGGCAGCTATCGGAGAGAAACCCATCGTAACCAGCAAAGGCGGGAACAAGGCAGGTGTAACTACGCCTAGGGATGTTAGGAAAGAGCCAAAGCCTACTCCGACATATAGAGCTTGAATCTCGTTGCCGGCCAACTGTTGCTTGATGACTTTTGATACAGTTGCCAGTGCGCCTGTATCCCGCATTAGAAAAATCATGAGCATAGTTGCAGCCACGGAAACAGAGATTCCGAAGCTTTTTATAAACCCGAGCACCGCGGCTCCTAAAGCTACCTCTAGAGGAGTCCCAAACTGTAAAGCCGCCAGCGCTATGACAAGTATTAAACCGGCAAACGCCATAACAAGGCCGCTTTGTCTAAGTAAAGCTACTCCGAAAAGCACCACCAACAAAGGATATAGCGCTAGCAGAAACCTCCATGGCGTCGTCTGACCATATATGGCCATTGCGAGGGCGACAACACCAAGAGAACATAGCAAACATAGCCACAAAGCGGAGACAAGCCTTCCTTTCATTGTACGCCACGAAGACTATTTGATGCAGGCGTTTCGCTAATAAATCTTAGATCTCTTTCTTGAAATCAAAATGTGCAGAAAATAGAAAAAACAGTAGAATGCTCACACAAGATCAGTTTGGCCCTAACGCTGCCCCTACTTGCATTCACGTCGCATAGTAAGTGCAGTTTTCTCTAAAAGAGTGGTCGCATATCTGGCTCAAAGTATTCTTGTGATTTTATTAGGTCATCGAATACCTATAGTTTTACCGTGCCAGCGAGTCGCTATACATGGAGATGTCCGACGCTTGAAGCACCTCTCTACGCTTTACAATTTCGCCGAAATCCACGGTTTCCCCACCGACAATTTTGAGTCTAGCTTCAACCTTTTTTCCCTCGATTTTTATTACGTTGTATGAATTGCAGAAGAAACCTCGCAGTTTTTCGCATGAGACGCTTCCCGCATGAACCACTTCTATGCCTTCGAATCTCCATCTCCAAGGTCTATGCCTGTGTCCACAGAGAACAAGATCCGCCTTTGATTTCACAAGGCTTCTGAGAACGTCTCCCGCATCTATAACCGTGATTTGGTCTGCACCTGTGTCTGGAACAGGGACCACATGGTGATGTATAGCCACGACTTTGACTCTGTCCTTATATTGCTGGAGTGTACGTTCAAGCCAGAGGTTCTGCCTGTTTCCAACTTCACCGTCATCTCGATCCGGTCTTGCCGAGCTTAGAACGATTATGGCAGCGTCCTCAGTCTCAGTTACTTGCGTAAAGGGAAAATACTCTTTGAATAGCAAGTAGCCCGTTGATCGGTAGTCGTGGTTTCCGCTAACGTAGATTTTCTTTTCTGACCGGATTTTCTTAAGCTCTCTAGCTGCCTGTCTAAATTCGGAAACCAATCCGTTTTCGGTGAGATCGCCTGTAATAAGAACGATGTCCGGAGATAGCTGGTTAATCTCTTTCGTGGCTGCTGCCAGCTTTTCCTTTGAAAACATCGGACCACAGTGAACATCAGAGATCTGGGCGATAATCATTGAACCACGTTTCAGCGTTATTCTCGGCTTGCCAGTATTACAATGTAGTCCGCTGTGTCAGCGCACATGTCTGCTGCCTGTTCTATGAACTCGATAAGATCGTCGTAGATCACCATGGCACCACAGTTTATTTTTTCTCCATGCTTAATGAATGATGCTTTAGTCTCGAGATAGGCTATGTCGAGTTTGTGCTCGATCTCGTCGACTTTTCTCGCGCTTTGAGCAGCCTCCGAAGGGTTCGTTGCAAGCTTCTCTATGCTGTTTCGCAGCGCCTGAGCGCATTCTACAAGGGTTCCCGTCATAAACACTACACTTTCACTTAGCTCCGTCGGAAGCCGCGTATCAGACAGCATCTCCATACACCTTGCGGCATCTTTAACATGGTCCGCTAACGTGTCAAGCCTCTTTACCAAGTGAAGTAGGTCCTCGCGGTATTCGGCAAACAACGCAGCTCCTTTTGTAAGTTCTTTGAAAACTTCCATCCGCAACCTGTCTACTTCTTCTTCAGCCTTAAATAGATTCTCGATCTGCTGTTTGGCTTCTTTCTTTTTTCCTTCAAGCACACTTTTAGTTGCTTGGTGAAGCAGGGTCACGGTGTCCAAGGCTTTTGATATTTGCTCTTGTGCTAGGTCTAGGGCTTTTGTTCTTCGCCGTCTTTCGAACCATGCGTAGCTTCTTTTTTCCATTTTTGGTCTCCGTTCCAATTGTTTTTCGCGATTGCTTATAACCCTTCTCAATTGCTAACCGCCAAGCCATGTATCACAGCGTCGTTTACAGTTCTATGAATACACGAAGACTCAGTACCCCAGCTTTTTCCGCGTCTGGGGTCTTAGTAGGCATGGAGCAAAGAACTCGAAAGAGCATTACGGTATCCTTTCAAAGAAATGTTTCTAAAGAGAAGACTTATCAGCTAAGAAAAAGGAAAGTGGAAAGACTACCGTAAACACTGCTGAGCGAAACAGGCGAAGAACCCTTGCCAAAACAAGGAGCTATTGGCGCATTAGGTAATCTTTCATCTAAAAGATCAGCCAAGTACGGTATGTACTTGACCGCCGTGATCGTGCTCTTCGCCCTGATTATTTTGCCCCCTATACTTGGTATAGCGCTCAAGTGGGGGTCAATAGCTTATGTTTTGGGCCGTCGTGACCTTTTGTCTCGTTCGCTAATTGCTGTGCAAAACTCGTTTACGATAGCTCTTCTCGTCTCGGCGCTTGGCGTTATTGCTGGAATACCTTTGGCATGGGTTATAGCTAGAAGCAAGTCAAAGTGGATTAAAATCGTGGACACCTTGGCAGACATCCCTTTTATCGTGCCCACCTCAGTGCTCGGCTACTCTTTGTTGCTGTTTTGGAGTCTTCCAGAGGGATTGTCTTCTCTTTTTGAATCATCAATCGTTTCTCCAGGCTGGCTTCTTATTATGCTTCTTCACTTCACGTTTTCGTATCCGGTTATTGTCAGAGTTGTTGTTGGGGCGCTTTTAGACTATAAACGAGAGTACGAGAATGCAGCTAGGACTTTGGGTGCTCCCCCATTTGTAGCTGCGAGAACCGTCACCTTCTCAGTTATCAAGCCGTCACTAATAGCCGCGTTCATCCTTGCGTTTGCTCGATCGATTTCTGAAACAGGAGCAACGTTTATTGTCGCAGGAGCTTTTGAGAATGGACCAGTGTTTATACAGCATATGAAGGAAAGCCTAAGCCAAGGGGCAATCACGCAAGCCGAGTATGATGGCGCTACCGTATTTACCAGTTTCATGCTGATTATTGTGGCTTTGCTGATATTCTTAGTAATTAGGATTGTTGGTCCAAAACTGAAGCTCCCTGTAAAAAAGATCTACCCTGCAGTCGAAGGGAAACTAAGCTATACAAAGGCATGTCTCTCAAGAAACATAGTTACCCTCTTAGTCTTCTTTTTGATTGTGCTTGTTCCATCCCTATTCGTAGCACGTACAGCCTTTAGCGCTATTTTAACAGACACTTTTGCCGAGTCCGTTTCAGGCAGTGGCATATGGGGCGAATATTGGCAGAGTCTCGCGCTCTCATATATTCTTGCGGGCGTAGTTACTTTGCTTAATGTTTTGATAGGGTTACCGATGGCTATTCTTATTGCGCGGAAAAGATTGGGCTCCCTCTTTTCCGCCGTGCTGGATCTGTTGGTTAATGTTCCGCTTGTTGTTCCTTCTATAGCGTTGGGTGTGTCGCTTCGTGGTTTTTGGAAAGAAACCGTCGCATTTGCTCCCGAGATGTTGCTGCTGATTTTTGCGCACTTAGCAATAACATACCCGTATTTTGTCAAGTCGATGTCTGCTGCCGTGGAGAGAATCAGCATAGACATGGAAGATGCCTCCAGAACACTTGGGGCAAAGCCGCTAATTGTTTTCAAAACGATTGTTCTGCCATTAACCAAATACTCAATACTTTCCGGCGCAATTATGGTTTTCACACGAAGCGTAAGCGAGACAGGAGCAACTATTGCAGTGGTTTCTACTCTTAAAACAGCACCTGTGGTTCTTGTAGACTGGGTGACGCATCCTTCCCAGTTTACTGCATCACAAAGAGGTCTAGGCAGCGGTTTTCTGATGTTTTTTTCTTTCCTGATACTTTTAGCATTAAGACTGGCAATCAGAGAAAAAGGAAGATATTAGTATGCTATCACACAGCATCAACTTAACCAGCTTAAAGCGTGTTTGCAGCCAAAACCTCGGAGGACCTGCTTATGCCTGATGTACGCGTAGTCAACGTTTCGAAAAGGTTCGGAAAAGTCGTCGCTCTGGATAACGTAAGCCTCCACATTAAAGAGCATGAATACTTTTCGTTGCTAGGTCCCAGCGGCTGCGGCAAGACCACGCTACTAAGGCTTATCGCTGGTCTCATTCGTCCTGACCAAGGTGAGATCTACATTGGGAATAGGCTTGTCAACGATGTTCCCCCAGAAGAAAGGGATATAGGCTTTGTGTTCCAAACATTTGCTCTCTTTCCACATATGAACGCTTGGAACAACGTAACCTACGGACCTAGAGTGAAAGGATTCGACATGGTCAAAGCGGAAACTATTGGGCACGAGGTTCTAGAGATGGTTAAGCTGCATGAACGCTTGGACGCGTTTCCAAATGAGCTGAGCGGAGGAATGATGCAGCGAATAGCTGTCGCACGGGCGCTGGCGGCAGGAGCCAAACTGCTTCTTTTAGACGAACCCCTTGGGCAACTGGATGCTAAAGTGAGAGCTGACCTTAGATATGAGATACGGCGGATGGCGAAGGACTTGGAGTTGACAGCGATACATGTTACTCACGATCAGTCTGAAGCCATGGCTATTTCTGACAGAATCGCTGTCATGCGAAAGGGGAAGATAATTCAGGTTGGAACTCCCAACGAATTATACATGGAGCCTGCAAGCATTTTTGTTGCGCACTTCATCGGTGAATCCAATTTTCTTGAAGGCTACGCTCTAAACTCGGACAATGAAGGAATGCTGGTGGAACTGCGCAAAAACGTAAAAGTTCACGCAAAAAGAAACAACATCAACAGCGGGCAAAAAGTCGTTTTAGCCGTGAGACCTGAAATTTTTTCTGTCGAAAAAGAGAAAAAAGAAGAAGAAAACGTGATACCCGGCGTTGTTGAGCGTACAACCTTTGAAGGGACAACAATAAGATACGAGGTCAAGCTGATAAATCAGGATTTAGTCGTGATTGTGAAGCCATCCATGACTGAGAAATGGCTTAAGGTTGGAGAACAAGTATTCGTTAGTTTCCCCCCCGAAAAAGCCCATGTCTTCCTGTATCCAGAACGTGGGTTGAAAGACGAAATCTCCGTGGAATAAGGCGAATTTAGCTAGCCTCCTTTCTCTTCGGCAACCCAGTGCCCTTTTATTTCGCCTTTTCGTGTTAAAACATGTTCTTTTTTGAAAATAGGTGCTTCGACTTTATACCTTTCTACTGCTTCCTCTAGCACTGCGAAAACCTGTTTTCGATGAGAACCCGCCACTATGACATAGACCACATCTTCACCTACTGCAAAATCGCCAAGTAAATGGTGTATCTGCACATCAACTATGCCAGGCTTTTTCATCAAATCTCTGCAGATCTTTTTTAGCGTCTCGTTTGCTTTTTCTTCGTAGGCTTCAAGTGTCAATTTTTGAACTTTTTTCTTACCCGTTGCCTCTCCTCTGACTACTCCGGTAAATGTGGCGACTGCCCCGGCTTTGCTGAAATTTTTTCTTTTTCGAGAGTTTTCAATTGCATCTAGGAGAGTTATTTTTCCTTTTTCATGAACACCGCTTTGGGTTGTCAAGTTTTCTCTCCAAGGTGTGTCTTCGTAGCGTTCTATAAATAGTGTGTGTATATGTTTGCTTTGGCAATAAGGCAGAAATTTCTTCTATATCATTTATGGGTAAATTTTATTAATTACTAATGGTGATATGCTAGAGTTGGGAGAGTATCGGCTAGCATATTCTTTGACGGGTTTAATTTATTTGTACCCGCATGCTATCATGCTCTTCCAAGATCTAACAGTAAAGGAGAAAGGAGAATGCGTCAAGCAAACAGGAAAACAGTAGCAATATCCCTCTTGATTAGCATACTATTAGCTTCATCCGCTTTCGTTAAACCAAGTTTTTCGCAACCAACTACACTATTCATAAACCCGCCGGAAACCAAAGTAAATGTTTGCTCCGAGTTTACCGTCGAGGTAAGAATCCGCGAAGTTATAGACCTTTACATGTGGGACCTCAGAGTATTCTTTAATCCCTTGCAAATCCAGTATGTGAGTGCTACTGAAGGGCCATTCCTCAGAATGCATGGGCCAACCGTTTTTGCGACAGATCCCCAACCAGACAACTTGCACATGGGGTGTTCGCTTTTGATTCCTCCAGGAGTAAGTGGAGACGGAATTCTCGCATACATTACGTTTCACTGTATAAGCCCAGGAGTCAGCCAACTACATTTCTCAGACACAATGCTCTATGATTCCAACCAGCTCCCAATCACCCACACTGCAATTGATGGAACAGTTACCCAGCTACACCAAATGTACTGGAAAGAAAACTTTACTGACTATGCCCCCAGCGGCATGCCTGACTTCGATCAGAAACAGGATGCATGGCAAA
>JAGTQT010000030.1:0-4897 GCA_018396615.1 Candidatus Bathyarchaeota archaeon
CTCGGAATAGTGCCCGATACGCTCCAGATCTTGTTATGTCCTTTTATGAATCTTCTTTGGGTTGTGTCTTACTGGTCTTTAAGCCTGTCCTTCATGGCGCGTTCTGGGGTTCAGCGAGAAGGGTAATGTTTGATAACGTTCATTTTGGAGGTACTGTTCATATTATTGAGTGCCGTGATTTTTGCGTATCTCGTTCGCCACTTTGTTTTTACACTTACGGCTCTTAGAAGTTCATGGCGCCGAAAAGAGCTAAACGGCACCAACCGTACATTGTACCCGCATTTCGTGTCAATTGTTATTCCAGCACGCAACGAAGAACGAGTCATTGGTAGACTTCTTCAAAGAATAAATGAGCTTACCTACCCTAAAGAGAGAGTAGAGATCATTGCTGTCGATGACGGTTCATCAGACAGCACAGGGACAATTATGGAGTATTTTGCCAAAGCAAACGGTCGCCTCAAAGTTATACATCGTAGCCCAGAGGAGTCTGGGCGTGGAAAAGCCTCAGCGCTGAACGCGGCGCTTAGGCATGTGAATGGTGAGATCGTTGTGTGTTTTGATGCAGACTATTACCCGCAGCGTGACATTCTTGAAAGACTCTTGAACGAGTTCTTAGACCCTAAGGTAGGCGTAGTTCAAGGACGTGTAACCGTGCTGAATGAGCCTAAGAACATTGTAACAAGACTTGTAGCGCTGGAAAGGATAGGCGGCTACAGAGTTAATCAGTATGCTCGGCAAATCCTTAGGCTTATTCCGCAGTTCGGAGGCACAGTGGGTGCAGTTAGAAAAGGTCTGCTGGATCAGATAGGCGGCTGGGACGAGTCAGCATTAACTGAGGACACAGATTTAACTTTCAGAGCCTATTTGGCAGGCTACAAAGTCCGTTACGTAAATAACGCCGAATGTTATGAGGAAGCAGTTGAAAGCTGGCGCGCCTACTGGCGGCAGAGACGGAGATGGGCTGAAGGTCATATGGCAGCAGCATTAAAGCACAGCGTGCCAGTGCTGAAAAACAAGAAATTAACCTTGAGGGAAAAAGTAGATGGAATATTATTGCTTAACGTGTATTTCATGCCTCTTCTAGTGCTTTTCTCATGGATTATCGGGGTCTTACTTTTCTTCTCTGGATCTTCGCAATGGATAAGCGCCTTGTGGTTTTTCATTTTAATGTCGTTTTATAGTTTTGCTGGTAACTTTGCTCCTTTTTTTGAAGTCGGCATAGGCACGTACTTGGATGGCAGAAGTAGAGCTCTGTGGCTGATGCCGCTTCTGTTGTTTACATTTCTCTATAACGTTGCGATCTGCACGAAAGCATTTGCTGATTTGTGTCTGGTAAAGGTTTTCGGAAGAAAACAGAGAAGCTGGTGCAAAAACTATTCACTTTGGCGATGGAAAAAGTTATATTATAAACTAAGACGTAATATTCGAAAGACCAGCATGGCTCTTGAAGAATTTCAGACCTTTATTGTCATCGCATTTGGAGCATTCTTCTTCATCATGCTTTTGCCCGCCCTCCTTGAGCTTAAGAAACCAGGGGACGCAGGGCCTCGGCGGATTGATGATTGCAGCATTCTGTTAGAGGAGCAGTTGCGGATAGCTTCGCTTGAGAAAACGGAGGACATGAAGTTTGATCAGGCTTTGGTCAGCAAGGTTTCGCAGATAATTGCGGCTTTGCCGAACTTGGAAACCTAGTTTTCTCCTTTTTGAATAGAAGTTTTGCGTTTTTCCATTGTTCCTGGGCGATTTGGACGTTGCCGAGAATGCTTCCGTGAAGAGAGTAGAATATGTAGCACATGTAAGTGCATTGGGTGCACTGGCTGTATTTTCTGCGTAGCTCATCGAATTCGTTGCTGTTCCAAAGTTTCGGTAGATTATGAATGGAGGTAATGGGGTTGTGGAGGTGGCATGCGGCGACTCTTCCGAGGTGATCGATCACGAAGAAGTTTCTGAGAGCTCGGCACTGCCAATTTCGTTTGCCGTTTCTGTAAAGGTCTCTTATAGCCCTCAAAATTTTGGTTGTCATTAGTATTTTACTGTTCTTTTTCTTTAGTTTGATTAATGAGTTGCAGACTTCAACCATTTTTTCGGTGTCTGCAATTGCGAATTCATCCACTCTCTTACCTATCGCGAAAAGCTGTGTCTGCTCGCAAGTGTCGTATGAGTAGAGGCAATACCATATCGGGATTTCTCTTTGGGTAAAATAGTTTGTAAAGTCGAGAATCTCATGGAGGTTAAACTGCGAAATTGTTGGCGAGACGCTTACAGCGATGCCTTCATTGTGAAGTTTCTCGACTGCTGAAATCGTCTTGCGCCATGCTCCTTTAACTCCTCTTATGTAATCGTTTTTTTCCGGGTCTAGACTGTCGATGGATATTGCTACGAAGTCGGCGTGGCGAAGAGCATCAATCTTTTCAGTGGCCATGCTGCCGTTGTCGTAGACGGTTGTGATGAAGAATTGGGAAGCGTATCTTATGATTTCGCCAGCGTCTTCCCTTAGTAGAGGGTTTCCTCCAGAAAGCACAACTTCGACCACTCCTAGTTCTCGGAGAACGTCGAGCCCCTGTTTTATCTCTTCGGTTGAGAGTTCTCTAGAATCTTGCTCGCGCCAGACATTGCATCCTCGGCAGCGGTAGTTGCATTTTCTGGTGATCAACCATTGAACGTGGTAGGGTCTGTTAGGCGTTAAAGAGCGAATCATGAGGCTTGTGGCTTTTTTTAGGTCTGTGACCACTGGGTTTGCCTTCCATTTATCAGTTGTTTCTTGCCTAATTAAGGATTAAAGAACATCCTTGAGAAGGGATATATTAAGTGAGCGGATGGAAGGCTCTCTTAGACCTATGAGATGTAATAATCGGGTTACTTTGTTGCGGCACTTTTGGAGCAAAGTGTCAGTATATATGACGGGCTTCTTGTAAATCATTTTTGCGTGGCATACGTTGGTTTTTGCTGAGAACCTTAATTAATATACAAGGAGGAATAGCAACTATGGACGCTGTTGACGTCGTCATGCTCACCAAGAACAGTAAGCGCATTCTTGCTCCTTGCCTTGAGTCGATCTATGAGAATGTTCCTGTAAATAGGCTTGTTGTTGTTGACGCGTTCTCGACAGATGGCACATTGCCGACCCTTAATGAATTTAACAGGAGATATGGGAATGTAAAGATTCTATCTGATGAGGGCTCAAGAGGGCGAGCGCGAGAGATCGGAATAGGTGAAGTGGAAACTGACTGGTTTATGTTTGTTGACAGCGACGTGATTCTATGCAAAGACTGGTTCAAGATGGCAGCGGCGCACATACAGGACGATGTGGGCGCTGTTTGGGGGGTTGACGTACCGGGAAACGTTGAGAACCCGTTGTTAACTGGTGTCTTGAAGCGGATGGAAGGGCGGGTTTTTAATATAAGAGGCGGATGCCATGATATTCTGATTCGGCATAAGGCAGTAGAGGGGATAAGTATTCCAAGTCAGCTTCATGTTTTGGAGGATGCTTACATAAAGGAGTGGATAACTGCTCGGGGCTATAAAGTCGTGGTTAGCTATGACGCGTATTGCCGGCACTATAAAGAGGTGGGAAGCCTTGCGTCAAAGGATAATCGTCTTTCAACTGTTTTTGAGCTGAAAAACATGAGGCTGGTTAAAGAACGCTTAATATATGCTGGTGTCTTTGCCTTTATCTGGCTGATTCAGGAAATAGAGAATAAGAGGAATCCTTCAAGGTCTTTGAAGAGGTAGAATAACATTGTCTGCTCATGGAGTTGACGTTGTTGTTCTGACAAAGAACAGTGAAAGGTCTCTGAGGAAATGTCTTGAATCGGTTTACCGGAATATTCCTGTTAACAAGCTGATTGTGGTTGACGGCTACTCCGTGGACTCGACACTAGACATAGTGCGAGAGTTCAAGAGGAAATATGGGAATGTAGTGGTGATTCAGGAAGGCGGGAAACGGGGAAGGGCGCGGCAGCTTGCCTTAGAGAAAGTGGAAACTGACTGGTTTATGTTTGTTGACAGCGACGTTGTCCTCTGTGATGGCTGGTTCGCGAAAGCGGCTAAGCTTATCCGAGACAAAGTGGGCGCAATCTGGGGTATCGAGATCTGGTCTGTTGTAAGAAACACGCGCTTCCTTAGCCTATTTGAAAGGATTACGCTGAAGATTTTCGAGAAAAGAGGTGGGACACATGATCTGCTTGTTCGGCGAAAAGCAATCGAGGGCATCCGGATTCCCGAGGATTTGCACACTTACGAAGACTCTTACATCAAGAAGTGGATATGCCGAAACGGCTACCGCGCTGTCGCCGTGTACGAGCCGTACTGTGTTCACTATCGTCCAGAAGAGGTTTGGACGGTCAGGCAAAGTATCGAGTTTGTTGTTAATGATTTGAAATACGCGGTGCGTCACCCGCAACTGATTTTGTCTTATGCCTTCTACACGGTTATTGTGATTTACCAAAATCTTCGCTCTAACATTCATGCCGCGCAGCTTCGACTGCGATAAGTTGTCTCACTGTTTTAATGCTAGCCAAAGATGATCGTTTACTGGTCGGACAAGTTTTTTCACTTTGCCGTTTCTACATCTTATAAGTCGCTTCTCTGGAGAAGGCAGAAACTCGCCTATCACTGATGTTTGAATTCCGCTTTTCCCTAAAGTTTGAACAATCTCCTCAGCAGAGTCGTGGCTCGATGCGATCAGCAAGCTGCCTGAAGCCACAAGCTGAAGCGGGTCTACTTTGAAGAAGCGGCAGATCTCAACGGTTTCAGGCGCTATGGGAATGCTTTCTTCAGACACTATCACGCCTAGGTGCGAGGCGTCTGCCATTTCATGTATCCCGCCTGCCACGCCGCCTTCGGTGGGGTCATGCATTGCGTGGACTTCGCCGGTTCTGAAAGCTGTTATCGCTTC
>JAGTQT010000030.1:4909-15627 GCA_018396615.1 Candidatus Bathyarchaeota archaeon
TATTTGTTTGTAAAATTCCTGCGCCTCGCGTATTGTCCTCTGTCCTATTGTGCGTTTAAGCTGTTTTTCTCTGTCTAAGGCAAGAATAGCTGTGCCTTCTATTCCCGCGCTCTTGGTCATAAGCAATTTATCTCCTTTCTCGGCTCCGCCTGCCGTAACATACTTTCCTTTAGCTGCTATTCCAATCGCAGATCCCACAACAATGGGATTGAAGAGTCTTGGAGCGGTTTCGCAGTGTCCTCCAATAATCGCCATTCCCAAAGTCTTCGCTGCTGTGTCCATTTGAGTGCTTATTGTCTCAACCATGTTTCTGTCTGCTCTTTCCGGGAGCATTATGCACGAGAGCAGGAAAGCGGGTTCGACTCCGAAGGTTGCCACATCGTTTGCGTTAACGTTCACTGCTAGCCATCCTATTCGCTCTACTGCACCCGTGATGGGGTCGGTGGAAACAATTAGCGAATATCCGCCAATGTCCAAGACTGCGCCATCAAACCCTGCAAGCGGTCCTAGAGCCACTTCCTTGCGTTTAGCACCAAGATGTCTAAAGACAACGTTTTCAAGCAGTTCTTTCGGAATTTTCCCCGGAGGTAAGCTCATGGCAAGATCATCTGAGAGCATAATTGTGGCTTCAGCTTTTAAGCTGTGGGAAGACAAGTGAAACTATTCCCGCGATGGGTACTGCAACAATGATGCCAATCAGCATTTGCACGATGTTGAAGGGGATCTCTGACAAGGCTGCCGCCATGGAGTAACCGAGCACTATCTGCTCGTACAAGAAGTATCCTGCAACCATTTCAAGTCCTCCAACAGTTGTTGCGGCAATGGAGCTTAAGATCTGGTTTGCGTTTCTTTTGGCTAGTGATGATTTCAAAAATCCTATGATTGCTCCTTCCAAGCCTTTTATCACCAGCGTTCCAAGGGCAAACTGAGGCGCCAGCATAATGTCTGCTGCAGAGGCGCCTATGCCTCCAGAAACTGCGCCTACGTATGGTCCAAAAAGTAGTGCTGCGATGTAGATGACTGTTTCTCCTAGGTTAAAGTAGCCGGAGGTTGCTGGTATGCTTATGACAAAGATTACGGTTGCTGCGCATACGAGGGCTGCGAAGATTGTTGCGGTTGCAAGTTGCAGAGCAACGTGTGACTGTTTTTTTTGAGATGCCGTTTTGTTTCCCTCTATCCTTTCTCGGACGACGTGCTTATTCTATTTTTGGCTAAAAAGCCTCTGAAAGTTATCGTAGAATATTTTTCTTTTGATCTTGTTGGAGACTTCGCTGGCTTCTACTATGCTTTTCTGTGTTGGAAACCGGTAGTATGGAATATCAGATCCAAACAGTATCCTGTTTTCGTCTATATCAGCGGCTAGTTCGATAAAGTTTGGCAGCGTGCCTGAAGTTTCAACGTAGACGTTTTCGCATTCCTTCATAACACTTAGACAGCCTTCCCTTAGATGTGCTAGAATCATCGGCAGCTTAGAGTATTTTCTAGCGGTTTTCGCTACAAGACCCGGAGACGAGAAACCATCTCCTGTATGAATTAGGATGAGAAGATTTAGCTCGTTGACTTTTTTGAAGAACTTGTCAAAGAAGTTGTGGTCGGGTCTGAAGCATTCAACCATGGGATGCAATTTAAGCCCTGAAAGGTGCAGCTTGTTTTTTATTCTTTGCAGTTCTGTTATGGCGTCTTCTCTTCTGGGGTCAACGCGCCCGAACCCGACAAGTCTTCGAGGATGCTTCGCAACGCTTTTCGCGATGTAGTTGTTCATCTCTGGGTACTTGTCGCCAACGTTTGGGTTAGGAAAAACGATGGCTCGCTCTACCTTGTGCTTGTCTAAGAGGCATATGAGTTCCTCCACGTGTATGGTCGGGTTCATGTAAGGCTGCCATGGACCAGAGTCTCCTAAGTGAACGTGTGCATCACAGATGTTCATAGCCTATCTTTCCTCAAAGCTAGTTCAGTTGACACATCCCTTTTTTAGACTTTGCATCCTGCTCTAGTGGCCTTGGGCACGGCGGATGGGAAAGCCTAAATGCCAGCATGTTGCTGATAGATAGCCAACTAAGAGTTGAAAAAGCATGAGTCAACCTAAAGAGAAAGAAGATCCAGTCAAGATCCATAAAGAAGCAAACACGCTTTTCGAGACAGGCAAGTACAAGGAAGCAATGGAGAAAGCTGTCAGAGCGTCAGAACTGTATTTGAAGGCAAACAACTTCTTTGACTCTACATCGATGCTCTACAGGGCTGGCGAATGCGCGTTTGCATCAAAGGACTACGAGAAGGCTGCCGAATACTTTGCCAAGTCCGCGGAGCTGTCTTTTCAGAAAGGCTTCGACCGCTACGGTGTAAGCGCGTTGGAATATGCTAGGGACTGCTACAAGGCGCTAAAGAAAGAAGACAAGGTTAAAGAAGCGGAAAAGAAGATCAAGGAAATGAAAGCCAAGCTGGAAGCGTCCTTCTAGGATGGGTCTTTTTTCTTAACCAACCTCTTTTTCCGATAACCAATTTAAAGGCGTCTCTATTCATAAGCTGCTTAGGGATCGGTTAAAGGTTGAAACATGCCTACTTTATTCAAGACGCTTGCTGAGCTAGGCGAAAAACTGGAAGCCACCAAGAAAAGACTGCTTATGATAGATCTCGTTTCCAGCTTTCTGCAAAACCTCGAAGCCGACGAAATCGAGCCCGCGGTCTCCATGCTGCTCGGTAGACCTTTCCCGAAATGGAGCCAGCGAACCTTAGAGGTCAGCTGGACAACGCTGCACAGCGTGATCTTGCGCATTACTGGAAGTGACTGGAACAGTTTTCTAAAGGTTTTCAACGAGACTGGGGACGCGGGTTCAGCTACGATGGCGATTTTCGAGAAAAGCAAAAGCAAGAAGCAAGCGGTGCTTTTTGAAAAAGCGTTAACCATAGCAGAGGTCAGACGAAGCTTTGAGGCGATCTCTGAGACCTCTGGGCATGGCTCTAGAGAAAGGAAGGAACGCCAAATAGCAGTATTATTAAGCTCAGCCTCACCGCTGGAAGCCAAATACCTAGTAAAAATTTTCATAGGCGAAACGCGCACAGGCTTCCATGAAGGGCTGATGGAGCAAGCCGTGGCTAAAGCCTTTCAGATACCGCCCGAGCTTGTGCAGAAGGCAGGCATGATCATCGGCGACATCGGAGAAGTCGCCTCCATAGCTAGAACCCAAGGCAGAGAAGCCTTGGCGCACGTGAAATTCAGGGTATTTAGACCGGTGGATCTTATGCTGGCTCAGATGGCTAATGATGTGGCTGAAGCCTTAAGGGAGCATGGAGGCGTTTCAGCTTTCGAGTACAAGTATGATGGTGCAAGGGTTCAAATTCACAAGCATAAAGACGAGATCAAGATTTTCAGCCGCCGTCTCTCTGAGGCAACTGGGAGCCTGCCTGAAGTTGTGGAGGAAGTGAAAGCAAACATAAAGGCAGAAGAGGTTATCCTTGAGGGAGAAGTTGTCGCGGTTGATCGAGAGGGTCACCCTATACCTTTTCAGCATCTGATGCGCAGGTTTCGAAGGGTGCACGCGGTGGAGGACATGGCGGAAGAGGTTCCTCTGAAACTATACTTATTTGATATTCTCTACCTCAACGGGGAGAGCCTTGTTTCGCAGCCGTATACTAGGCGGAGACAGATTTTAGCAGAAAACGCTGGAGAAATACCGCTGACAGCTATGAAGACGATTGATAACGTTCAGGAAGCTGAGGCGTTTATGAAGGATGCTTTGGACGCTGGGCATGAGGGGCTTATGGCAAAGAAGCCTGACAGCGTGTACGCTGTGGGCGTGAGGGGTAAGCGGTGGCTGAAGATAAAGCCTGTTCTTGAGCCTTTGGACTTGGTCATAGTGGGCGCGGAGCAGGGTTATGGTAGACGGTTTAACTGGCTTTCGGACTACTATCTTGCTGCCCGTGACTCTGAAACTGGCGAGTTTTTGACGGTTGGGAAGACCTTTAAGGGTTTAACCGATGCCGAGATTATCGAGATGACACGGCGGCTTAAAGAAATAACTGTAGACGAGAAGCCGAGGAGGGTGAATGTGATTCCGAAGATTGTTGTTGAGGTTGCGTACAACGAGATTCAGAAAAGCCCTAAATACAGGTGCGGCATGGCTTTGCGGTTTGCGCGGATAACCCGCATAAGAGATGATAAGACTCCGGAGCAAGCGGATACTATACAGAGGGTTAGAGAAATTTATGAAAGGCAGTTCCTGAAAAAAGGCAGATATACGGCTGGCTGACAAAGATTACACCGCCAGCCGAGGAGAAATCGAGTTGCCGAAGTCTCTTAAACCATCTTTCAGCGAATTCTACAGCCGCCAAACCATCATGAAAGAACTCGGCGTGAAAGGACAAAGAAAGCTCGCCCAATCAAAAGTCGCAGTAGTCGGACTTGGTGGACTAGGCACAGTTTCCTCTCTTTACCTAGCTCTCGCCGGCATAGGACATCTGCGCTTAATAGACCAAGACACGGTGGAACTCCGTAACCTGCATAGGCAAATTCTGTACACGATTGAGGAGTTGGGCTATCCAAAGGTCGAAGTAGCTGTACGTAAACTGCAAACGGCAAACCCGCTGGTGCGTGCTGAGCCTGTTCCAGAGAACTTGAACAGCGCTAACGTGGAGCGGCTTCTCAAAGGAGTAGACTGTGTGGTTGATGGGCTGGATAATATGAGGACGCGTTACGTGGTTAACCGAGCCTGCGCGCGGCTACGGGTTCCATACGTTTTCGGCGCCGCCATAGGAGTCGAAGGAAGCCTCTCAGTTTTCGCTCCACCTAAAACCGCATGCCTAGAATGCTTCTTTCCCAACGTAGAAGACGCCAACCTGCAAACATGCGACATCCGCGGCGTGATCGGCGCAACCCCCGGCATCATAGGCTCCATGCAGGCAATGGAAACCGTAAAGGTGCTTACCGGCATGGGCACTTCGCTTGCGGGCAAGCTTATGATCTGCGATTTCAGCGACATGTACTTTACAACGATCGACATCCCGAGAAGAGAAGGTTGTGTGGCCTGCGGAGGAGCCACATCCACCGTGGAGAAAGGGGAGAAGCTTGCATGGCTTTGCGGGCATGATACTGTCAACATTAATCCTGAAAAACCATTGAATGTAGATCTTGCTGAAGCCTGCGAGAAGATTAAAAGCAGCTTTAAGATGCGGCTTAGGTCGCAGCTTGTCATAGTGTTCGAGTACAGGGGTCTGGAAATCAGCCTTTTTTCTAGTGGACGTATGCTGATAAAGAACATCGATGACGAGAAAGCTGCCTTAAAGGTTTACAAAGAAGTTATTAGGCAGCTTAAGTTGAACTCATAACGTTTATTACAACCCTGAAATCTCTCATATCTATGCTGGGGTGGCCGAACGGTTCAGGCGGCGGCCTGCAGAGCCGCTACATGTGGGTTCAACTCCCTCCCCCAGCTCCACTTGGAAAACGGTTCTTTCGCTGTTTTTTATCAAAGAGGGTTGCTACGGAAAAGCAGTGAAACTGTGGTTCAGAGCGCGTCTTTAGGCTGCTGTGGGGAGAGGTTCGTTAACCACTGGCGTTTTCTCACGCCAAATCCTAACGTTCTGCGGGCATATGACAATTCTTTCTTCGCCCAGTCTTGCAATGTCGCCCCCAATGGTCTCGGCAAAGGCAGATAACTCGTTCACCGCCTGCTTGACGTCTTCAATGCTTTTGCTTGCAAGAGGCGTAACCCTCAAAATCAGTATGTGTCCAGCCTTCACTTCGTTCTTTACAGCTTCCAAGTCTGACAGTTCGCGGAGAGGCATAGCCTTAAGGTATATTTTGCCAGAGGCACCCTTCGCTTCAGCCTCTTTTTCCTCCTTTTTGGGTTTGCGGAGTATTCCGCCTAATCCTGGCAAACTTCTCCTCTCAATACTGCTTTATTTTACGTTTCTAGAGTTTAAGCGTTTCTTAACTCTACGTCTGAATTTATAGAATAGATTTGACTATTAAAGGATTTTATGAATTCCAAATCCATATAAAGGCTCTACCGGCCTGCTGCGACGGTCTCTTTAAGGATTTTCCAGAGTTTGTCGCCTACGAAATGCAGGTTTCTGACCACGACGCCTTGGGTGACGCCTTCTGCCTCGCTTTTGTCGTATAGGCTTTCGCCTACAGCCAGCAGTTTTCCATGTTTCTCATCGAGAACGGAAGCAATATAGCCCTTTCTCAGTTCTCCCTCAAACCGCACGATGCCCGGCGCCATCACGTGTGCCCCATTGCAGATGTAGGGAACTGCCCCCATGTCTATGACGACTTTGGGCAACGATTTCAGAATTTCGTCAGCTACCAGCGTAGGAAAAATGTCTTTGTCGACTCTGGCGAGTAACGGCTTGCCATTGACAAGGAAGAGTTCAGCAAACTCTGTGTTGACACGCTCGATTTTTGCTTTTGACCCGATGAGCTTTTCGATTTCTAGCTTGAGTTTTTCTGAGGCTTGTATTAGAATGGTTTTTGCCTCTTTTTCTCTTACGTAGGCTCTGGTGTATGTTGCGGGCATGGGGCTGCTACTCTTCTTTCTCTTTTCTGGGTTTATAGAGCTTTAGGGTTTCTAAGCGTTGCCGTTAACGCGCATTTTCCAGATGCTGCATTCCTCGATGCATGGTAAGTGGCTGCTTGACCTAGATAGGTTTAAATGCTTAAGTTTAAGTATGAAAGGGCATAAAAAGTATAGTTCGTGATTCCACATGAGCGAAATGACCACTGAAATACTCGAGCAGAACTTGGGGAAAATAGTGCTCGTCCGACTGAAAGGTGGAAAAAGCCTTCGGGGAAGACTAAAGGGCTTTGACCAGCATCTTAACCTAGTTCTCGAAGAAACCGACGACACCACGACAGCCGAAAACACGAAGAAGCTGGGAACAATCATCGTCCGCGGAGACAATGTTGTTCTGATCTCGCCTCCTCCTAGGTGAAATCCTTGGGAAAGGGAACACCGTCTTTTGGAAAACGCGCAGGTAAAACAGTCCACATACGTTGCAGACGTTGCGGAAGACGAGCCTACCATGTGCGGAAAAAGCGGTGTGCAGCATGCGGCTACGGAGAATCAGCCGAGATCAGAAAATACTCATGGCAGACTAAGAACCTACAAAGAGAAAGAATCCGCTAGATCTAGGTTTAATGGGATTGATAGTAGCCCTTATCTATTTTAACGAAGATTAATGGTCCCTTGCTCTGAGCAAGCTCTTTTGCCTTTCTCAAAGCATTGTTAATGACGTTTACGACTTGCTCGCTTTCGTTGGCATACTCCCTCTTCTCTTCGCCTAACTCCATCTTTAACAGGTTCTCTGCAAGGATCGATGTGCCGCAGATCTCCCCGTTTCTGATGAGCGTTGAAGTCACGATTTCTTCCATTTCTTGGCGGTTTGCAAGATCCTTCCACAGAGGCTCTGCGTCGCTAAGAATCTTTGTGACTTTGTTCCATCTCTTCGAGTTTTCATTCCCTATAAGCAGTTTTACGCGTTCTATCCACTTCTCGAACCAGATCCCAGTCCAAATGCTGAGAAACTCTGAGAGTTCGCTGGGGTTTTCATTATAAAACTTTTCCAGTCTCTCCACAAGCTCACACTCGCTTGCTTCTTTCCCAACGAGATCCCAGTGCACCTTCAAGTAGTTTATCAAATCTTGGCAGGCGATTTGGAGTACCTTGCGGTCTGAGCCTAGAACTTCCAGCATGGGCTCTCTGTCTTTCAGCTTTTCTGACAACAGCAGTTCAACAAAGTTCATTGGGTACTCCCGCCTCGAAGCCTTCTCCAACTAAATTAGCGTTTGAGCTTTTAATAAGCTTTATTCGTGGATGCCTCTAGAACTCTCTTCAGTAATTTCCAGCTATATTCCAGTTCTAGAAATATTGTAAAGCCTATTTCGTGAGCGAATCCAGAAAATCTGGCATCTCGTTGACGCTTTCCAAAATTAAGTCAGGTTTCTCCTTTTCCAGCTCGCTTCGGGAGAAAATCCCCGACAAAACCGCAACAGTCTTGGCACCAGCCGCTTTCCCAGCTCTTATGTCTGCAACAGAGTCTCCCACAACAATGCAGTTGCACCCATCCACTTCCATTTTGGCTGCACAGTGGATCAAGGCTTCCGGAGAAGGCTTGGGACGATGAGTATCCAGCGCTGTTATGACATGTGTAAAGTAGTCGGCGATGCCGAAACTTTTCAATTCTGCAACAACCTTTTCTCTAGGAACATGGCGCATGGTGATAAGTGCCAGTTTGGCTTTTCGAGCAAGCTTTCTAAGAGTTTCTGCTACGTTAGGGATCGGCTTCGTCTTGGTAGCAGTAGCCTGAAGGTAGGCGTCACGGTATATCCTCAGAAAACGTTGCACATCCTCTCTTTCCAGCAGTCCGTCAAGCGGTAATCCCTGCTCAAGCCTTTTCGGAATTTCAATCGCGATTTCTGGACTGTATTTATCCTGCTTCATAGATTTGAAGGCAGCTTCCGCAGCTTCCATGTAAGCCTCTTTCGAATCCACGAGCGTCCCATCTAAGTCCATCAATATGCCTTGTTTTCTTGAGTCTTTCATGAGCGTTCCAGCTTGCACTTGCGTTCTCTGCTTCGATAGGTTTTTATTTGCGGGTTAATGTCTAAAGGGTTAACATCAAATAAAGGTGTTGCGCAGAAGAATACAGGATTGATCGGCGATGGTGAGAAAAGCGCGAGTTCGCCTTACAAGCACAGACTATTCGAAGCTGGAAGAGGTATGTGAAGAACTTAGATCCATCGCCCAGAAAACTGGAGCCAAGATAGTTGGCCCAAAGCCTTTACCTACTAAAAGGTTGAAGGTTCCTGTTTTGAAGTCGCCGTGCGGTGAAGGAACTGCTACTTGGGATCGGTGGGAAATGCGCATCCATAAGCGCCTCATCGATATTGATGCTGACGAGCGGGTTATGCGGCGTGTCATGAGGATTCGGGTCCCCGAAGAAGTGCACGTAACTATAGAGCTTATCTAACAGAGCAAAATGCGTTTTTTCTTGAACGGCAAGAACCGTTTTACATGTACAGGTATGAATGAACGGTGAGAATTAGGCTTAACGTGAACGCTGCTGCCCATATTCTCTTGTCCCACGAGAACACTTTGAGCCCATCAAGAATTCCTATTGGGATAAGGTTGAAGAGTGCGATCCAAGCGTTGAACATTGTTCCAAGCAAGAATACGCCAATGAACTGTGTGGGTACAAGAGAGGCTGCAAAGAAAGCGAGGGACAAGCAGATATTCGTAAGTGGTCCAGCAATCGAGATTCTTCCGATGGTTTCTCTGTCTGAGTAGCCAGCTATCATCACGGCTCCCGGCGAGATTATCTTAAAGAACGGCGAAACAATTGACATCAACGTCAGCAGAGCACCCATCACTGTGAGTCTGAATTCCGCCCATAGACCTCTTCTTTGAGCTGCAATCTTGTGAGCTATTTCATGAGTGAAGAAGGAAGCTGCGAAAATAAGGGTGAACAAAGCTAAATGAGCGTAGTCGTAGATTATGAATTCTGCTAAGGACAGGCCGACGCCTACAACCAGCGGAGTCGCTATGGCTAGGTGCTGTATTTCTTTGGCGCTGAATCTCAGTTTTCCTTTTGCTGTTTGAGGAGTGTATGTGATTGTATACTCGTATGAGTCTTCCTTCTGACTGACGAAAGGCGAAGGCGCGTAGTCTCTCGGCTGAGTGGCTAGTTCTATTCGTGGGCATTCATGGTTTTCAGGCAGGCGGTGTTCAGGGCAAAAATAGCCTTTACAGTAGGGGCACTGAAACGGCAGCATGACTTCGGCTTGGCATTTTCGGCATTTCATTTCTGGCAACGTCTATCCTAGTTTCAGCCTAACCGTTTATACATTTCTCTTCTCAGCACAAGAGTCGAAACGGCAAATACTTAAAACACTTATAGTCACCAATATCTTGCTTAACGATTATTCATGCTTGGGAGGAGGGGATGTGAAGGCCTTCAGCTTTGTTCACGCTTCAGACTTGCACATGGGCTATGTGCAGTATGGTTTAGAAGCCAGAAGAGAGGACTTTGATCAGGCGTTTAGAGAGCTGGTTGACAAGACAATTGAGCTGAAACCTGATTTCATGATTATCGCTGGAGACCTTTTCCACAGCGCCCGCCCGTCCAACGCCACTTTGGAAAACGCCGTAAGGAATTTTAATCGTCTTCGTGAAGTTGGAATTCCCGTTCTGACGGTTGATGGCTCGCATGACTCCGCGCCCAATGTCGTAACAGGCTCAATCATGAATCCTCTGGACAGCGCCGGCTTGATCTATCATTTGCCGAGGCACGAGGGCGCTTGCTGGCGGAAGCAAGGCTGCTGCTACGTGTATGGCGTGCCCAACTTTAGGACGAGACGCAGAACCGAAGAGCTACTCCCAGCCTTCATGGAGCAGAACAAGCCCTCGCCAGAGCCAGACCTATTCAACATACTTGTTTTCCACATGGCTTTAGATCTTCCCAATGTTAAGCCGTCTTACATTGAGGCTGAGGCTTCTCCAGAGATAATGCCAGAGGGCTTTCAGTACTATGCTGGAGGGCACATTCACGAGGCGTTTGAAGGCAGGTTCAAGGATGGATTGCTGGTTTACAGCGGATGCGTGGAAACAGTAGACTATGAAGAGGCGCGAAATAGGAAGGGCTTCTATCATGTGCAGGTTGACGAAAACGGTGTAGCGCACCTGAATTTCATCGAATTTGAGTCTTCAAGAAAATTCATTATT
>JAGTQT010000025.1 GCA_018396615.1 Candidatus Bathyarchaeota archaeon
CTGTACTTTGCCAATGCACCTCCCAAAGTTAAGGAATTGCTGGAGTACTACAAGTGAGAGACGATCTCAAGAAGATGAAGAAAAGTAACATTCTCCACGTTTTAAGGGGGACTCAGAGATGCTGCTAGACTTTAGCAAACCCCAAGAACGAGGTTTGGGTCTGCGAAACTTCTAAGGATCATAAGTGAAAGAAATCCAGCGTGTATCAAATTCCGAGAATTTAAACCTCGACCTGTCCACGGTACAATGGTAGCCCGGGAGAGGTTTGAACTCCCGTTTGCTTTCAGGCTTTTATGAGCTCAGTTTTCTAATGTACTCTTGGCAACGGCAGCTTAGCATTTTCTAACACGTGTTATAGTGCCTTCACCACAAGACCCCTCACCCTCGAACATCTTCACTCTTAATCGCCCTCCAACGCGCGCTGTTATTACACAAAAGACAAAAATAACCCAACAGACAGATTTAATCAGTAATCCAAAAATAGGCTCTGAAAAAGTAGCTAGAGTTACCTTTGCGGGGTTGCCCTAGCCTGGTAGGGGGCAGGCCTGCTAAGTCTGTGACCGAAAGGTCGCGTGGGTTCAAATCCCACACCCCGCGCCATACTCTTTGTTCAGAGAACAGCCATGTTTCTGGCTTGTTTCTGATAAAGCTGTAAAAATAATTGCTTGTTTTCTGTTATATGCGTGTTTTGCGGCTTGTACATTATCCGCTATAGGTGTCATTTGCTCTCTGCTAGATGAAGGGTCACGTTTCCCTCTTTATCCTTCGTAGCTCTCACACGGATCTTGCGCGGGGGCTTCTGGATCCCTCGGCGCCAAATTTGCTCGTTAACTTCGCTGCTTATGATAAGCTTCGCTGGCTCTTCTTCCTCTTCCTCGCTTTCTTTGCGCGCTTCAAGCTTCATGTGCTTGACAATGAACTGTTTGAGTATTCGCATGGCTTTTGGCGCGCGCTTGTTTGGAGGCATAATCCACGCCTTGCTCAACGGAACAGTGTAGGTGCGTTCTTCAACGATTTCTTCTTCCTCTTTTTCTTCTTTGCGCCTTGTCGGCTTGGCTTCCTCTTCTTCCTCAACTGGAGCCTTTTCTTCGACTGGGGCTTCTTCTAAGGTTTCAGTTTTCTCTTCTGCTTCTGTCTCCTCTGGCTTTTCTTGTTCTTCAAGCTCTCCTTCTTCTTCGTCGTCGAGAAGCTTTGTTAACTCCTCGTCTTCCGGCTCTTTCTTGATCTCTGGTTCTTCTTTTTGTTCTTTCATAGTGGGCACCGGTTCTAAGCTCTTATTTTTCTTGAACGCCACTGCCTCCTCTTAGGGTTTGATCTTACCTTTCCAGCCGTTTTACCTATAACCCATGTAGGAACAGCGCGCTTCTGTTTTCCAGCGCTGGCAAGCCTTCGCTTTTTTGCTGTGGGTTTGTAACGTGCCATGATCATATCCTTCTTATCTTTGTTTCACGCCTAACTGACTGTAACTGTACCAAAATCTGTTTCAGCTGTGCGTCCGATAGCGGTATGGGCAGTTTTCCCTGTTGCGCAAGCTGAATCAGCTGAAGCTCCAGCTGCTCCGTGAATTCGGGTTTGATCATTTTGAGGTTGGTGAGTCTTTGTCTGGCTTCTGGACTTAAGATACTTCGTAGAATCGCCTGTTTCTGGAGTTCTAGTTGTTGCTGCATCTGAGCCTGTTTCTGCTCTTCATTCATCTGTCTCTGCAGCGCTGAGAGTTTTCTTCTGCGAATACCCTCAAGCTCCTCATCAGACACGCTTATTCACCTTTCTGGTATTTCTCCATTGCCGGCAACGTTTTTACAAGTTCTTTGCCGAGGTCCTCAGCTAGCTCCTGCAAAAGTTTTCTGCCTTCGCGGGTGACTCTTCTGCCCTGTGGCTTGGTTGTCTCCACAAAGCCGGCTGCTTCAAGCTGCTGCAGTGCCTTTCTGACTATTGAGCCGCCAGATTTGGAGGCATGTTCCCTTTTGCAGCCCGGTCTTTTTCTTCCTCCGTAGTCTGCTCTGAGTTTTTCTAGACCTATCGGTCCGTGAATGTAGACTTTGCGCAGGATTGAAGCGCATCGGGTGTACCACCAGTTAGGGTCTTGAGGCGGTTTCTCAACATGGGATCCCGTCTTTACTATTCTTGCCCATGGGGGAGGCGTAATTTGTTCAACGTTGTCTTTTAGATGTTTGGCTAGTTTTTCTATGAACTGTGGTGCTGGGATGTCGTTGGGCGTTATCAAGATGGTTTTTCCTCTTAACTTTCCTTCAGTAAAATCATCCAGCCTCATATAAAGGCTTTCACTTTTGGCGTGGCTTGTAGAGCATGAATGTGTGGCCTTTAACTTCTACGAGTGAGGACTGTGTCTTTTCAGCGACTGATGTTGCCAGATGCTTTGCTTCGACTCCTTTTAGGGCGGTTTGCAGAATCTTAACTTTAACCATCTTGCTTTTTTCAAGCTGCTTTTCGATTTCTTTGAGCACTTCGATTGAAGCTCCATCCTTGCCGATCCGCACTGTCGCATTTGCAGAGCCTAATGCACGTTTTACAAAACGCCGTTTTCCCGCTGTTATTCCACTCACATCAAGTTCCCCCATACATGATTGATAGGCAAATAACGTCTCCATCTATATTTAGAGTTTAGCCGCTTTTTTCTTGAGCGGTATCCTTGCCTGTTTGCCGCAATTTAGGCAGGTGATTGTGACATGTGGTTCACGTCGCTGTCTGATGCGTACCCTACAGTTCTGTCCGGGCAGAATCAGGTTTTTGCAGTGTCTGCAGATGAGAAGTCGATGTTCTTTTGGGAGACGGATTTTTGCTGCCATGGCGATTTTTCTTGCAATAGCCGCATAACGTTGGGCTTGGGTTGGATTTGTGCTTTTTGTTTCTTTAGCCAAATTGAAAAGCGTGTGGATGCGTCGCATCGCTATAGTTTTAGTTTTTGCATCTGTTTTTCTGCTTCGGGTTTTCATCGGAAATAGTGTAGCGATCGAGGGAGATTAGGTTTTCCAGAGCCAAGCACTCTTAGAGAGTAGTCGGCTAAGCTATATTCAGATGAAGAGTGCGCGTCTTTTATTTTGGTGCGAAGAATTATTAATGGTAAAGAGCATAAAACATGGTGAGTTGTGGCTTATGACTTTGATAAATGCCAATGCCAACTTAATAGAAAATTTCCGAATAGCGGTTGATGATGGAAGGGCTCATAGCGTTTGTGTTGATTTGCCTCCAGAAATGGGAACCGACAGAGGCCCAACTGCTCTGGAGCTTGGAGTGATGAGCTTTGCAGGCTGCGTAGCAACCATATTCATTTTGATGGCTAAAAAGACAAGAGTGAACTTCAGCGGCTTAGAGGTCAACATGAAGGCGGAGAAACCGGAAGGGGCAAAAACGGTTACTAAGGCTGATTATGAAGTGATTGTCAAGAGTGATGAAGCAGAGGAGAAGCTTAGAAGAGTTTTGGAGCTGACAAGGGCTAACTGCCCTGTTGGCCTTATCTTCGAAAAAGCAGGCGTTGAAGTTAGCTACAGGCTTGAGATTAGAAAGCAGTGACCCTTGCGTGCGGCTATGGCTAAGACATTTATGATGAGGCTGGATAGGCTGCAGCCTAGCCAACTTTTCATCAGTTCTGCAAAGCTGGCTGAGGTAATGAAGACATTTGATCCCGACAATGTTGCGTCAATGGAGCCTATACCCATCAAGAAGCTTGAAAACGATATTGTCTTTGTGGATGGGCACACAAGAGCATTCGCCGCTTTCCTGCATGGTCTATCTGCTGTTCCCGTGTACTGGGAAAATGAGGAGCTTGACTGGGACGCTTACTTGGTTTGCGTTGGATGGTGCAAGAGTGAAGGAATTCGCACGATAGCTGATCTCAAAAACAGAGTGATATCTCAGGAAGAGTACGAGATATTATGGTATAGACGTTGCGAGGAAATGCAGCAAGACTTGGAAGCAAAAAGGAGGCAGATGCAAGCCAAAGAGAAGTCCAAAGCTTCTGGGGGACGGATCTGCCTTGAATACTAGATGCGTCTCAACATTTCCTTTATGCGTCCAAAAATCTTGACCTAAAAGATCGGAACGGGTGGGAAAAGGTTTTTAACGCAACTATTGAAGACGTCTCCCGCAGATTCCCTTTTTTCTCTTTTGATCTGTGTTGAATTTCTTCTTATCCTATGCTTTTGGTTTGGGGGCATCATAAACGGGCGTTCGAACCTTTTCCGGGCTACCATAAGATTTTCTTAAGACTTATGCCCAATTCTCAATTGAAATTGTTCAATGTTTGACCTTAGGTAGGAGAAATGGAAGTTTAGTTTGCATTTTTGGCTTTTCTGCGATGTTTTTTATTTGCAAAGGCTAATGGAATAGTTGTAAGTATTGAAATGACAAGCAGCATAATTGGCGATGAGGATTCTGGTATTATGATTATTTCGAGTGTTGAGTGTTCATAGCTGAAGTAGATTATGCTCAATGTTTCGTTCTCGAATATAATTTCATGCTCTATTGGATTATAGTTAACTGTTATGTTATACGGAGGCGCTATCAACTCATGGGAGATTGCTAACCTACAAAAGCCATAGGTCTGATTGGAAGTCATGCTAGACATATGCATAACAATCGTGTTGTTAGACTCAAAATAATGAAAATCTTCAACAGAGGAATTGGAAATAACATTCACGTTGTATCCAAGCGAAGTGTCGAAACTGTCAAACATACCCATCAGAGGATAGTTGTCTGTGTTGTTTGCCCCTATAACATGCTCTGTGTCTCCTATTCCATCATGGTCTAAGTCAAAACCAGTGTAGTTGCTCCAGTAGTTGCCTTCAAAACCGTCATCCCAAAAGTTATGGCCTGAAATATAGGAGCCGGTTACATAGATATTAGCATGTTGATAGTTGTCTACGAAGTTGTTATGGTAAAACCTGTTGTTTGGGAAGGATAATTCAGATTCAATCCAGACACCGTATTCGTTGTTTACAAAGGTATTTTCATGGACACTGGAGTTTGAAGATTTCCATAGATAGATGCCATATTCATTGCCATTAATGTTGTTTCCACGAACTATATTGTTTGACACCACATCAAGTTCGATGCCATACTTATTATTAGTTACATTACTCCTGAATATCAGATTATCCGAAGAGTTTCCGTCAAGATAGATTCCGTAATAGTGGCTAAACTCTACATTGTTCCTAGAAAGCGTATTGCCGGAAGAAGCATGAAGCAAGATACCATCGTAATTGTTTATCATGTTGTTATCTGTTATTCTAGAATTGTTTGTATACGCGAGTAGAAGCCCATGCCCGTTGCTTGTGAGAGTCAGGTTTGTAACCGTTGCGTTGAAACAGTTTACAAGCGCCAGATACCCAATTTGCGGGTGAGTTGTAGGATTTATTGTCAAGTCAGTCTGGTTTATCAGATAGTAGACAGGCTTTCCGTCTATTAAGTTTGAAACATCAATTGAATGCATGAAATGTTCTAAGGTCAGTCCAAAGACTTCCAAGTCGTAGTTGTTATCGTTCATCGTGTTTTCATAAAGAGTGATATTGAAAGAGTTAGAAATGTAAACCGCCACATCGTCATGGTGATTTGCTATACTGTTTTGATACATGGTGTTATCATTTGAAGATGCAAAGAAATTAACGGCGTGCCTATTTGCTGTTAAGTTATTCTGGAATATTCTGTTGTTTGAAGAATAGATCAATTCAATAGCGTAGTCTTTGTTTGCTGTCATGTTATTTCCATACACTTTGCTGTCGGAAGAATTCCATAAGTAGATTCCACTGTAGAAAGCCTTTACCTGCACGCTTGTAATTGTCACGTTGGTCCTTCCCTCAAGATAAATTCCATAGCTGAAGGTGCCGCCTCCGTAAAGGGTGTGGTTTGCCCCGTTAATGATGATGTTATCTCTCTCCACACCAATTGGCTCGTTTATGTCTGCTGTAAAAGTGTAAGTGACGTTGTCAGTGGTGGAAATTGGAGAGCCGGGAGGGTAGACGCTGCCGTCAGCTTTAATGATGATGCTTGGATGTGCTTTCACTTGCTCAGTTTTTATTGTCAATCCCACCATGGTAACGAAAAGAAAAACCAGCGTTATCATCAAAAACGCTTTCAATCTCATTTGCATCACTTTCTAATTTTACGGTAACACCTATCCCGTAGATTCTTATATAATATTTATGCGAGTCACTAGTCACATCACGGAGTACTAACGATTTTAGTAGTTCGATTTTTCCTAACCAGTAAGCTGCCGTTTTTTATTAAGGAAAAAATTAAAAATGCATAGCGCCAGAAATATGCAAGAGGCGATATATAATGAAAATTAAGATTGATGTGAAAATGCTTGCGTTGCTGTTGATTGGTATATTGATAGGGGTGCTTGTTCCATTCAGCGTGTTCTATGCAAACACGTTAACATCGAAGAAAGAAGAAACTGGTGGAGAAGGAAACACAACGATAATCCGCGTATACAATGTATACGAAATTTATGAAATGGGCGAGCTGGTACAAATTGTGACAGGATACTTTCTAGATGTTGAGCACAGGCTTTACCCAGACTCCATCACAGTCCCACCGCATTCAAGCGTAGACCTAGGGATAGAATACACATGTAATATTGGTGGACAAGGCGATTGGAATGTTCAACCATCAGACAAAATAGAACTTACCGTGGAGGTTCCTCGTATGCCGTCTAACTGCTCCATAGAAAACTTTCTTGACACCCCTTCAGGCTCTGGCAACCGTGAGTTCTATGTGACGATAACATTCAACAATCTAAACGATGAGGCGTGGAATGTAGGCAGACCGCTAGTGAAGGTTCTCAACATGTTTCTAGGACAACCCGCAGAAGGCGCAGGAATGCCCGAAGTAGAAGTAGCTATTGAAACATACATATCCTAACATTTAACACATATTGCAAATCTGGCTTGAGGAATACACATGAAGAAAGCCTTAGTGCTAACAACAGTATTATTAATCTTCACACTAGCCCCCTACACGCTTAGCAACATGAAAAAATCATCAACAATAGTGTTTGCTCTAGGAGGAATAGAGTCATGCGACAGTGCGGGCAACACTGTCAACGAATTTAATCCAAGCGACCAAGTGTATGTGAAGGGAAGTGGTTTAGAAGCTGGCGGCTTATACTGCATCTACATAGTCGAAGACTATTCTTCTTGGACAGTTTCTGAAACCCATATTTCAGACCTCTATATAGTGGAAGGACCAATAATTGTGGATGTCAACGCTAGTGGCTACGTTGAAAATCAACCAGTGCTAATATGGGAGTCAGCCAGCCCCGGATACTATGATATATGGGCGGATTCCCAGACTGACGGCGAAACAGACGTCTACGACGAATGTGACGCAATCGACAACCTCGACGTAAACAACGCCGGCTTCTTCGTCATCTCAGAAATGCTCATAATCGCTATTCCTGTGTTATTCGCCTACTTGCTCTTTAGCGTACCTCTCAAACGAAGAAAAAGCTTTCGCAAACAGAAAAACACTTCAAAATCAAAAGTAAATAGTGACCATACAAAATGCATAACTAAGCAGCCTAGACACTTTAAGATCACATTTAAATCCCATTTTTCAGCTATTTTTCAAAAGAAAACAAAGTAGAGCGCAAACGCCGATATTATAAAACCGATATTTGAAGCTATACCGGGCTACTGTTACGCTGTGGATAAAGCAGGGTCATTAATGTGCAAAGGGCAATGTTTTAAAGTGAAAGATGATACTGTTAATTTTTGGTGTCTTTTTCTTCGAGGCGTCTTGACTGGTTAGTGGTGGCATTGTTCAGATGTAAGTAAAAAAGTGGGATAAATTGAACCTTAGGCTGCTTAAGCGGCGTGTGAGATGTTAGATGCGGTTAGCAGTGGGTTTCATCCTGTTGCATAAAAGTTGCAGTTTAAGGGGGAAGTGGCTGAGTTTGGATGTGGTTTCTAGGCGTTTGGAATTGCTGAAGCTCGAAGGATTGGGGTTTTCTCTGGCACCTCAAGAAAGAAGCGTATTCTCCAAAAACAATAGAAGTATACAGCAAAAGACTGCTACAACTTGCTGACGACTGCAACATCTTAGACCCAGAAAAAGTCAAAGAATTTGTAGTCAATCGAGAAACGTGGAACAACTTAACCAAATTACTAACGGTTGCAATGTACAAAACCTTCGCAGACTTAGGCATACCATTCAAAACACCAAGATACCAGCCACAAGAAAAAACCTTTCATCTCAACAAAAAAAGAACTCGACGATCTAATAGCTGGTTGCGCCAAGAAAAAAGCCACACTACTTCAACTGCTTAAAGAAACTTGCATGCGAATAGGCGAAGCAAAAAGACTTAGATGGATAGACATAGATCTAGAAAATTCACGTAGTGCTTAACAACGCCGAGAAGAAAGGAAAACCGAGAATCTTCAAAATATCCCAAAAACTCACAGCAATGCTAAACGCAATCCCAGAAGAAAAAGACGGCTCATTCAGAAGCTGCTACGCAAACCTATATAGAGACTTTAACAGTCAACGCAGAACAATAGCCGCCAAGCTCCAAAACCCAAGACTACTGCGCATATTCTTCCACACATTTCGCCACTGGAAAGCAACAATGGAATACCACAGAGCCAAAGATATCTTACACGTTATGTAGCTACTAGGCTACGGAAACATCAAAAACACGCTCATATACACGCAACTGGTAAACTTCGAAAACGACGGCTACCACTCCGCAACAGCCAAAACCATAGAAGAAGCTACAAAGCTAATCGAAACCGGCTTCGAATATGTATGCACCCACGACAACATATGTTATTCCGAAAGCCAAAGTAGACGACTATACTAAAGTCCCAAATAACTTGGGAAAAGGTTTTTAGTTTAGTTGTCATATGAAAGTCTGCAAACATTAGATCATGCTATGAGGAATGATGAATGTCGGTATTTGCAGCACCAGGAGCATATGACCGCGCCATAACCGTGTTCTCGCCAGATGGTCGACTGTTCCAGGTAGAATACGCTATGGAGCTGGTTAACCGTGGAGCAACCATTCTTGGAATGCAGTGTTCTGAAGGGGTTGTGTTAGGCGCGGAAGAGACTGTTGACCCGTTAGAAGAGGCTGAGTATTCTTGGAAGCTCTTCAAGATTGATGAGCATATCGGCGCCGCGATAGTTGGTTTAAGCTCGGATGCACGCATCCTTATTGACCAAGCGCGCGTGTATGCTCAAAGTAACAGATTGACCTATGATGAGCCGATAGATGTGGAGGTCATAAGCAAAAGAGTCTGCGACATCAAGCAGCTTTACACACAGCACGCAGGCGTCAGACCATTCGGTGTGTCAATGATTCTTGCTGGAGTTGACAAGACTGGAAACCGCGTCTTTGGAACGCATCCCAGCGGAACATACAGAGGCTACAAAGCAAGAGCTGAAGGTGCCGGAAGAGAAACCGTGTTCGCCATACTTAAAGATGAGTACAAAGAAGACATGAACCTCGAAAACGCTACAAAGCTGACGGTGAAGTGCCTAGTGAAAGCGTTGGAGGCTAGACAGCTTCCGCCCCGAATAAAGGTAGCAGTAATCCCTTCAGAAACAAGGAAAATGGAGTTGCTCACCGACAAGAAAATTGAGGAATACATGAAAGAGTTAGGTGTCGGTAAGTGACATAAGGGATGGGCGAAAAATACACCACAGCGCGAATAACAAAGGACAATGAGCATTTCGAGGTTCTGGTTAAACCGCAGAAAGCATTAGACTACCGCCTAGGCAAAGTAGCGTCCATAACTGAGGTTCTCGTTTCCGAAACCATATTCTCCGACGCTAACAAGGGAACTAAAGTCTCTGAAGAAGTGCTGCGCAAAGCCTTCGGAACCACCGAGCAGCTTAAGATAGCTGAAATAATACTGAAGACGGGAACTCTGCAGCTTACAACCGAGCAGCGGAGAAAAATGATTGAAGATAAGAGAAAACAAATTATTGACTTCATCTCAAGGCAGTCTGTTGACCCAAAGACAAACCTTCCACACCCGCCGATGCGTATAGAAAACGCTATGGAGCAGATCCGCTACCCCATAGACCCGTTCAAATCCACCGAAGAACAGGCAAAAGAAATAATAAAGCAGCTAAGACCCATTTTGCCGCTGAAAATGGAGCAGGCTGCCGTCGGCGTCACTATACCAGCAGCTTATGCAGCAAGAGCATACGGCACGGTGAAAGGCTTCGGAACAATAAAACGTGAAGAATGGCGCTCCGACGGCTCGTGGTACGGGATTCTTGAAATGCCAGCAGGTTTATATGCCCCGTTCCTAGAAAAACTCGGAGACATAACTAAAGGGAATGGAGAAGCAAAAATAATCGCTTAACATGTTTGACAAAAAGTATGTTTGGATGTGAAGGATGTGCCAACATTTTTTGAAAGAAGACAGGTTGTAACCCCAGGAGACCTGCTTGCGGAAGGCGACTACATAGCAGGCGAAAACACATTTCTGGAAGGCAACAAAATTTACGCCACACGAACCGGACTTGTGGAATATGATAACAAGAAAGTCAACGTGGTGGCTCTCAAAGCATTCTACGTGCCTAGAATAGGCGACCTAGTCATCGGCACCATAGTTGAAATAGGATTCAACGGCTGGACAGTTGACATAAATGCGCCTTACCCCGCACTCTTACGAGCCTCAGAGGTTCTAAGCAGGCCTTTCAGACCACAGCAGGATGACCTGCCGCAACTTCTTGATATTGGAGACCTTATCGTTGCCAAGATAGTTGCCTACGACAGGGCGCATGATCCTCAGCTTAAGGTAGATGAGCCTGGGCTCGGAAAGATAACACGCGGGCAGATTCTGAAGATCACGCCGACAAAGATTCCTAGAGTTATAGGTAGGAAAGGCTCAATGATCTCGATGATAAAGCAGGAAACAAACTGCCACATAATTCTTGGGCTTAACGGCATAATACTGATTACGGGGAAAAGGGTTGAAGACGAGCAGCTTGCTGCAACCGCCATTCGCAAGATCGATGAGGAGTCGCATTTGGCTGGTCTGACAGACCGCATAACCCAGATGCTTAAGAAAGAAAAACAAGAAATGGAGGAGCATGAGAAATGACGGATAAACCAGAAAAACTGATTGATAAGAAAGGTTTAAGGCTTGATGGAAGAAAGCCAGACGAGCTAAGACCCATAAAAATCGAGGTAGGCGTTATCTCGAACGCTGATGGCTCAGCATACATCGAACAAGGAAAAAACAAGGTTCTCGCAGGAGTCTACGGGCCTAGAGAGGTTCACCCGAAGCACTTAGCGCTTCCTGACCGTATGGTTCTGAAATGCCGCTATCACATGGCGCCATTCTCGGTTCAAGAGCGAAAGTCTCCAGCGCCTTCGAGGAGAGAAATAGAACTTTCGAAAGTCATCAGAGAATCCCTTGAGCCGGCGATATTTGTAGAGTATTATCCACGAACAATGGTTGACATTTTCGTGGAGGTTCTGCAGGCTGACGGCGGAACAAGATGCGCCAGTATAACTGCCGCTGCCCTCGCCTTAGCTGACGCGGGGATCCCGATGCGTGACATCGTTGTTGCATGTGCAGCGGGAAAAGCAGGCGACACGATAGTGCTGGACTTGATGGATGAAGAGGACAAGTATGGAACAGCCGATGTGCCTGTTGCCTTGATGCCTAACCTAAATGCAGTAACATTGCTTCAGATGGATGGAATATTAAGCTATGACGAGTTTGAAAGCGCCGTAAACCTCGCCATTGAGGGATGCAAGAAAATCTACACCATGCAGAAGGAGGCCATACGTAGGAAGTATGCAAGCGCTAAGGAGGAAGGTGAAGAATAATGGCCGCGGTGATAACAAAGGTTAAGCAAAAAGAGATTGCGCAGCTGATTGAAAAAGGAAAACGACTAGACGGAAGAGGCTTAACAGACTTCCGAGAAATCAAAATCGAACAAGGAGTAATCGAACGGGCAGAAGGCTCAGCAAGAGTTCGGCTGGGAAGAACAGACGTGCTTGTGGGAACAAAAATCGAGTTCGGCGAACCCTTTCCAGACACGCCAACTGAAGGCGTGTTGACAGTTAACGCGGAGCTTGTGCCTCTAGCCTCACCTGTCTTCGAAGCAGGGCCGCCTGACGAGAACTCGATAGAGCTTGCAAGAATTGTTGATAGAGGAATCAGAGAGTCAAAAGCAATAGACACCGAGAAACTGTGCATAGAGCCAGGCAAGAAGGTAATAGTAGTATTCGTAGACGTCTATGTGCTTAACCATGACGGGAACTTAATTGATGCATCCGCCTTAGCTGCCATGGGTGCACTGCTGAACACCAAAGTGCCTAACTACGAGGTCGAAGACGGAGAAGTGAAGATCAAGTCAGGGCACACTCAGCTTCCTATCAAGAGAAACCCTGTGACTGTTACCTTCGCGAAGATTGGAGGCAAGCTTGTGGTTGATCCTTGGCTGGAGGAAGAGCAGGTTATGGACGCTAGGCTTTCAATCGCGATTGATGATGATGGAAACATCTGCGCCATACAGAAAGGTGGAAACGGCTATTTTGAGCCTCAGATGATCTTGGAAGCAGCTAAAATAGCCAAGGACAAGGCGAAAGAAATTCGGAAAAAACTCGGCTGGTAAGAAACATGGGCGGTCGAACCAAGAAAGTCGGATCCACGCGTGGGCTTGGACCACGTTACGGTGCTACCGTTAGAAAGCGCTATGTTCGTGTCTTCACTGAACTGAAGAGTAAGCATGCGTGTCCTCAGTGCGGCTTTACCCGCGTCAGAAGAGAAAGCGTCGGCGTTTGGAAATGCAAGAAATGTGGCTTCACCTATAGTGGTGGAGCGTATACGCCTGTTACGAAGCTGGGCGTAGTTGCCAAGCGAGTTGCCAAAGGCGCACCTATCGAAGAAGTGGAAAAGGTCGCAGAAAAGGCAGAACATGAAGAGGCAGAATAACACTTCCTCCTTCTTCGAATTAGATCCCAACCTGTTTTTAACATGCTAGTCGGCTGCAAAAAAGGGGTTTGAAACCTGAAAACTGGCGCAGTGGTCAAGCTAAGGTTCTCTTCACCGAAAATCCTAGAGACCGTTCTAACCGCTCTAAAGCCAGAAACCGCCAAACCCACAACTGCAAGATCTAAAGTAACCGTGGAAAGAAACGGGCTCATTCTCACTTTGAAAGTGGAGGCTGCCGACACAACTGCACTAAGAGCAACATTAAACTCCTACTTAAGATGGACAAGCGCTCTAATAGATGTTCTAGAAAACTTGAAACCCGCAGAAACCCCGATTCAGGCAGGCAGACATAACTAGTATAAATAGGGGGCATCTAATCAAATCCGAGGACAAATCCTCTTAATGGTTAGCAGACTCTTTGCGACGTTTTCTCTTCTTCTGCCGCTTCAAGTATTCCTTAACCGTTGGAAACACTTCTAAAACTCTCTTGAAGCGTTTCTCGGCATCTATGGCGTGCTGAAGCGCGGTGAAATCTTTCGGCTTGCTGAATCTTTCTGTTTCACCTGTTTCTCTTTTCCGCGAAACCGTGATGCAGTCATCAACAATGCAGTTCAACACGCAGGCTCCACAGTATACGCAAAGCTCCTTAGTTATTCCAACTTCACCAGCCTTCCAGAATAACGCGTTAGTTGGGCATGCCTTAATACAGAGCTTGCATTCCACTCCCTTGCAAGTAGTCTTGTTTATGGTTATGGTTCCTTCAGCGAAGTATTGTTTTACGCCGAACGACGCCAAAAGTTCTTCTCTTTTTCGCTGTTTAGCTTCTTTTTCAGTTTGGATTAGAACTTGGAAGATATCTATGCCGGAAGGCTTCTCAGACTTATTTTTCCTCGGCATTTGCCTCATCTTAGTATGAATCGTCAACTAGCCTATAACATTCGTGGATTATAATTATTTACCGAGCTAAACACTTTAAGGCGATACAAGCCATGTTATAGCTATTCTATGAAAATAACATAAAGCCATAACCACATCTCTAGAAGAAAAACTATAACTAGCGTAGCCCCCACTAACATTGTTGGATTGAACAGCAATGTGCGAATTTAATGTAATCCTCAATGGGAAAAGCATAGTTAAAGACATAGTCTACGCGAAAGCAGACCCTACAGGCGTAACAGTCAAAGACGCTCTCGGACAATCTAAACAATTCAAGAACTGCAAAATCGTAGAAGTTGACGTAAACTCCACTCGGCTAGTCCTGTCAAACATCTAAACCATAACCAAAAAGCCGGCAGAAAAACATCAAAAAACCCAAATTCAGAACGTTAAAAAACGCGTATTCTATATACTATATACGCCAAACCTAACCTATACTGCGAAAAAGGAGCCTACGAAGTGGGCACCGAAAACCTAGACAAAATTTTCAACCCCAAAAGAATAGCCGTAATCGGAGCCAGCGACAGAAAAAACTCCGTGGGCGCCAAACTCCTCAGAAACCTCATCGGCGTCGGCTACAGCGGCGCAGTATACCCAGTAAACCCTTTTAAAACCACCATACAAGGCATAACCGCCTACCCCAGCGTCACCAAGATACCTTGGAGCGTAGACCTAGCCATAATAGCCACACCCGCCCACACCGTCCCCCAACTTGTAGAAGAATGTGGAAAAGCAGGAATCCTAGGCGTAATAATAATCTCGGCAGGTTTTAGAGAAGCAGGAAAAGCCGGCGAAACCCTAGAAAAGCAAATCCTCAAATCCAAAGACGAATACGGCATGCGCATTCTAGGCCCAAACAGCTTCGGCACCATGAGACCAAAAATAAACCTAAACGCAACATTTGCAAATAAAACAGCACTTCCAGGAAAAATAGCCTTCATCTCCCAAAGCGCGGCACTGTGCGCTTCAGGACTTGACTGGGCATCACAAGCTTACCTGGGCTTCAGTGCCGTGGTCTCAACAGGCTCAATGCTGGACATAGACTTCGGAGACCTGATTGACTATTTTGGAACAGACGCAGAGACAAGAAGCATAGTCCTCTACATCGAATCAATAAAAAACGCTAGAAAATTCATGAGCGCCGCAAGAGGTTTCGCCCGCGTGAAGCCTATAGTCGTCGTCAAAGCCGGAAGATTTCATGAAAGTTCAGCCCCAACGTTTTGCCACACAGGCGCCCTCTGCGGTGAAGACGCCGTATATGATGCAGCTTTCAGACGCGCCGGCGTAGTCCGCGTGGAAGCAATAAGCGACCTCTTCAACTGCGCAGAAGCGCTAGCTATGCAGCCAAACCCGAAAGGAGCTAGATTGACGATTATCACGAATGCAGGTGGACCAGGGATTATGGCGACAGATGCGCTTATTGCCAGAGGTGGAAAACTTGCGTCATTGAACAGCGAAACGGCTGAGGCTCTCAGAAGTGTTTTGCCTTCCTACTGTAGTACAGTGAACCCGATTGACGTTCTCGAGGAAGCTACTTCAGAGCGGTTCAAGGAGGTAATGGAAATCTGTTTTAAGGATCCGAATACAGATGGCTTTCTTGTGATTTATACTCCTCAAGGCGCGGCAGATCCCGCGGAAATCGCCAATGTGATTTTGGAAGTCTCAAAGCAGACAAATAAGCCTTTGCTGACATCGTTTATGGGTGAAGATGGCTGCTGGAAGGCTCGAAGGCTACTGCAGAAAAACAGTATCCCATCGTTTGCAACGCCTGAAGACGCCGTCTCGGTGTTTATGTACATGCTTAGTTACACTCAGAACCTGGAGCTTCTGTACCATACGCCTGAAGAGTTGTCTGTGGAACTGTCTATTCCGGTATTTTTGAAAGAGGTTTTGAAGAAAGCCTTTGCTGAAGGGCGAGGTGTTCTGAGTGTAACTAAGCA
>JAGTQT010000027.1:0-394 GCA_018396615.1 Candidatus Bathyarchaeota archaeon
AGGAAATGCCCAGAATGTGGCAGCGACAGAATAGTGCGAGACTACGAAGCCGCAGAAATAGTCTGCATGAACTGCGGAATTGTTGTAGCTTCCAAGATAACCGACAGAGGACCAGAATGGCGAGCTTTCGACGATGAACAACGGGCAAAACGCACAAGAGTTGGCGCACCACTGACCTACACAATCCACGATAAAGGCCTGTCAACAATGATTGACTGGCACGACCGCGACATTTATGGAAAAAGCCTATCTCCAAGCCAAAAAGCACAGGTTTACCGCCTTCGGAAATGGCAACGACGCATAAGAGTGTCAGACGCAACCGAACGCAACCTCGCATTCGCTTTATCAGAGATTACAAAAATTGCCAACAACCTAAATCTGCCAAAAAACATCC
>JAGTQT010000027.1:401-15752 GCA_018396615.1 Candidatus Bathyarchaeota archaeon
CCGCCTCAGTTGTTTACCGCAAAGCCGTTAAAGAACGGCTAATACGCGGAAGATCAATCCAAGGCGTAACAGCAGCCGCAATTTACCTAGCCTGCAGACAATGCGGGCTTGCCCGAACCCTAGAAGAGATCGCGCAAGCATCAAGCGTCAACAAAAAAGAAGTTGGACGAAGCTACCGTTTCCTCATAAAAGAACTGAACTACTCGATTCCACCGCTTAGACCAAGCCAATATATAACCAAGTTCTCAAACCAGCTGACAATGCAGGGAAAAGTCGAAGAGATCGCCCACAAAATACTGACAGCCGCAAAAGAGCTAAAACTTACTTCCGGACGCGGACCCACAGGAATCGCCGCAGCCGCAAGCTATATTGCGTCTGTCTTGACGGGTGAGAGAAAAACGCAGCGAGAGATAGCTGAGATCGCGCAGGTAACTGAGGTCACTATTCGAAACCGCTACAAGGAACTAGTAGATCGACTGATGTTCCAGATATCCCTTTAACCCCTTTTTCTCATTGGCAAGAATAATGGTCACGAACTGATATTCTCGTTACAGCAAAACATTGCTGTGATACACATTTTTATGCAAAATACATTTTAGCATAGAGTGACATTAAACAGAATGGGGAGTAGTTTGGTTAAGTGCCCAAAATGTGGAGGGGAAAAGGCAACAGTCGTCAAAACTTGGTCTCTGCCTACGAGAAAAACAGCGAAAGAGGAAGAAGCTACACCTGTTGTAGGCATATTTGAGTGCTTGAACTGCAAAGCTCGATTTAGGTCGATGGTTGAAAAAGAAGTTGCCAAAGACGAGACGGCAAGCATTAAAAACATGGTTGAGCGGATTAGGGGAATAAGGGAGGAACTTGTGCAGACACTTAAAAATCTCCGAGAAAAGATAAAAACGCTGGAAACTGAGCGCTCAAACCTGATTATCGAGATCGAAAGTTTGAAGAAAGTCGCAGAATCCAGAGTCAGCGCCCTTCAAAGCGAAGTAAACATACTACGCGAAGAAGTAAAGTCGCTGCGAGATGTGCTAGGATACGTCGAGGAAGCAGAAACTCAATAGCTGCTCTGCACCACATATTAAGGAAGAAAAAACAGATACTTTTAAACGCATGTTCTCACAACATTTTGATCTATGCCCTACAAGTTCACATTCGACCTTTCGAGGATACCACGCTTCTTCTTCACCGAAATCGCAAGACTAGGCTACGAGAAGAAAATGCATAAAAAAGCCGGCGACACGATGTATCGAATGCTCAGAAAATTCAAAGTTCAAGAAGCAACGGGGCTCAATTTGACCGACGCCATCGTCCTCCTTGAAGATCTTGTCGAAATGCAAGCCCGAAACTTGATTGAGCGCGAAAATTTCACAAAAACGAAAAAACGAGCGCTTTTTCTGCCGCATTGTTCTAGAAAATACATGGATAACCGCTGCAAGGCAACCTTTGACTCAGAAACCCCATCTTACAAATGCGCACACTGCTCCCCAGACTGCTTGATTAACAGAGCAGTTTCATACGCAGAAAAGAAAGGCTACGACGTGTATGTTCTTCCAGGCGGTTCCTGTGTTCCCAAAATATTGAAAGGCAAGCGATATGAAGGCGTAGTGGGAGTTGCCTGTGGTGAAGAGATAAGGTTAAGCGGCGATCTCCTCAAAAGCATGAATGTCGCAGGACAAGCAGTTCCTCTCATTAGAAATGGATGTGCTAACACTGCTTTTAATCTTGAAACTCTTGTCAACGTTCTCTAGGAAAAACTACTTCACAATTTCTCTTTTCTTCCAGCGCAAGCTTTTGCTTCGACATTTTCTACATTTCGTAGCGGTTTCCGCGTTTCTTGCCCCGCAATGCCTGCAAATCTTCCTATAGAGCCGATGCTTCTGAGCAAGAGTTTTTTTCAGAGGGTCAAGGATCGGCATTTTCCATTAGCCTCAGTGGATTGAAACACAGAAGGCTGGCTGGCAAATATACTTTTTGCCAAATCAACCATGCATGAGAATTCTCGCTATATCACTTGGCTTATCAGCCACCTTCACGCCAGCCTCAGTTAAGGCTTGGATCTTACTTTCCGCCGTGCCCACCTTGCCCATGACGATGGCTCCTGCATGTCCCATACGTTTTCCAGGAGGTGCTGAGCGCCCAGCGATGAAGGCAACGACAGGTTTTGGATATTTTTCTTTTGCGATGTATTGTGCTGCAAGTTCTTCAAGGTTGCCGCCGATCTCTCCTATCAAGATTATTGCTTGAGTTGAGGCGTCTTTCTCGAACATTTTTAATGCGTCTATGAAATTTAGCCCTGTTATCGGGTCTCCGCCTAAGCCGAGACATGTCGATTGCCCTATGCCGTTTTTGGTTAGTCCGGCTGCTATTTCGTAAGTCAAGGTTCCGCTTCTTGAGATCATGCCTACGTTGCCTGATTTGAAAATGTGTGATGGCATTATTCCAAGTTTGCATTGTTCAGGAGTGATTATTCCGGGAGTGTTGGGTCCTATTACTGTTGTGTTGAGCTGTTTGGCTCTTGCCATTACGCTGATGGCATCTTTTATTGGTATGTGCTCGGTGATGATTACGATGGTTGTTATTCCGTTTTCCATTGCTTCGAAAGCTGCGTCGGCTGCAAATGGTGCGGGAACAAAGATTATTGATGCGTTTGCTGAGTGTTTTTCTTGGGCTTCTTCGACAGTGTCGTAGACTGGGATACCGTGCACGTGTGTGCCTCCTTTTCCAGGTGATGTGCCGGCAACGATTTTTGTTCCATATTCCAACATCAGTTTGGCATGAAAGGTTCCTTGTGTTCCAGTTATGCCTTGGACAATGGCGCGTGTGTTTTTGTCTATGATTATTCCCAAGCTAGTTTCCTCCCTGTTTTGAAGTTTGAACTGCTTTTTGAGCCGCTTCTTCCATGCTTTCCAGCACGTGGATTCCTGCTTCAGTAAGTATGCGTTTTCCTTCTTGCTCGTTTGTTCCCACGAGCCTGATGACTATGGGTTTGGCTATGCCTACTTTGGCTTTTGCTTCCAAGATTCCATGTGCGACTTCGTCGCAGCGTGTAATTCCGCCTAGAATGTTGATAAACAATGTTTTAACGTCTGGATCGGAAAGCACGATTTTAAGGGCAGCTGCGATTGTTTCGGATGCTGCGCCCCCGCCAACGTCCAAGAAGTTTGCTGGTTTTCCCCCGTAATATTGGATTGTGTCTAAGGTTGCCATTACGAGACCTGCTCCATTTCCGACAACGCCTATATTCCCGTTAAGTTTGACGTATGCTAAGCCGCTTTTCATTGCTTCTAGTTCTTGCTGGCTGAGTTCGCTGTTGCCTTCTAATAGTCTTTTTTTGTATTCTTGGTGTCTAAATAGTGAGTTGTCATCGATTATTATTCTAGCGTCGGCTGCCATGAAGTTGCCGTCTGCTGTTTCCACTATTGGGTTCATTTCGATTAGTTCTGAATCGTATTGCATTCCAAGGGTGTAGAGTTTTTCGAAGATTCTTCCTAGTTCAGAAAGTTGATTGCTTGAATAGCCTATTTTTCTTGCTATTTGTCGGGCTTGAAAGGGGTGAAGTCCGTAGAGCGGATTTATTGTGGTTTTTACGATTTTTTCTGGATGCTTTTCTGCGACTTCTTCTATGTCCATGCCACCTGAGGCGGAGGCAACTGCAACGTAGCTTTGGCTGAATCGGTCTGTTGTTATGCCGAAGTAGAGTTCTTTTTTTATGTTTATTTTTTCTTCGATCCATACGCTTTTTACGGGTATTCCTTTTATCTGCATGTTGAGGATTTTTTCTGCGGCTTTTTTTGCTTCTTCAGTCGAGTTTGCGAATAATATTCCTCCTGCTTTGCCTCTTCCAGCGACTAGTACCTGTGCTTTGATAGCGTAGGGAGGTTTCAGTTTTTCCGCGGCTTTTTGTGCTTGAGTTGGGGTTGTTGCTAGTTCGCCTTTGGGTGTTGGGATTCCGTGGTTTGTAAGCAGGTTTTTTGCTTCATATTCGAAAAGTTTCAACAGGGTTGTCTCCTTATTTGATGGTTTCTATGGTGACGTATGAGCGTGTGTCTTGTATTCCGTCAACTGAGTAGATCTTTTTTAGTGTTTCGTCAAGTTTTTCTCTTTCGACCATTATGACGGCGTCAAAGTCGCCTGCGATTCTGAATGCTCTTTGGACTGGAAGTTCTTTGATTTTGTCGTAAACTTGGATTCTTTTGATTGGTGATGCTCGGATCAGTATGAAAGCAGGTGTGGCAGATAGGCCAAGCGCGTTCAGTCCTTTTTCAGTGACATCGATAAATCCTCTTCCTGTGCGTATGTAGCCGAAGTCTCTGAGCTTTCTTAGGTGTACGTTGAGGGCTTGTCTGCTGATGCCTAGTTGTGTTGCCAAGTCATTTTGTTTGATGTGAAGGGTGAAGGTATTTGCGGATCTTCCTTTGTCGTGAAGCATTTTGAGAAGTTGCTGGGTTTTTCTGGTTAATTCTTCCACTACGAATGCCTTCCTATGTTTTGTGGTTTGCCTAGCTGAATCTTTACAATTGTGAGGTTAATTTAAACATTTAGCAAGTTACCGTGGCTTACCTGTGTGAGTTCGTGCTTATGTGCGTGTAATTGTTTTAGCCCCCCTATTTATAGTCTGATGAAGCCTGTCTTCACCGTTTTCCGCTTTTTCTGCGTTCTTATAAAATCATCAGGATTTTTGTTGCGGCTAGCGCTACGATCAGCAGAAAAAGTGTGACTCTAGCTTATGTGAGTGGGTTAGGTCGTGCTCCAAGTGTAACTTGCTTTGTGATTACTTCATAGTTTCGGATGATTGTCACATCTATTGTCTGGCCTGGCGATGTGTACTCTTCAAGGTAAGTCGAAAGATCGTCCAAGCCTACTATTCTCTTGTTGTTTATCGCTATTATTATGTCGCCGCCTATTGTCACGTACTCACCTAGAAGTATGACTGTGCTTGTTCCTCCTTTCAAGCCTGCGTTTGCTGCTGCCCCATTGTCCGTGACCTGAACAATAAGCCAGCCATAAGTCACGTTTACATCCATTGCTTTCGCAATCTCGTATGTCATATCTATTCCGCTTGCGCCCAACCAAGGATGCTGATTGTAAGAGCCGTCTTTAATGAGGGACTCTATTTCTCTCAATATGGTGCTTGAAGGAATTGCGAATCCCAGTCCCTGAGAGTTCTCGTATATGGCGGTTGTTATACCGACAACTTGGCCTTGATAGTTCATAAGTGGGCCTCCGGAGTTGCCGGAGTTTATTGGGGCACTGGTTTGTATGACGTTGGCTATTGGATAGTTGCCAGTCATGTCCTCTGTTATTGTTCTGCCTAATGCGCTCACAACGCCAGTGGTCATTGACCCTGTCAATCCATAGGGGTTGCCGACTGCTATTACAGGGTCTCCGACTTCCAGCATTGATGAGCTGACAATTTCAAGAGGCTTATACTCGCTTTGTGGGGCTTCTGCCAAAAGCACGGCGAGATCAGCGTAGGGGTCGGCGCCTTGAACTGTGGCTGGGTAGACGTTTCCGTTTAGGAATGTTACTGTGATGTTGACTGCGTCTTTGACTACGTGATAGTTTGTGATGACAACAATTATTCCCGTGTAGTTGTAGACAAATCCTGAACCTTGAACCCGCGAATAATAAGTGTAGAATGGGGTATAAGTCACTACTATTCCTTTTATCATAACGACAGAGTCTTTTACTTGCTCGTAAAGTAGGGAAAGTGAAGTATTTTCTTCAAGAATGTAATTGATGTTTTGCGGTGATTGAATGCTGGAAATTTGTTCCTGAAGTTCCAGAAGACGGTTCTGCAAGTCATCGATCTTTGAGGCGTTAGCTAAGCCATTTAACGAATAACCCGCCAGTCCTCCACCTATCAGGCACGCGGCGATAACTACAATCATAAGCGTTGTTGGGAAAATGCGAGTTGTAGTTTTATTAGCAACATCCATTTTTTCAATCCTCCTTACGTGTCACAGTCTTTTTCTGCAAGAGGGGCACCTTACATCGCTAAGTTGAATTCTGCTACCGCAGTAGGGGCACATGAGCTTCTTTTTCACAAGATGAAGCCCTTGTTTCTCCTTCATGATTTTCCCATCACTGAGAAGAAGCACTCTTTCTGATTGAGAAGCTATTTGGCTGTCATGGGTCACCATCACAATCGTAGTTCCCTTCGTGATGTTCAGATTGCCAAGCAACCTAACAATCTCATACTTGTTCTGAGAATCCAAGTTCCCTGTAGGCTCATCCGCCAGAACTATAGCGGGATCATTTGCCAGTGCCCGTGCAATAGCCACTCTCTGCTGCTCGCCTGCACTAAGTTTCTGCGGTCTATGTTCCTCTCTTCCTGACAAACCAACCATTGCAAGCAATTCGCGGGCTCTCTTTTCTCTTTCACTCTTTGACCTTTTCGTGCATTCCATGGGAAGCTCTACATTTTCCTTCGCGTTCAAGTACGGTAGCAGATTAAAAGTTTGAAAAACGAATCCGATCTTGTTCCTCCGTATTTCGCAAAGTTTCTTCTCATGCAACTCAGATACGTTGACCTTGTCTAGAAGCAGAGTCCCACCAGTTGGCTTGTCAAGGCAACCTAAAACATTTAACAATGTAGTCTTGCCTGAGCCGGAAGGACCCATGATCGCAACAAATTCGCCCTTGCTTATTTGAAGATCCAGTCCGGAGATGGCGGTAACCTTGCGTTTACCCATGTTGTAAACTTTGGTCAACTTTTCTGTCTTCAGAATAAGCTCACTCATATCTCATAGCCTCTGCAGGTTTTATTTTGGCAGCTCTCCAAGCCGGGTACAGACTGCCAAGCGCTCCCAGCAACACCGCTGCACCAAAAGCCAAAAGCACAAGAGGAAGGCTCAATGTAGCCGCAGCTGTCTCTGATCCAATCACGACGGGGTTAGTGGAGCCGAAGCCGGGGCGGAAGCCGCCTGACGATGAGCCGCCGAATAAGCTTACATGGGGAAGTAATAGGGATGATAGAAAGGGTGCTCCTAGGCTTCCTATTGCAATGCCAGCGACTCCTGCTACGAGGCTTATTAGTATTCCTTCAAGCATAAACTGGCTCATGATGTTCCAGTTGCTGAAGCCTAGCGCTTTGAGTGTGCCAATTTCACGTGTTCGTTCGCGGACAGTGTACAGCATCACGAAAAGGATAATTAGGCTTGTAGCGGCAATCACTACAATTATTTCTTGGGTTGCAAGCGACTGTGTTTGTGCAAGAGTTGATTCGGCATTCTCTAGAGTAGTGCTATACATTGTCTGCATGCTACTGAGGCTTTCCAATCGATCTTGGTACGTTGTTACATAAAGTTCCGGATATACAGCCTCTATATAATCCGCTATTACGTCCACGTCGGAGACATCTTCCGCGTATATGTCAAGCCTGCTAACGTTTCCACTGTTGCCCGTTATGGTCTGAGCATCAAAAATGCTCATGTACACCACTCTTGTTTCCATGCGGCCTTGACGTGACACTTCGCAGATTCCTACAACCGTAAAAGATTCTCCGTAAACCTCTATTTTATCACCAACTTGTAGCCCAAGGTAATCTGAAAGATTTGAGGACATAATGAGAACCCTGCTGTCTCCGTCGCACAGGTTTCTGCCAGCCGTTATGTTTGCGGGCAATATGGAGTACCCACTAATAAGAGAAGAATTTAGAGAAACACCCATTATCGTGTAAAGCGGCCGAGAAATAGTGAACGTTCTTCCTCCAGGTTCGCTTATTGTCTCCGAGGTTGTCTCCTCAGATGATTGTTCAAGAAATCGCACAATGTCCTTTATGCCGTCCATTGAGGCGATGTCTGCGATGACTGTTTCATTTATGAATCTCTCTTCCTGCCCAAAGGGCGGCATGCCCATCGGCATACCTGAAGACATGCTTCGTCCAGATGTTCGGCATTCTATCAGCGTGGCTGTTTTGTTAATTTCTTCCTGCATACTGGTGATTGTGCTGTTAAAGTTTTCAGTTAGGTGTTGTGTTGCTTCTTGATTTGCCATTATACCAGCAGGAATAGAAATCATGATTGCCATGGAGAACCCCAAGGCAATTATCACCATCAACCCACGCATTTTCCTTCTTGAGAAATTTTTAGCGGCTCTTCTTAGGGCTCCCACATCTTTCACGATCCATATACGTTTGAATTGACCAAAAATGCGCGATCTATTAAAGAGTTTTTCAGAATTAGACCCAAATTTATCCCAAGTCAATGTAAAACGTTTGCCCATAGAGAAGACGTTGGCTTTTCTGAAAAACACCACAAAACGCTGAAAAAAGAAGGGGGATGCGGCATCTAACCGGCTTCCATGAAGCCTTAGGATTTGTCAATAACTGTTTTGGTCAAGATCACTATCTTTGTCACTTTGGCGTTTTCCACATTCACGTTCACCACTGCGCGGCCTACCGTGTCTTTTTCAAGTATTATGATGGCCTCTGTTGCCTTTGTCACCACAGTGTCGTCTCCTTCAACGATAGCCTTGATGATTGGCCTTACCCCTGTGATGTTGTAGCCGTCGTTAAGCAGATTCTGTACATCTGTATCGTTTTTAGCTATGTTAATCATGTTGTTCTTGAATTCCTCGCTGATTTCCACCATTCCGAAGCAGGGGCGTTCGCGCATTCTTCCATGCATCTGCCCTTGCATCTGGCCCATCATTCCGTTATTGAACCAACCCTCAAAGTCGTTGGCGTTTTCTTGGTTTGCAGCAGAATTTGCGTTAGCTACCGAATACATGTTCAATGCAATGCCGCTTATAGCTACCGCCGCAAGCACGATCGATAGCAGGATTAGAGCTTTTCTTTTCTCTATTTTCTTTCACCTCCATTTTTCTTCGTTGAAGGCGCGCCTTAGGCATGCTTGAACGATGAAAATTATTAAAGGATTTTTCAGAATTGACCCCAATTCATTTCCAAATCTAGTTCAATGACGTGTTATCCGTTCAGCTTGTCTTCTTGCCGTGGCTTTGGTTGTTTATTAATGGTTGGAGGAGGGGTTGGAGAGCTGAGGGAGAAAGGAGAGGGAGATGGTGAAAATTTCCTCCTCCATCCATCTCAAATTCTTACGAGTAGCGTGTTACTAAAGGATTTTTCAAGATTCACCCCAATTTTCCTCCTAATCTATTCATCCACAGCGAAGACATGTTTTTATTTCTAGACGAAAATAACTTAGCCAAATCTGGAGTCAGATGGATGTCTCTGGGCACGCGCTCCTTCAAGTACGTTCTCGGCTGGCTTATCGCGGGTACGCGAGGCGGTTTGACAAGAGCTAAAATGATAATGGCTTTGAAGGAGAGCCCGCAGAATGCAAATCAGTTGGCTAACCTTCTGGGAATGGATTACCGGACAATTAGGCATCATCTGGGGGTTCTTGAGAAAAATAAGATAATCACGTCTATGGGTGAGGGATACGGCACAACGTATTTCTTGTCTCAGATGATGGAGGAAAACTATTCTTTGTTTGAGGAGATTTTGAAGAAAATTTGGAAAAAGTAGAAAAAGGAGTAAAGCGAATGAACTCTGGTATGAATAGGAATCCGCGAACTTGGCTGCTTATGCTAGTGATCCCTATCCTAGTGGTGGTAGCCATTCTAACAGCATTTTGGGCTGCATCCATTTCTTGGCTTCCGCATCCTTGGGAGCGACGTTGGCCACCTCCACAGGAGGTTCCGGGGGATGTGGAATTCTTTTATACGGTAGAGACGGTTTTTTCTGCAATTAATATTACGTTGGCGATTTTTCTTTTGCTTACGTATGCTAGTATATATTGGAAGACGCGTTCAGAGTTTACGATTGGGTTGATGATTTTTTCGCTGGTTTTTCTTTTGAATGCTCTAGTGTCTAATCCATTGTTGATGCGGGTTTTTGGTTTTCGACCGTTTGGTTTGGGGCCGTTTGCGTTGTTGCCAGATGTTTTTACGTTTGTGGCGTTGTTTGTGTTGTTGTATTTGAGTGTTAAGTACTAGGCTTGGCTCTGTTGGAAGCGCTGTATTGGCAAGTTCGGTTTGTGGTTAGGTCTAGGTGGATGGAAAGAGAGGCTGCGAAGCTGTTTGCTTTTGCGGTTTTTATGCGAGGGGAACAGGATGAGCGATGTATGTCGGGGGAATCAGCAGCATTGAGGGTTCGGTGTTCAGTTCTGTTATTCTTTTTTCGACGATGCTTTGAAGCTGGGTTCTTGCCTTTTGTTTGTTGGTTAAGGGTAACTTGGCTATTCTTGAGGCAAGCTCCTTGTCGCCTAACGTTTTTTCGATCCAGTTTTGGAAGTCTTTTCTTTGGATGTGGAACATTAGGCTTTCAAGCTTGGCGGTTTTTACTTTTTCGGCGAATTCGGCGAGGCTGTTGGCTTTTTCTCCTGTTGGCTTCCCAAGCGCTTCATAAAAGTAGAATGCCTCGTTATCGTTTACTGTTCGTAAGATCTTGGTTGTATCTACTGCGATTTTCTTTTTGGTGATCTCGGTTTTCTTTACTTTTCCAACTTTTGGGTGCATGACTAATCGTACGCTTCATAGAGGCTGAGTTGAGATAATCTTTATGAATTCCGGATTCAGCGTCCAAATATGGAGCGGTAGTGAATGTTTTTCTGTTTCCGTGTGGCTACGCGTTTAGGTAAGGCTTATCTTGCCCGTTTCGTTAGCATTTGGTGAAGGTTTATGTCTGCGGAAGATAGAGGTAAGCGGCTTCCACCTGGTCAGACGCCGATTAAGCGTCTTTTGAGGTGGGGTATAGATCATCCTGGCATTGTGAGTAGGCTTCCGGAGGTTGATCTGAAAAATTGGACGTTGACGGTGGATGGCGAGGTGGAGAAGAGGATGAAGCTGGGTTGGGAGGAGTTTTTGAGGTTGCCGATGGTGGTGTCTGTAAGTGATTTTCACTGTGTAGAGGGGTGGAGTGTGCTGGGCTGCAGGTGGGAGGGTGTGAGGTTTAGGGAAATTGTAAATCTTGTTCAGCCTAAGGAGAGTGCGCGGTTTGTGGTTTTTGAGTGTTTGGATGGTTATAGTACGTCTCTTGCTTTGGGCGATCTTATGGGTGATGACGTGGTTTTGGCGTACATGCTTGATGGAAAGCCTCTTGAGCCTAGTTTGGGGTTTCCTGTGCGGCTTGTTGTTCCTGATAAGTATGCGTATAAGAGTGCTTTGTGGGTGTCGCGGATAACGTTTAGTGCGGAGAAGGCTTTGGGGTACTGGGAAAAGCGCGGTTACAGTGATACTGCTGATGTCTGGAAGAATGACAGGTTCGCCAGATAGTGAATGCTTTAGATCTGTTTTGCACGCGAGAAAACCCCCTAGACCCCCTTATATATAGAAAAAACGTTCTAAACGTTTAGGTCTATGGGTTCTATCTCCTTCATAGCCAGACATGGCGTATTTCATTGCTACCGAGTCTTCTCCATTCTGCCTCTTTCAGGTTTCTTGCTATGGTTTCTCTTCTTGATTTTCGACTTTCTTCCCCAAATATCGAAATCAAACAAATAAATCTCCAGATTATACTGTCTATTTCTGCGATAGAAAATTTGTTTTTCTTTAAAATTCTTAATCATTTTTTCTAAGAATTTTTTATTTTATCTACAGAAAGCTTTCCAATACAATCACGCAGAAAGCGCATATACGCGCTTAACGGCCCAAGAAGCCCAAACCACGCCCATATAACTGACCATAGAACTAGGAGGATTGTATTCTGTAATTCTACAACACGCAATTCAGTAGGATGAGGCGGAATCTCGACTGGAGAAGTAAAACCAGCCACGATAGCACCTGTCAAGAAGATTACTATTGCCCAAGTAAGCCATTGAAGAAGATTCTGATGGTATACGTGATCCAATTCCAATTTCTTTGAATAAACTGCAGCGTCTACGACCCATTTTAATTCATCATTAACCATTTTCTTAAACTTTGAAACGTAGGCACTCAAGTGGTTCGAAACCGCGATGACGCCTCCCATCAAGATCAGATAAGTGAGATTCGACCAATGCCACATAAGAGGAATTGAAGAAAGGATAAGCACGCCGAAAGCGAGAAAAACGAGAAAATAGGCTATGGACAGTAAAAGGAAAGTATTCAGTGATTTCTTTTCTTGCCATTTAAATCTCACAAAAGACAGACAGAAAATAGTGAAAAACGTAGCAATAAGATACAACTTTACATCCTGCAATACTGTGGCTATGTTCAAATCTAAGTCCAAAGATGCTACGAGGGCATAACCTATTTGCTTGGCTGTGAGAAACCAGATGACATGGCAGATGATCAAGAGAATCAGGCTAACGGTAATGAAGAAAGCATATACAAATGCACTTGTGATTAGCCTTTTGAGACTCATGAGCTATCTTGAAATTAGCACGTTTAAATGTTTTTTCAATCAACTCACTGGGACAAGCGGTTGAACAGCAAATCGTCAAAACAGACACCGCGTTAAGAGAGTTTGGCTAAGAATAACTGTATCTCCTGACCCAGCGGGTCTCGATCTACTTGTAGGGTATGTATTCTTTGCCTAGCAGTTCTCTTCCTATAACGGTTCTCTGAATGTTGCTTGCCCCTTCAGCACCCACACAGTAGCTCATGATCCCCCTTAAACCCATCTCCAGCGGGCACTCCTTCGTATAGCCATAAGCACCCATCCAAATCATCGCATGCTTATAGATGTCAAAAGCCAAATGCGGCGCAATCAGCTTGCAAGCAGCAATATACCTGCCGACCTCCAGAGCCGAGAACTTGCCCTGCTTATACTTCATGTCATTCATCCAAGCCGTACGGTAAGTAAGCGACTTCAAAGCCTCAAGCTGCGCCCAATCGTCCGCCAACTCAAACTGGATGCCCTCAAACTTGCCGATGGGTCTGCCGAAGGCTTTCCGCTCTTTAATATACTCCATGCCAATATCCAAAGCCCGCCTAGCCGCGCCAACACACACTGCCGCGATCAGTATCCGCGCGTTATCAAAGCCTTCCATCGTCAGATAAAAGCCCTTATCCACCTCGCCGATGCGGTAGTCGTCTGGCACTTTCACGTTCTGCATCATAAAACCGCCGGTGGAAATCGCCATCCGCCCCATGTCCTCAAACCGCTTGTTAATTTCAACGCCTTCTGCATTCATAGGCACATAGAAGCCAGTCATCCCCCTATGCGACGCTCCCTCTGGAGCAGGCGAAGTTCGAGCAATAACAAAGTATCCTCCGCCAAGCTTCTTCGCCTCTTCAGTGCCGCTTATGTATATCTTTTCACCGTTCAAAACCCACCCATTTCCGTCTCTTCTCGCGGTGGATTTGAAAGCGGCAACATCTGAGCCTCCGCCCGACTCAGTGGACGCAATCCCGATGAAAGCGTCTCCCTTAAACGCCTTTCGAATACATTCTTCACGCACTCTTTCACTGCAATACCGGTCAACAACAAATCCCCACGAAGACTCCACGAGCCAAAGCACAGGCAAAGCAATACTAACATCAGCATACCCAAGCTCCTCAGCCGCAATGCATGCTGTAACCCAGTCAGCGCCTGTCCCGCCATGTTCCTGCGGCGCCGTCATCACCAGCAGTCCCATGTCCCCCATCCCTTTCAAAATTTCGCGGGGAATCTCGCCTTTGCTGTCCATCTCCCTGATCTTTTCTAACGGCAGATTCTTCTGGCACCACTCACGAATCGCGCTACGGAAAAGCTCCTGCTCCTCTGTGAAGCTAAAGTCAATCATGCAACAATCACCTAGAAACAGTATCTACGAAAAAGACTAAATATAAAAGTTGTTCACCGGCTAAACGGGAACTTTCATTAAAAGCTTATCCACAGAGCTCTGGTTAAGATGCAGCCCAAGCTTCTCCTGTTTTATGCTTAAAGCCAAGCCAAGAAGCTGCGTGTAATAGACCACTGGAACATCAAGCTTGACTCCAACTGTTGCCGCGGCATCCTTCTGCTTGAAATCGTACATCAAACCGCAGTCAGGACATGAAACAACAAGCCCGTCAACACCTAGCTCCTGAAGAGCCCTAAGCTTGGCGCCAGCCAAAGAAAAAGCCGTGTCAAGGTGGCTCAGCATCAGATGCGCCCCACAGCAATCAAGCTTCTCAGCATAATCCACTGTCTCAGCGCCGACGGCGCCTATTAGCTCGTCAAGTTTTCTCGGATTTTCCGCGTCGTCAACTCTTCCTAAGTCGCTGTAGCGAATGATCTGACAGCCAACATGACTTGCCAGCCTCAGCCCCTTCAACGGCTTCGCCACAGCGTCCTTCACTCTTTTCAAGCCCACAGCACCATGCAGAAAATCAATAACATGCCAAAGCCGCATATTCGGGTCATACTCAAGTTTTTCCTCCCTCAACATGCCCAGAATCTTTTCAGAAACCTTCCTGTCCCCGTCAATGGAACGTTTGGCTTCAGAGATAGTGAAGTGGCAACGGTTACACGGAACCAGCAAATGCTCTGCGCCCGAAGCGTGCGCAAGCGCCAAAACACGCGAGGAAAGATAAGTAGCCGCAAAATCATTAACACTCTTAACAGGATCGCCGCAGCAAAGCGCTTCAGGCAAATCAACAAGCTCAACGCCAAGCCTAGGCATGACTTCGCGGACAGACATCTCGTACGCGTACTGGCTGGTCAGTATCCTGCAACCCCAGAAAACAGCAGTCTTCATCACTTCTCCTCCAAAGCCTTCAAGAACAAAGTCTGAAAAACCTCTCCGGGGCTGCAGATCTTCGGCAACTTCAGGCTTTCACGGTCAAACGTTTCCGTTCCCTTGGAAATCTTCTGGTAGGCTTCCGCCATGCCGGTCTCAAGAATCTGCGAAACAGCCTTCATAAAAGCCTCAGGAATCTTCGCCTCTTTCTCCACAGCCAAATTCCGCAAAGCCATAATCACATGATAGGGTGACGCTTTCTGCGGACACCTTTGAACACACTTCAGACACGTAACGCAAGTCCACAAAACATCAGATACCACAAGCTCATCAACAAAACCCAAGTTCGCCAGCTTCTCAATCTCATGAGGCTTCAACTCCAAAAGCTTCAAAGCCGTGCATCCACTCGTGCACTTGATACACTGAAAACAGTTAACTAAATCCCTGCCCTTCAGCTTACTGAAGATTTTGGCACGGGACTCAAGATTCGGCTTAGCCATCGACATCAAATCAACCAAACTCAAGTCAGCTTCCCCCCTCAGGTTCTTTACATGCCACCTGAACCTGCGCAAGCAACTGTCTATCAGTGAACTGCTGAACCCTAACCGCGCCAGAAGGACAGGCAGCCGCGCACAAGCCGCAGCCTTGACACATTGCCTCAATAACCTTAGCTGTTTTCCCTTCGCCTTTTGCCACCATCTCTATGGCTAAGAAGGGGCAAAGCGAACGGCACACATCGCACCCGCTGCAAAACTCCTCA
>JAGTQT010000003.1:0-6103 GCA_018396615.1 Candidatus Bathyarchaeota archaeon
CGGATTCACAACCGGAAAAAGCAGCGGAGTCTCCACCGTCCCACTCCTAGTCCTAAGCCTCCCAACCCTTCCAAGCAAATCCTTCTCCCTAATCTCAAAAGACAAACGCCAACCCTCCAAGACACAAAAGAAAACCACATATAAAAAACCATCCCGCACCAAGCCAACCACAAGTCTTTTACCCGCAACCAACCGAACAACAACAATAAGTGAACCCACCTTGAAAATCTTCCAACACGTCAAAGAAGAACTCTCCGGAAACATCGCCAAAACCTACGTCACCCAAATCTGCCGCTTCCACCGCATCCAAGGCTCAACAATGTTCCACGAAGCCGCCGAATACGTCAAAACCGAACTCCAAAAAATAGGACTCAAAAACGCAACCATCGAACAATACCCAGCCGACGGCAAAACCAAATACTGGACCTACACCAGCCCAATCGGCTGGACCGTAAACAACGCCGAACTCCGCCTACTAAAACCCGAAAACAAACTAATCTGCTCCTACAAAGACACGCCACAATGCCTACACACCTTCAGCAACGCCACGCCACCCGAAGGCATAACCGCCGAACTCGTAGACGTAGGCAAAGGAACAAGCCCCAAAGACTACAAAGGCAAAAACGTCAAAGGCAAACTCGTACTCGCAACCGGACGCGCCAAACCCGTCCACGAACAAGCCGTCTACCGCTTCGGCGCCGCCGGCGTCATCACCGACACCATAACCTACGAAATGCCCAACGTCCGCGAAGCCCTAGACATCCCCGACGCCCACGCCTACCAAGCAATCTGGCCCACAGCCGAAGATCTCCCCAAAGTCAAATTCGGCTTCTCCCTAAGCAAACGCCAAGGCAACCACCTAAGAGCAATGCTCAAAGAAGGAAAACAAGTAAAACTAAAAGCCACAGTAGACGCCAAACTCTTCCCCTTCTACGAAGACGTAGTCACCGCCACCATCCAAGGCACACAAAAACCAGACCAAGAAATCTTCCTCATCGCCCACCTCTGCCACCCCCAACCCAGCGCCAACGACAACGCCTCAGGCTCAGGGCTACTCCTAGAAATCGCCCGCACCATCAAAACCCTAATAGACCACGGCAAAATCAAGCCGCCCGCAAGAACCATCCGTTTCCTCTGGGTCCCCGAAACCCTAGGCACCATAGCCTACCTCGCCAAACACGAAAAAACACACAGCAAACTCGTCGCCGGCATAAACCTCGACATGGTAGGACAAAACCAAGAACTCTGCAAATCCACACTTAACCTCGACCGAACCCCAGACTCACTGCCATCATACCTAAACGACTTCGTCTTCTCCCTCATCGAACAGTCCATCAGAGAATTCGACAAAGAAACCGCATTCGGCTCAGCCTCAACCTTCCGCTACGACACTACCGCCTTCACCGGCGGAAGCGACCACGCCGAATTCAACCAAGCCACCACCGCCACACCATGCGTCATGCTCCTACAGTGGCCAGACCTCTACTACCACACAAGCATGGACACCGTTGACAAGGTAAGCGAAGACTCCCTCAAACGAGTCGGATGGATAGCCACCGTAGCCGCATTAACCCTAGCAAACGCAGACACAGAAACCGCCCACAGACTCTGCAGCCAAACCGCCGCCAAAGCAGTCACCAGACTCGCCGAAGCAGCCAGCCAAGCCGCAGAAGCATTCTTCCAAAAAAAGGAAGACCCAAAAATCAAAGGCAAACCAGACACACTTGCCAAAGAACTCGCAAAAACCCTCCATTACCACACCAGCCGGCTAAGACACATAATATCCCGAGAATGCCAAGCCATAGAATCCATCAAAAAACTGGAAACAAGCCCCGAACTCCAAAACCTAGCACGCAAATACGCCAAAACCATCACCGACCTAGGACAAAAACAAATCACCCACCTCAACGAAACACTAAACCTCATCGCCAGAACTTCCAACCTCAAGCTACCCAGCAAACTAGACGAATCCAAAGCAGAACAAGAGCTCAAGAAGCTCGTGCCCAGAAGACTGTTCAAAGGCTCACTAAGCGAAGAAGCCTTCAAAAAAGGCATAGGCGAAAAAGAATACGCCACATACGCAAAAATCGGGGAAAAAGACCCAGCCTTCGGAAAGAAAACAGCCGAAATCCTAAACTTCATGAACGGGAAACGCACAGCCCACAGCATCTACGAGGCAGTTTCAGCAGAATACACGCCCACCGACCCAGAACACGTGCTGAAATACCTGAGAGACTTGGAAAAAGCCAAGCTCATAGCCCTACACTAAAACCAGAGCAAACGTCAAACACGTTTATATCGCATGCCTTTCCTAGATACCTACCCCAGCAAACAGAAGGCAAAAAATCATGGTATGCGAAATTGAACTCTTTGAAAAGCCGCATCTAAACAACGCGGTTCTCATAGAAGGATTGCCCGGCATAGGCTTCATAGCCAACATCGCTACCCTGCATCTTATTCGCAAGCTGAAGGCCGCCCGCTTCGCGGAGATCCACTGCTCATCCTTCCAAGACTTGGCTGTCACAACTGAGACGGGTGGCGCAAGGTTTCCTTCAAATGAGCTCTACTACTACAGGAACTCGGCCGGCGGCCGCGACCTGATCTTCTGGTATGGTAACACTCAGGCTTTGACAACATTTGGCCAGTACGAGCTTTGCGGGCGCATACTGGACGTTTGCAGCGAGCTTGGCTGCCGTCTTCTCATCAGCCTCGGAGGTTTTAGGCAGGATGAGGTGAGAGAGCCGCCGCAGCTTTTCTGTGCTGGAACAGATTCGGCGACGCTTCAGCAGGTTATGGGCTTGGGAGCGCGGGTTATGGTTGGGCAGATATACGGAATTGCTGGGCTTCTGATCGGGCTGGGAAGGATAAGGGGAGTCAAGGGGTTTTCTCTGCTTGTTGAAACCTTAGGCAGGGGTCCAGATGTGAACGGAGCGTGGCATGCTTTAGCTGCTTTGGCAAAGTATTTGGAGTTGGATGTTGACTTGTCTGGGCTGGAGGCTGCTGAGGAAGAGACGCGGAAGATGTTGGAGTCTTTTGGCTTGCTTAAGTCGGTTGTGGAAGAAAAGAAGAAAGAGGAGCAGCGGTTCCGCTGGTCTATTTAGGGTTTGCCTTTAACTTCGCCGATAAACTGTGCATACACTTTTTCGACGCGTTCGGCCGCTGGGCCTGAGCCTTCAACTACGCCTTTCTCGGTGACTTTGACCTTGTCCATGACCCATATGAAGCCCTTGTCTTCGTAGAGTCTGACCATTGTAGGAAACACTTTTTCCAGCCTGTCTGCTAGGGCTTTCAGGTCGAAGGGTTTTTCGGTGCTGAATATGTGGGTGACTGTGTTGCCGTTGAGGAAGACTCTATGTAGGGTTTTTCCTTCTTCGTCTTTGGCTTCGGAGAGGCATAGGCTCATGTTGTCTGGGTTTATTCCGAGGAGTGTTCCGGTGAAGGTTTTGCCTGTTGTGGTTGTGACCGTGACGTGTCTGTCTGCTAGGGCTGAGATTTCGGTGAAGTATTTTCTTTGTGCTACTGACATCGTATTGTCCTCCGTATGCTTCTTTACACTTGTGGAAACAACTATTTAGGATTAACCAAAACCAGCCACATGTACTAGGCAACTGTAGTCTTTGGCGCTGAGCCGTTGAATATGGCTGTCACCATGTAGATGGTTTTCTTGCCTTCCACGGCTGCGAGGTCTATGGTCATGCGGAAGTAGCCTCCTGCTCCGGTGGTGACCGTGTACGTGGTCTCGTTCACCTTAACCGTAACTGTTTCTCCAGCCAGTCCAGTGCTGTCATGCTTCAGCCAGCCCCTAAACGTGTGCTTGGCGCCTCCGTTCCACGTTGCGTTCAGCAGCAGCTTGGTGGGTTTGCCTACCGTAAGCTGCACGGGGCTGCTGGCCACGGACTGCGGTATGTCAACTCCTTCGGGAACGATTCTGGCTATGAGCGCGAGGGGCTCGCTGCTTGTGTAGGTGTACTCGCATGTTGCCACGCCGTTTTCAGTGTATGCGCTGCTGATGGCGGAGGCGCCTCCGCCCCTGTCCACCTTCTGAAACTCCACAAGAACCGCAGGCGAAACCAGCCTCACATTCCTAGCCGGATCAATCACCGTAGCATTCAGCAAGACCGTTGTCCCAACTCGAAAGCTGTCAGGCGAAACAGTAAACAGGATGGCCAACGGAAAAACGGAAGCGTTGATTACAAAGGAAAACTCTGAGGGCTGGTAAAGCTCTGAACCCCTAAACCGTAAACTGACACAATACACACCCTCACTAAACGTTTCAAAAAAACCCTGAGCTGCCCTTCATTTTCGGTCTCACTTTTCACATGGAAGTAAGAAGGGCTGCAAGGCATACCATCCAAACCCGTTCCGTTAACCCGACCACAAATCCCCTCGCAATAGGAGATACCGAAAAGACCGGAAGAAACAAGATACAACTCATACTCATACCCGTACTCCCCAGGAATCACACCCACAGGGCTCTCTAGCGGAGAAGCAATATTCGTCGGAAACCTGAAATCCAAGAAACAAGACACTTTTCCATCAGCATGAGTCAAGTTACCACAAGAAAAAGCAGTAACATTATAGACCTTATTCACAGTAGGCCTCCAACTCGACAAAGTTGCCACCCCCGAAGAATTCGTTTCAACCGATCCAATATTCACACCATCAACCAGCAAATTCACATTCAAATCAGAAAAACAGGATTGACTCGCACAATCATACGCGTTCACGACAAGCGAAGGCGAAGGCAAAATGTAAGAAACCTCCAAAGCAGGGCGCTCATAGATTTCCCCGTTTACTTCTCTGGAACTGAAAAATGCCCCTATCGATGTCCAGTTATAGCCCAAAAGATCCTCAACCTGCAAAACCAAGCCGTAGTTGTTAGGGACTGACCCGTTAAGCCACTTCCGAACAGCATCACCGGCATCAATGAACCAATACCGCGGCCAGCAAATGTCAACAGTCCCATATAAAATAGAACAACAAGGATCCTCTGCATAAGAAGGTTTATTATCCCACGTTATTGTTTGCTCATCCCATGGCTGTGTTACGAAATAGGCGTTAAGGCGCAACATCTCATAGTGAGAGTCCCAGATCGCCAAATCGAAGTGCAAGTTCAGCCTCGCAGACAGAATATGCGCATTCGATGGAATAGAAGACAGATCGAAATGAAGATACGCATACCCCAAATCACAACCTTTATGAAGTCCAACATAAAGTTCGTGCTCATTTCCAAAATTCTGGTCTGGAGGCCACGCGTAAACGGAAGCGTCGGCATCCGCCTCTATAGTTGCAACGTTGAATTCTCCCACACAATCCAATGAAAGGCTAACAGTCTTCTTCACTACGTCTAAAAAGAGAACGCAACTCAAAACAGCACTCACGCTACCCGCAGTTTGCCACTCAGCTAACGTCAGAAAACTCGGAGGCATCCCCGCCCACACAAAATACGTCCCAGTTTTCTCAGGAACCCAAGCAAACTCAGCCCTACCCGCATTGTTCGTGCCCTTGCTGCCGTAGGAGGCGTAGTGGAAAAACTCTATAACCGCACCAACACCCTTCCCACACAAACTCACATTCACCCTGTCAACGCCCATAAAAGGAATCCAAACACAACCCCAACGATCAAGCCAAGCCTCCCCCATCCTGCTTTCTCCATTAAACCACACAGCCTTACAACAACTGAAATCCGCAACACCAACATACTTCACAGTCTTACCAAAACATACAGCAACCGCCATATAATCCTTCAAATCAACTTTCAAATCAAAATCAACATCCGCCCTCCAATCCCACTTCTCGGAGCTAGGAATCGCGCCAAACGCATTAGCCTCAATAACAATATCCTTAAGATCAACCGGTCCATCCCTATTAACATCACGACTTGCTGGCGCAGTAGAACAAGACGCATTATACAAACACGCAACTCTCAAAAGACGCGAACCTGACGGTATCTCAACTGAACCCTTACCATCAGCAGAGACTCTGCCCTTCGGCATACCACTTAAAACCGAAACAGGAGCGCCATAAACCTTCGACCCAAACAACTCGACATCCACTTCAATACGCCTCTCAGTGTCAACATAAACCGGCTCCACCCCACCTC
>JAGTQT010000003.1:6148-18144 GCA_018396615.1 Candidatus Bathyarchaeota archaeon
CCTCCCGCGCCGCTACTGGAAACATTCACCCTTCCCAAAACCAGAAAACGCTGATCCACCTTCTCTTGGTACAGCCCGTACATCTCCACAGAATGGCAGGTAAGGTTGAAAACAAAATAAGACCCAGAATAACTCAACGGCAACATAAAATTGCACAATCCATCATCATTAGTTTGAGAAGCGCTTATACATGAGCCATTAACGCAAAACTCAACAAAGAAGTTCTTAACCGGATCATCAATAACATAGAATCCTTGTGGAGACCAGAACTTCGGAGCTAAACTATAAGACAGCCATTCCGAATAACTTCCTTCCGTATACAACCTAGGCTTCGCGACAGCAACCACAATATTCAAACAATCACCAGCAACGACTTCAGGAATATGAACAACCAGATTCGTGGGACAAGGCAAAATCTCAACAGGCTCGTTGCCAACCGCAACAATCTCAGGAGGATTACCTGTAACCAGCTCACAAAAAATACTATGTGAACCAGTGATTAGGGGACACCACGTAAGAACAGATTCATAAACAATCAGAGAGCTCGAGTTCAGCCATAAAGTTAGATTAGAGGAGCCAAGAAAGTGAGAGGGAATTACAGAATCATAGTAGTACCTCATCGTGTATCCTATGCTCAAGTTGAGAGGAGAATCAGTGTGATAGCAACCATAGATCTTTGAAGGAAGCACAGCATAAAGGGGGAATATTCTCTACAACAATAATCACTTCCCCTCCTTCTGAAAGCAGACCATGTTTACCTTCACCTAAATTTCCAACAGTCTCATTACCCAAAACCTCAAAGTCCACAACATCTTCCGATTTTCCAAAATTCTCATTCCCCTCGTGGCAGGCTCTAACACTATAGTTTCCAGCAGAAACATTCAACGCCAAACTAAACTCAGCAAGACCACAAGAACTAGTATTAACCGACCCAACCGGAAACCAGCCATCACTCACCCTATGTCTATTGCTAAACTGAAGATAAAAATCAACTGTCTCATTAACAACAGGATAACCTTGCCTATCCGTCAAATTGGCAGACAAAGACAAACAACGCGAAGACTCATCATAACCACACACAAGCCCAATCTGCGTCTCGGCGCCTGTTACCTCAAACACAAAAACAGACGAATCTGAATAAAACACACCAGGCAAAGGACTATTAAAAGAATAAACATCCAAAACCACACCATACACATTTCCTGCTTTAAACTCGGGCGATAAAAGAGGAACAACAATAACAAGCGTTTCACCATAAATGCCTCCCTGCTTCTCGCAAACTAGAGAGGAGTTCAAATAGAATCTTAAATCAAACTTATCAACACGTTCACACTCTGCTTTAACAACAAAGCTATCACCGATAACGTATCGGCTGGCTGCTTCTTTTTCCCTTTGAGACTCACAAACAAATGATTTCAGCAGTGCTCGAGGTTTATACGCGTCTACGATTTGAACCATCGTCAAGTAAGACGAAACCGAAATGCTTAAGACAAGAAATAAACCCAAAATTTTTCTATTATATGCAACCATAGACACACCGAACCCTTTAATTTTTCAGCTACTAAATATAAATCTTATGGAAAATACTATTAGAACAATCCTCTATGAACATCCAAACTCGATCAAAACTTTGACAAGTTCCAACAAAACAAAGAATAATCAAACAACCGCAATAATCAATGTCAAATTAGAGTCATTTAGCCAGTTTCTCTTCCTCTAAGCTTTGTTTAAGCATCACCTTCACATCCGAAGACACGTCACGGTAAACCACCACACCCGGCCCAATCCAGCTGTTGCATCCAACCTTCACCCCAGGCATCAGAAGCGCGCCTATCCCTGTCTTCACGTTGTCTCCCAAGACCGCTCCAAGCTTACGTCTTCCACTGTCCACCAAAGCATCTTTAACCACCATCTTGACCGAGCCGCCGTCAAGTCTAAAATTGCCCGTGATCGTGCCCGCGCCAAGGTTGCAGTTTTCGCCTATTATGCTGTCTCCAATGTAGGAGAGGTGCCCGACATGAGCCTTATCCATGATAATGCTTTCTTTGACTTCGCATGCGTTGCCAATGCGCACCTTGCTGTTGATGGTTGTGTAGGGGCGGATGTAGCAGTTCGGTCCTATGTCGCATTCTTCGCCGATGAGTGCAGGTCCCTCTATGTATGCTCCTGAACGTATCCGCGCGGTCTCGGCAACCGTGACTTCGCCAATAATGTGTGCGCCGTTCTCAACTGTCCCGCGGATTTTGTGCTTCATCCTGTCAAGCATCCAGCGGTTTGCCTCAAGCAAATCCCACGGCTTGCCGATTTCAAGCCAATTTTCTCGGGAAAGTTTTGCCGCTATGATCTTTTTGTGCTCGCCGAGTATACGCGAGATTGCGTCCGTAATCTCTATTTCTCCTCGAGGTGAAGACGAAATCTCTTTGATCTTTGCGAAAATCTCTGGCGAGAAGATGTAGACTCCCGCGTTAGCGAGGTTGGAGGGTGCTTCGCTGTTTTTGGGTTTTTCAACTATGCCTTTCACGTTTTTTTCGTCTTCAGCGAGCTCCACGATGCCGTAGCTCTCTGTGTGCTCCACAGGAACAACAGCCATCGCAATCGTTGGTTTTTCCGCTTCGTAGGCTGCAATAACGGTTTTTACTGCTTCTGCCGTAAAGAGTACGTCACCGTACACTAAAAGGAACTCCTCTTTCATGTAAGGTTCGACAACGCTGACAGCGTTGCCGGTTCCGAGAACTGCCTTTTGCTCCACGTAGTCGATTTTTAAGCCAAGTTTTTCGCCGTTGCCGAAGTGGCGGCGGATGGCGTCTCCCATGTAGTGTACAACTATGGTTACTTCGTTTATTCCCGACGCCTTTACGGCGTCTAGGCAGTGTTCAAGCAGAGGCTTTCCCGCGATCTTTAGCAGGTGTTTAGGTCTGGTTGATGTCAGCGGTAGAAGCCGTTTTCCTTCGCCTGCAGCCAAGATCACGCTTTTCATCTACATTTCTCCTTAACGATTTTTCTAACGAGACTGGAACTCTTTTTCATTATTTCTTTTGCGGCTTTTAATGATTCACCTTCAACTGTTATCCTTACAATAGGCTCGGTGCCTGACGCTCTGACCAAAACCCAGCCATCTTCCAGAGCTAGACGGACACCGTCAATGTTGAAGGAATCTTTGTACGCTGGAAAAGAAGCCTTAAGTCTTTTCTCTACTTCCATGACTGTCTCTTGTTTTGCCTTGACGCGGCATGGGATATTTTCTCTCAGTGTCTGGTACTGAGGAATCTCTTTGATAATTTGGGATAAGCTTTTTTCTCCCTCTTCCAAAGCTTCAAGAAGTAGCGCCGAGGAAAGTATTCCATCAGGACAATGGTGGAATTGCGGGTGTATCCATGCGCCGCATGGTTCGCCTCCGAAGACTGCGCCGTGCTTTTTCATGGCTGATGAAACGTAGATGTCGCCGACTCTGGTGCGAATGACTTTCCCTCCACAAGCTTCCACGGCTCTCTCAATGCTCATGGATGCTTCCACATTGGTAACGACGACTCCGCCTTTCCTTTTCCTTATAACATGCGCCGCAAATGCTGAAAGTACGCGGTCAAAATCTACAAAGTTGCCCATCTCATCGATAAAGGCTACTCTGTCGCCGTCGCCATCATAGGCAACCCCTAGGTCAGCGTCAAGCTTTTTCACAGCTTCACCAAGATACGCGAGAGTTTCAGCTTTGGGCTCTGGGCTTCTTGCGGGGAAATGTCCATCTGGTTGCGTGTTTATGGCGGTGACTTTGCAGCCTAGGTTTCGGAGAATTTTTGGCGCCGTGCCATATGTTGCTCCGCAGCCAGAGTCTAAAACTACGTGCCATTTTTTCGTAAGCCTGACTTTTTTGCAGATCATCTCTATGTAGCTGTTGCTTTCGTCGACTTGTGTTGCTTTGCCTATGTGCTGCCACTCAGCAAGCCGAAAGTTTCCGGTTGCCACAAGTTTTTCTATCTTGTCTTGTTGTTCCTCGCTGTATGCTAGGCTGTTTTTGTCAAAGATTTTTATCCCGTTGTACTGAGGCGGGTTATGCGAAGCAGTAATCATAAGTCCAGCATCAGCATCAAGCCTTCTTGTCAAGTAGGCTAAGGCAGGCGTGGGCAAAGTTCCCAAGCATAACGCGTCTGCACCGCACGCTGTGATTCCCGCGACTGCTGCTTTTTCCAGCATTTGACCGGAGACCCTTGTGTCTCTGGCTACAGTGATCTGCTCCGCCTTGGAGAATGTTGCCACCGCCATCCCTATCTGCGTTGCTAGAACTGGTGTCAGGTCAATGTTGACTATGCCGCGCACGCCTGAGCTTCCGAAAAGCTTTGTTGGTCTCGTCAAGCTTCTTGTTACACCTTGTTTTAGCGCTTTATGTGTATCTAGTTTGTTCTAAGCAAAAATACTTTGGGTTGCTGTTTGCGGTAGGCTAGGTAGGCGCGTCTGTCTAGTTGTTTATTGTTTTAGTGCTTTTGTGAGTTTTTCTTTTGCATTTTTGTCAAAAAGTTTAGAAGCTGTTTCCGTGTAGGGTGCTGCGCGGCAGGATTCGAGATGTAGTAGGCTGCAACCGCGTTTGCCAAAATCAATCTGCAGTCATCTGGGAGCCTATTCGCGTCTCCGAGAATGTTTCCAGCGTTCCATGCGTCTCCCGCGCCTGTTGCCCTCAAAACTGGAACCCTAAACGAGTGCACAACTGTCTCGTCTTTTCTGGTGTATGTGGCTGAGAAGCTTGTCGTATGTAGGTCGATTCTTGCAGACAAGTGCTGTGCCAAAGTTTTTGCTGATTGCTTTGCCATTTTTTCTAGCGTTGTGTCTTTTTGGTATGTTTCGCTTTTTGTAAAGTATTTGGCGTACTGGAAGGCTTCATTTTCATTCACGCTTAGAATATCTAGGTTCCTGCTTTGGAGAACTTTTTTCACAAGTTCGGCGGCTTTTTCTATGTTTGGAGAGGGATCCGCAGTATCGTAGTAGCTTTTGCCTCTGCCTTTTTTCTTGTATTCGCCGAAGACCTTGCTTGCTAGGGTTGTTCCGAATCTTCTTGTCCCCGCCCAGTTGAACACACAAACGTAGTCCGCTTTCTGGATGGCTTCAAAATCACGGTCATCCAAGTCATCTGGACCAAAATGGGTAAGGGAGCCTACATCTCTTAGCATGACGTTAGCTTTTCCCTCTGCTGTCTCAAATTCGATTGCTGTCGTCACGGATGCTTTGTCGAAAATTTTAACGTGGGAAAGATCAAGCTTGCCGTTTCCAAAGTAGAGCTTGAGCATTTTGAGCCCAAGCCTGCTCGTGCATATTATAGGCGTCACTTTTACGTTTAGGGCTACAAGCGCTGAGGCTGTGTTGACGGCGTTTCCCCCTCTGATGTCTGCCTGTTCTATTCCATCGATGCTTCCGCCTTTTCTCAGTGCAATGGACTTCACGTTTTCATAAAACTCGTCTACGTTGGCTTTCATTTTTACCAGTCGGTCAAGAAAGAAGTCGGGCATGACAACGACTTCGGTTTTTTCCGTTTCTTGTTTGAGAAGCTCTTGCACTTCTCTTGGGACATCCATATGTGTTCTTGTTCTCCTTGCTTATTGGCGGTGACTGCGAGTTACGTTGTTTCGTAGACTATTTTAGCGTGTCTGAATATTCTGCGTGTCGCGCGGGATCGTTGAAAGAGTCGGACGGGCTGCGTACCCCGATGCGTTTAGGCAAGTATCCATTTCACGAAGAGCCACACGACATCGCCGAAGACTAAGGCGACTACCAGTCCAGCGGTTATGAAGATCAGCATGGGTAAGCCAGGCGTAGCCCAGACCTTGTTTTGGATTACTCCTTTCTCGGCGGCGTGGCTTAGGCGGTTGACTATTTCGTTTCTTCCTTCGTCTTTTGGCATTAGGAGCAGCTTTCTTTTGACTGTGCCTTGGCTGTTTTGTTCAACGTCTTCGAGTGGGTAGATGTGCCATTTTTCCTTGAGTTTCTCTATGGGCATTTTGTATCCTGTCAGCAGGACTAGAGTTCTTTTGGCGATGGATACGGTTGCGTGTTCTCCTTCGAAGAGTGTTTTTTTGTATGCTTTATGCGAAACTATGTTGTAGAGAAATAGGTATGCTGCGGTTCCCGCGGCAAACAGCACGGCGTTGGTGAACACTGTTATTGGGAAAGCTAGCTGCGCAATAAGCGAAGGCTCTCCCGAGAAAGGTGTTAACAGAGGTTGCGGGTAGAAGGGCAGGGCAAGCGCTAGGCACATGAGAGCTTTGGCGTCGGCTCCTCCGAATCCTCCTGTGTAGAAGATTATGAGAGCGAAGGCTGACGTTAAGCCTACGCACACTCCATAAAAAAGCAGCATCGGCGAATCGAAGATGTATATCTCTAGGAATGTGATGATGAAGGCTAGCGGCGCGAAAAATATCCAGACCTTGTTGCTTACTTCTCGGCTTTGGTAGTCCCTCCAAGAAGAATATACAAGAAAGAGTAAGGCTACAGAGGTTCTTGCCGCGCTAAGCCAGACCTGCAAATCGAGCACCATGAGAGTCCTTTTTACTAAAGATGGTGTTTTTGTGTATTACGGGATGCTGGACGTAAAGAGTATTGGCTTTTTTATGTTGGAGCCTGTTCAGGCCACGATGGATCTCCAAGTATGTGTCCGGTAGTGAATACCACTTTAAAGTAGTAGGTGGTTCCTGCTGTCCAATTATAGTTCAGAGTGATCGTTGAGATGCTTCCTGCTGGTACGGATATGGGTATTGTCTGCGTGGGAGTCTGTTCTTCTAGTGCTCCGGCGGTTTCTCCACAGTAGACTTTTGAGATTGCAGTGTCTGTGGTTCCGGAGTTTCCTATGTCAATGTTTATTTTCTTGGTTGTTCCTTGTGTATAGAAGCTTACGTTTGCTTTGTAGGGCATTACTCCTGCTTGTTGTCCCGCGCTGCTCATGTAGGTCATTATCCACGCGTATGTGACGACTATGGCTGCGACTGCTATTACGATGAGGAGTAGCGTTGCGAGTATTGGTGATATGGCTTTCTTGGATTTTTGTCCATGTTTGTCTGACATGTTTTCACCTTTAGGTTTCGTGTTTAGGAAGTATCATGATTGTTTATTTAACTCGTATGAACCGTGAATAAGAATTCCAAATAAGTCTGCATTCCACTTCTCCCTAATTTTCTGTCGTAACAGTCACTATCGGCGGATACTCCACAGTTATCCACAAACCTGAACTGCCTCCGCTAATCTCCGTGTATATGGGCATTGTGTCATCGAAGGTCACCACTGCCCCGTTCCAAGTTATATCCATCGCAGATGTGAACTGCACTTGAGAAAGCGTTACTGGAAGAAGCTCAATTGACCTAGTTCCGCCACTGACAGAGGTTTTGAGAGCGCCTGTCTTGGCTCCTGCAATAGAGTCAAAAGCGTAAAGTTTGCTGTTGGCTTCGTCGGTGAACATCAGTCCGGCTCCTGTTGTGCCAGATATCATTTGGCTCCAGTGGTGTGCCCAAAGCGATGCTGAATAGTTATAGAACGTGCCCGTGGCGCTTGAGACTATTGGAAAGCCTCCTGCTGTCCCGTTTTCGGTTTGCGGCGAACCAGTTGAACCAGATATCCGGATCGGGCAGAGGTCGGTTATGCTTCTAGCTTGCTGTGACTGGATGAACATGAGACGCAGCTGATAGGTGTAGTAAGTCGCATTTGCCGGCAGAGTCAAGACAACATGTGCATACAGGTTTGGACAGTTGTCTGCTCCATCGTTCCATTCCGACTCTTGATGAACTATATCTCTTACAATTCCATGGTGAATCACGTAAGCCTCATTTGCACCGTAGACGCTGGCTTCGCTGTTGATACGCATGAACGTCGCCGTCCAAGAAGAGCTTCCAACGGTAGATGTCAACGTGAATTCGCCGCTAAATTGAAGCGTTAGAACGCCGTTTGTAAGTCGCCTATTGCTTTGATCGTCGCCGGTGAAATAGCGGTTCGTAAACGCGTAAGACGTCTGATTAATGCGGTCGCTGCCATTCCACCATACTGTTATTTTGGAAACTTTGCTGTTCATGAGGAAAACAAGCATGGTTCGGCTGTCAAACACGCTTGCGTTATTCGTCAAGCCTAAAGGTATCCTATACTCCGAAGCCCAATCCTCAATCTGGAAGGGCACTCTGCAGTTTACGCCGTTTATCGTCTGGTTCACCTGTATTATTCTTACCGGTATCGGCGGAATCGGCTTAGCCTGAGTGGTCATTTGAAGATTTTGACCAAGCCAACGTATTGTGCCGTTCTGCAGCAGCTCCGCAACGATCGTAGCGTTCTGTACGGTTGTGTATAAGTCTTGAACCGGCCAAACCTGTAGCAGTGTTGCGTCTATTTGCCAGCTATTTTGCACCGTGTCTCCATCTGTGTTGGTGTCTTTGAATCTGATTGTGAATGTTGAAGAATCCAAGTAGGGAAGAACAGAGATGTTGTTCCATCCGTTGCTGAGGCTTGGAATAAGGTTGTTCCATGTTCCTCCGTGCCAAACGTCAACTTGCAGGTTTTCGCTGGAGCTTGAGTTAGCATAGATCAGCAGGTATTCCGTAGTTCCATTGAAGTTTGTGTTCATCCACTGAACTTCCAAGTCTAGTTCATAGGCGTGTCCTCCGAGGGCTACATAGATGACCTTTTTTCCCGTTGCTTCGACGCTGCTCCAGTTGAGTCTAAATCCGTTTGGCAGGAAGGACGTAAAATCGGCGGAGCCTCTCAGCGTAAAGGCGCTGGAGCCGGTTCTGTCTCTCCAACTGATGATTCTCGAGTTTGAGGTTTCCATCTCGTTATCAGATGTTCCTAGGTCGTCGGGGTCTTCGAACCATGTTGAGCCTCTTTCTGTAGCAGAGGTTGCCGCGCCAAACGCAAGCTCAGCAGTTGACCCTATAGAAGTGGAGGCTGTTCGTCCCTGTGTTGCCAGCATTAGCAGCATCGGCTGGAAACCTACGCTTGTAACATTCTGAGTTCCCACAGATGTCGCTGAGTCGAAGCTTCCCACATCGTAGTATCCGCCTTTGAGAGCTAGATAGAATATTGGCGTATTTGATGATGGAGCATCAGCCTTGTTTAGTCTAAATCCGTCTGAATTGAACTGGCTGAAATCGACTACAGCGTCTTGAGCGCCTGTAGAAGGAGAAAGGAGAAGGATGCATGAATTGGTTCTCTGCTGCTGCCACGTATCCATAGTAGGTCTTCCATCTTCAGAAACTGCGACCATTGCAGCGCGCTGTGTCGAAGAAGCGGCAAACCCTAAGCCTACCTCCGCGTCACTAGTGCTAGAATCCACGTTCTCAGTGAAAGTCCAAAGGAACATCGTAAAATCAGGCTGAAAACCGAGTCCTGTCACGTCCTGTGTTCCCGAGCCAGTATTAAGTAGGAAGCGGCCTGCTCTTGCTGTTGTTAGGTCGGATCCGCCTAAGGCAATGTAGTGTATTATGTCTGCCCTGTTTTCGTTTGTCTGCCAGTTCAGAATGAAGCCGTCCGCACTAAAGCTTGTTATTCTTGCCTGCGCCGCAGCATCTGGGTCTCCGTTAGACAGTATAATTATGCAATACGTTTCTGATCTTCGTCGTCCGGTGTTTGAAGAGCCCGCATTGTCGTCTGAAGCGAAGGCGACACCGTAGTTTTGATAGGAGCCTCCGTAAGCCGTCGCGAAACCGTAACCCAGTCGCACTGCCGCAAGCTCACCGTAAGATGTTTGTCTAGTCCACCAGAAAATGACTGCTTTAGGCTGGAAACCTACAGTAATAGGCTGTGAACCAGGTGTCGTTGAGGCTAACTTGGTGAACGTTCCTTTCTTTACGAGAATATCTGTATGGGTTTCAGTTAGCGTGTCAAAGACTCCATCGGAGTTCTGCTGTGCTGAAAAACTGCTGTGGGTTCCTTTATCAGGAGAAGAATCCACGTCAGATATGCTATTATCCACGTAGTCTTGCCCCGATCCCGTCATGCTGCTCCAAGTTGGCGTTATCTCGTAACGGCTGAAGGAAGAAGCTACAACAATGATCCCCCTCGAATCTTCCACTTGGATGACATAGGAGTATGGATCTACTCCGAACGGCATGGTAATCTCGTAAGTGCCATTCGAATAAGCAAGAGGCTCGATGCTTGGGCTAACGAGAACCCATTTTGAACTCGGTGCGTCGTAGCGGTAGAATTTGAAGTTGCGCTTTCCAAGATTTATTAAAGGCTCGTTTTCATCCGTTGCCACTTGTAGAATGGCTTTATCACCGATGGTTTCAAGGATTTGCACGCTCAGCTTGCAGGAAGTTTCATAGGTTATTCCAGAGATCCCTAAGCCCGTGAGGTTATACCTTACTGCTAAGTCTCCGCTGCTGAAGCTGCTGTTTGCAAACCAGTAGGTGTAGAGATCGGAGTCATTCACGCTGAATGATGTTCCCCACTGAGGGTGCATACTGGCTATGTTTACCAGCCCGCTTTCAAGATACTGCAACGCAAGTCTTTTTGCGTATGAAGCGTTGCCTGTAACCTTGAGAACAGAGCCATAGTAACCAACTGTGAACCCCAAGCTCTGTTTCAAAGCGAGGTTTGTTTCGTCAATGGCGCTTAACGCTTGAGGCTGCTCCTGTGTGGCGCTGTTACGTATCGCCGAATAGGTTATGATTACCGTGGCAACGAGAATCACGGCTACAAACAAGGCAGCTATCAAAGAAAACTGTCCCTTATTATTCATCCTAGGCACCTCCAACCTGTCCAAGCTGCAGAACCACAAGCCTTGAAGTTCCAACAGCCGTATACTCGGATCGATAAAGCCTAGGCTTAAAGTCAGACAGAATTCCGAGAGCCGTCAACCTGATATCCGGCGTCCTTGTAACTCCTAAAGCGAGAAGCGATCCTCTAAATCCGCTTGTCCCATTAACCGTAGCAGTATGCCTATAGACTGCTCCAGGATTGTAACTGTCTACTTGATTGAAGACGTATGTTGTAACAGTTAGATGATAGGTGCTTGTTATCCATGATGGTAATGCTCGTGTAGCTGTTTGGTATGGCGAAGGATACACTCCATAGTAGTTGGAGTAGTATCGGGCTTGGTCCGACAGGTAAACGACACCCGGTAGATCGTCTGTGATCCATCCGCTGTTATAGACGTAGCTCTGGTTGTCTATTCCTAGTAGAAACGCGTTAAGTCCTGCTGCTCCAACTTGCCTCATTCCATAGATCCCCCAATCGTTCTGTTCGCTTGGAAACAGCCCTGTGTTAGCCACGTAGTAGAGAGGGTAGCCTACGATGCTTGCCCACGTCCAATTATACTGAAGAACCCTTCTGCCTAAGGTGTAACAGTACAGTGCGTATGAGTTTGCGCTTGTATCGTATCCTACGCCGTTGCTGGCATAGTATCCAGATGGGATAGGCACGGCTTCTCCACAAGTGTTTATCACAACTGCGCCTTGCACCTGTTCATTCTGGATTGAGGTCCCGTTTAGTATCTGCCCAAGCTGCTGAGTGTTCTGTATCATGATTGTTGTTTGGAAATACGGCGAAAGCAGATTATACAAGTCTTCAGCCAAGCTATGAGAAGTATATCCCGTGATCCACCAGCCATTCGCATCGCTGCAGTTAAGGATGTACAATGTTCCTCCGCCTGAGCTTTCACCGACTTTTTCTGGAATTACGCTGAAAGTCACGTTTGAAGAAGCAACAAGATAGGAGGCGGAATCTGAGCTTACACCCAAGCTTTTAGCATTTGAAATAGACTTCTTGACAGTGTAAAGCGTAGTCTGTCCGGTGTCTATCTCATAGACTGTCAGGTTGTAAACAATGTTCGGAGGAAGACATGCTGAAAGCGCTATTTCCAGTTGTCCCCATGCGGAATCATTTGACTGCTTAAAAACTGTGGAACTTAGGTCATAATCAACATCCAGCATCTGAAGCGTGGTCAACGCGAGTCTGCGGAGATTAAGCGGAGAAACCTGCCTAGGTGAAGGCAGAACCGCGAACAGCGACGCTATGAGGCAAGTTGGAGCAGCAGGACT
>JAGTQT010000003.1:18155-45199 GCA_018396615.1 Candidatus Bathyarchaeota archaeon
ATATCTCGATTGTTCGCATCATGTTAACCCACCACCTGGTAACCTTCCAAACTCCATAGGGAAAGCTTCGCTTGATACGCTATCCCGTTAATCAAAACCTGGCGCAGATCAGTCGCTACCCACTCTTTGCCGCTCGGCTCTCCCCCGAAAACAACAGGAAAAGCCATAGAACTTATTCCCCAAGGCATCAGCACAACGCCATACTCATTATTACTTTGATATGTGATTATCAAAATACCTGGATTGAATGTTGGGATAGTAAGATTTTGATATGTCTTCTCGGTTCCATGTCCATAAACGATTTTTCCCAGTTTTCCAGTCGCGTTCTCCATAGGCATCTCCCGCAGCTCAAAATCCTCAGTCAACATCACAAAGGTCGCATTATAGAAGACAGCGGACTCCGGAGGCCCTTGATTGTGGACATCATAGCTGTGTGCAAGCAAAACGCGTCTGTCCGCGAAGCTGTCTATGAATGGGATCACGTAGCGTTTTGTGCCGCTTGCCCGCTGATGAAAGCCTATGCCGATAAGCCCGCTCATGTGTGCATAGGCAATTAAGGCATAGGACTCATTGTTGTCCACATCCGCTACGCTGACGAAGGTGGAGCCTTCATCGTTTGTGTATGTTGTTCCAAAAAAGCTTGAATAAGAAGGGCTGCTTTGCCCTCCTTTTTCACTTACTTTCAGAAAACAGTAGCTTACAGTGGCGTTTGCAAGTGGAAACCCCATACCAGTTACCTGCACTTCAAGTATCAACGGGTTTCCAGCCTCGACTTCGGTTACGGAAACAGCGATAACTGGCGTTATTTCCAACTGGAATCCGTAAGTGTTATTCACTCCCAGAAGCTTCGATGCAGTGGAATAGTTAAGCGCCAGCGTGTATGGAACCAGCAGAAAATTGCCAAATTCCATCGTAATATTGCTGTAGTATATGCCCGTTGGCTCATAGAAAACTGGCTCTCCGTAAGAAGACTGCAGGCGCATAAGCGAGTATGGGCTAAGCCTGTACTGGGTGAACTCCGGATCTTGCAATCCAAAGCTTGTTGGCGTTCCGTTAGTCTTTCCCCACTCAAGCGGATAACCCGGATTAAGCAGTATGTTATCCAGCATGTCGCTGCATTTAGTTGCCAACGCTTTATGTCTCTGATAGATCACGGCTGTCTGAATCATCTGGTTAAAAAGGCTTATGAACAGCAGTATTGCTGCTATGAAAACGGTGACCGAAATCAAGTGATCAATGGTTGACCCAGCCATGCTTCTTTTCCTCACTCACCAAACTGCAAGTAGATTAAACCTCCAACCTTGCCTGCGCTCACAACAGCACTTGTGGAATTGCTGTAGAAGGTTGAATTCACCCATCTAGCGTTAGGACCCAGAATCACCGAGTTTGTAACTGAGTTCTTTGTACCCGTAAGCGTCATAGTAAGCTTCAAAACTTTTCCCGAGTTTACGTCTGCGCCTACGCTTTCTAGAACAGCTGTTCCAAAGTAAAACTTGTCTTCAATCAAAGAAGGCAGCCCAGGCGAGCATGTTATGTTCGCAGACGTGATAGTGTCGTGGTTAAGCGAGAAGTACAGCTGCTGTATAGTGCTGCCTAGGTGACCTGCTGCGTCTTGGAGCGCCAGCGTTCTGCGTGAGTCTATCCATATGTTCATCAGCCAGCTGGCTGTCAAGGGAAAGAGGAATATCTGTAATATCAATACTGGAATCATGATGGTGTATTCGATGGTTATATGTGGCATCCATGTACTCCTCCATGGTTCTCAGATGTGTAGTCCCAGCGTTAAGGTGACATCGCTTTTGTAGAACTGCATAATCGAACCGTTGGGAACATCTATTTCCTCTGTGATGTTTGCAAAGCCGAAAAAGTCCTCGTCGAAGCCGAGGCTTGACTTCGTCATGGAGACCTCTATCTTGATTTTGTCAACGTCTCCTTCCGTGTTTACTGAAACTCCGTTTCCTTCGAGAGTTATTGACTGAGATCTGTATGAATGGTTCCCAGCGTTGAGCAAAGGCAGATACAGCTTGACATAGTTCTTCAGCTCTCCGCCAGCTGAAATCGTAGAGTTCAAAATTCTTATTGAGGGGACGGCGACGATTCTGATGAAGTTGCCATCATTCATGGGCACTTTTTCGATCACAAACACTGTGCAAACTGGTGCTGATGTTCCCTCTTGAATAAAAGAGCTGGATGAAGGAACAATGCGTTCGCGATAATTGTTTCCCATTGAGTATCTGCTTATCGGCATGTTAAAAAGAATCATGCCCGTGCTGAAGTTAGCAATAGGTTCGTAGCTTCCTTCTCTATAGACATAAAGTGAGTAGTTTAGTACAGCAGACTCATAGTTAACAAGTCCAAAACGGCTGGCGTATCGAATAGTCTGTGTTCTCCCAATAGTCCAAGCCACATCATCTATCTGCAGTCCCACGGTCTGCATGAACTGCTTCATGGCGCTAAACTCGTTTTCTCCCAGTCTTCCGTTTAGGAAGTTGTTGGCGAAGACAATCGTAGCGAGAAGAAGAACGACTATGGCGCTTGTCAAAATAACCGTGGATATTGCTGGGCTGACGGCTCTCCTGTTTTTTTCGAAGTTTCGAAGAGGCTTTTCTTTTTTCGTGGCTACTTCTCTCCTATCCAAAGCTTACAAACATGGGCACAACTTTCGCCGCGACTACAGCGATAATCACCAAGATTGATGCATGTTTGAAGCCGGCAGCAACGGATTCCTCACTGATTTTGCCTGCAACCAAGCCTATCAAGTAGCTGTGAAAAATCGCTGACGTAGTGAATATCGTAACCATCGGCCCCATATCCTTCGGGTTGCTTGACTCGGCAACACCTAGAGTTCCAGTCGTGAATCCAAGCATCATAGTAGTGGTTGCCACGAGAAGAATCGCAGCAAAATAAGGCATCAACATGTAGGGACGCACAGCCATTTTCTTTTCTTTCTCCACTTCCTGCGTGAGATTGTTGAATCTTGCAAGCGACTCAATCATCGCTATAGTTCCGCCGCCCACATCAATGGTTTCTACGAGCAGGAACATGATGATCTGAGTCATCCAGCTTTTTGTCCGCTTAAGAAAGTCCATAATCACTTTCCTAACAGGGATTCCCCAAGAGATTTCTGAGCTGATCTTGCTGAGCTCCCTAGTAAACTCGCCATAATCCCTATGTGCCAAGCTTTCAATGCACTTCTCAGGCGAGAGTCCTGTCTTTCTAACCTCGGTCAGGTCGCGAAGGAAATTGTTTATTCCCGCTTCCATACTAGCCTTTTTAGCAGCAAGTCGAGAGTGCACGACAGCTGCAGGTGCGGTTGCGATAAATAAGGTCAACGCGATTGCTACTGGCAGGTCTACAAGAGTTTGAATGGAGTCTAAAAACTGGATGTTCACAAGCCCCATGAAGTCTGTGAGCATCAGAAAGATAACTATTCCAATTGCACTGCAGATGCCGTAGACTTTGTACGGTCTTTTCTCAATCAGCGGCGTTTTGGGCTGCATACTGTGGGCTAGGTATATGAATAGTAGTGAAAGCATGGGCGTGAACAAGTAAGTGTAGAGAATGATTCCAGATGACAGCGAAACGCCCATGCTGTAGATTGACTCTACACTGAAAAGGATGTAGAAACACAGAGACATCAAAACCATCACGATAATGAATGTTTCTAAAAGCATTCCCAGTCTCTCGGCAGCAGCCTTAACACGCATGGCTCTGGCTTTGAATATGTCTTCGGCTTTTCTTTCCAAAAAGTGCCCAATGTCGCCGCCTATAATGACCGTGGAAGCATATCCCGCCAAGAAGTCTTTGAATACGTCAAGTGGGTTCTTTTTGGCTGCATTCTCAATGGCAGTAAGCGGGTCTATGCCGAAAATCTCTACGTCTTTAATGATCTCTCTTGACTCGTAGCTCATCGACGGCATTAACTCCACTTCAGAGAGCCTCTTGAAACTCGTGTAAGGAGCGATGCCTCCTGAAGCCATCACGCTGATGTAGGCGGCTGCAAAAGGCATTTCACGTTCAAGATTGCTTGCTCTTTCGCCTGCCCGCGAAATCGGGGTCAGCAGGAAACCGATCATCACGTAAAATGGCATCGGCACTAGAAAAATTATTGGAAGAAAACCATACAAGAACAGGATGGCTATCGCTACGGCAGATATGGGAAGAGTAAGCAAAGCAGCAAAGAACATTAGAGAAACATACGTTTCCGGATAGATCTTGATCTTGGCTCGTTCCAAGTAATCTTTAAAGGAGAAGACATGCTTCAGAAATGAAGGCGCCGTTCTACCGAACAGGCGGAAAGACCATGCTTCAAGGGTTTCTAGAAACGGCAACCGTTTTCACCTCTTCTCCAGCCAAAACCTTCTCATAGATCGCTTTGGGTCTCGCACAATACTCTGCAATGATGGCAGCAACATCCTTGTAACTTCTGATGTTACGCTCTCTCATCCAGTGCAAAACCTGCTTACGTCTCTCTATTTCCTCCAGAATCTCCTTTTTCGTCATTCCAATTTTTTCTGAAATCGCGTTTAGTATCACGCTCTTATCCATTGACGGCACATGCTCATCTTTAGAAGGGTTCCACTTGAAGGTCGGCCTATAGTCTTGATAGTCTGCGATCTCGTTGACATTCATTACACGTCTGTACGCCTTTTTCTCTGCGCCCTTTATGAGGTGAACGCGTTGAATTGAAAGTATAATATTCATCAGCGGAATGTATGCAGGCGCAATCTCCATGGGTTTCTGCGTAAGACGCTTAACCGCCGAGTCTACGTTCTCAGCGTGCATGGTGCACATGCCACCGTGACCTGTTGCCAGCGCCTGGAAGAGAACATAGGCTTCTTGACCTCTGACCTCGCCCACTATCAAGATGTCTGGGCGGTGTCTCAGGGTGGCTTTGACAAGGTCGAATAAGGAGACTTCTCCAATGCTGCTTCCGCCTAGCCCGTAGCTTTGTCTTGCGATAAGTGAAACCCAGTTTTCATGTGGCAGGTTAAGCTCCGCGGTTTCCTCGATTGTGATGATTTTGCTTCCAGGCTTGATTAGACATGCTAGGGCGTTTAATGCTGTTGTCTTTCCAGCTGCTGTTCCACCGAGCACCATTATTGAGGCGCGGTGTTCGAGGCACTGCCAGAAGTATGCAGCCATCTCTTCTGAGAATGTGCCTATGTTTATTAGGTCTATCATTGAGTAGGGGTCTTCTCTGAACTTGCGTATGGTGAAGGCGGTTCCGAAAGGTGTGACTTCGCGTCTGTAGCAGACTGCAAGTCTGTGTTTGCCTGGTAGAGATGCGTCTACTATTGGGAAGGCTGAGCTTACGTGTTTTCCGGCCATGTGGACAAGTTTGACAACCATGTTGTCTAATTCTTCGTCGGTTTGGAATTCGATGTTGGTTTCTATGCTTTCGTAGTTTCTATGCCATATGTAGCATGGTTTCTTTACACCGTCGCATGAAATGTCTTCTATGTTAGGGTCTCTCATCAGCGGGTCTATCTGACCGAAGCCGACAAGGTCTCTTTCAGCATGGTAAAGAATCTTGTACCATGAAACGTCTGGAAGCCAGCCTAAGCTGATACGGTACTTGTCCACTATTTTCTTTGCTTCTTCCGCAAAGAATTTTCGGGGATCAAGGATTTCTCCTTTTGGCGACTCGATTTCCGCGAGCAGTATTTCTAGAATGCGGTTATATACGCCTCTTTCAAGAGGGTCGAGTTGAAGCTCGTCGAGTACGTATTTGTGTTCTCCTGTTTTTGGGTTTTGTACGATGGCTACGTGGGCGAAGGGTTCGTAGAGTGGGTATTTTTCTATAATTTTGAAGCCTCGGGGAACTGGTTTTGGGGGTGGTGGAGGTATGGTTACTTGCTCGTGTTTTCCAAGGCTTAGTTTGATTCTTACTTTTTTCAGCTTTGTGAGTGATTCTTTTAGGCGGAGTTGTGTCATTTTGTTTCTCCTGTTTTCCTATATTATTGATATGTCCAGTCTATTAAATATTACGTCTTGCGATATATGTCTTATGACTGCTCATCTTCATCACCAAACGAAATCGCAATCACCTTCAACTTAATCAACACAGCAACCACAACAACCACCACTATCGGAATGGCAATCAAAAGCATCGTCAGCAGAGACCAGCCCCCATCACCCTGCACCGCTTCCTCTGGAGTAACAGTCACCATCGTATGATTCCATGATGCTATGTAACCATTCTTAGAGACATTAACCGAAACAGTCACAGGCAACTGAACCATGGTTCTCGGCGCAGTAAGAACAAATGAACAGCGCCCATTCAGATCCGTTGTCGTATTTGTTACCGCAAAGCTTCCGTTCGTTGCGTGTACTGTAACCTGCGCGTTGGAAACACGGGTGCCGTTGGACGCCACGTAGATTATGATAACCGTTGATTCGCCAGATTTAACTATTTTTGGAGAAGCCTCAACCGTAATGTTAAACACTCCCGGGTTCACGGTAATCTGCTGGACATTGATTCCATCTGCATAGCCGCTTTTGGAGGCACGCGTGGTTATAGTAACAGTGCTTGACTCATTGACAGGGGCAGCAGTGAACGTGAAGGTGGCTCTTCCGTTCTCATCGCCCACCACTGAAGAAGCGGAGAAGTTGCCTCCATCGTCTGAAGCAATTGTTATATTTGCTTCGGGAATCGCTATGCCATTATAAGAGACATAAGCGGAAATATTAACAGTGGCTTCCGAGAACGTGGTCTGCGGTGTAATAGTGACCTCAACACTAAGTATTTTTGGTCTTACAAGGATCATAGCTGACCCTTCACCAGTCACATAGCCGCTTTTTGTCGCCGTTGCAGTAATTTGCGCGTTAAGCTCAACTGTTGTTTGTGGAGCTGTAAAGACGAAAACAGCTTCACCATTTACATTTGTCATGGCGATAGCTGGCGAGAAATTGCCTCCAACGTTTGAAGCAATGGTAACCGCAACATCTTTCACTGGCAACGTGTCGGTTGTCACGTAAACCGTTACTGAAGAAACGGCTTCTGATAAAATCGTATCGGGATTCACGTTGACCTCTACATAGAGGATTTTTGGCTCTACGACGATCGTTTTCTGCCCGTAGCCTTCGGCAAACCCTGTTTTTACAGCCAGCGCCATTATTGTGACATCTATTTGACTGAGTGTTTGAGGTGCAGTATAGGTTGCTTGCAAGCTACCATTGATGTTGGTAACTCCACTGGCTGGTGCGAGAGTGCCGTTGTCTGTCATCAAAGTTACGGAAGCATCACTTACAGGCTCTAATCCGCATGACACCTGCACCGTTACTGGTGCGGTTTGCTCCGACTTGATTGGTGAAGGAGAGAGGATCTCAACTGTAAGTGGCGGAAGCACCTTCAGATACTTGTGGTCAGAGCCGTCTGTGTAACCTGTCTTAACTGCCTTTGCAATGACTTTGAGGTTCGTTATGTCAGTTATATTCGGCGCAGTCAGCGTTGCTGTGAAAAAGCCTGACAAGTTTGTCAAGCCCGTCTGCGGTGTGACTATACCTCCTTTGACTGAAAACAACGAGACTGTGGCATTGCCAACGGCGCTTGATCCGTTTGAAACATGCACGGTAACAGAGACGTTCTCATTGTAGTTGACAGTATATTCGCTGAGAGTAACCGTTACCTCAAGGGACGGATAATTTCGGACATACACCGTTACCGAGTTTCCAAGCGTTTCTGCACCGAAGTCGTCTTTAACTCTTAAAGTTGCGCTATAGTTCCCAACAGTTGAGTAGGTGTGCTCATATGTCGATAGCGTAGTCCATCCACTGGAGTTGCCGTCTCCGAAAGTGAAGAAGTATTGATCGATTCTTCCCTCATCATAGGAATCTGTGCCTATGAACGTCACAGGCTTGCTTGGTGCTACAGTAATCTTGTCTGTCCAAAGCACAGCAGTAGGAGGAACATTGTCATGGTCAATTGGCGCTGAAAGGAAAAATATGAAGTCGAGATTCAAGCCGTTGCCTCCTATAGAATTGCCTTTGCCATATGGATTCAGTGAAGGGTGGTTTGGGCCGCTCCAGTGACCCCAATAGTTATATGTGGCATTGGCATGTGCAGAAAGTGCCGCATCCATTCCCACGTTGTTCCCAAAGATGTCGTTGAAGTGGGCTTCGTGGCTTAATCCTCTGTCATAGAATATGCCTACCGTGTTGTTGGTGATATAGTTGCGAGTAATGTATGTGTCGTCTTCGGTTGAAACGTAAAATCCGTATTGGTTTTCTGAAAGCGTATTGTTCAGTATATTGATGGCGCTTAGCGAGGTTGCCTCAAGGCGTATGCCTGCCTCTATGCTTCTGAGGATGCTGTTCTCTTCTGCGGTTATTCCAGATGCCGAGTCACCTGTTATGACAATGGCGTCTCCATTCGTTTCCAGAGTGTTATTGCGGACAACAAGGTTGTTAAAGCCCTCAGCCTCTATGCCTACCTCAGTGTTATTGAGAAAAACATTGTTCTCAATAGTTGCTTGACTGTTCAGTATTCTAACTCCATTCTTGGAACAAAGTCTCACAACACAGTTCTGCATTTCCAGAAGACCGTTTTCCACAACTAGACCATCGATGGCATATTCTACTATGCAGTGCCTCATCGTTGAGGGCGACGTCCCTTGGAACTTTATCCCTTTCCAGTCGCCAGGAGATGGAATATGCTTGCTTGAGGTGAACACGATCTTTCTGTCAACGGTGCCGTTGGCAACAAGAACTCCTTGAACTGTAAGAGAGAAGTTTTCTGCAAATCTGACTTCAACTTCAGGCTCTATGACCAGCGTAGCATTGGGGTAGACAACAACGTCCTGTGAAATTATGTAAGGGCTGTCCACAAGAGTCCAAACAGTATCTCGTGTTATGGGTCCCTCAACATAGGTTGTGGAAGCCGAAGATAGAAAATTCCAGCTTCTGAACCCAAATATGCTGGATACGATAAAAAACGCTATGATTAGTGACTTGAATTGTCTGTTCATTTAAACTCATCCGTCTGCATGCAAACTTTAGTATCCCTCTAACTGGAAAATGCTTAAACATTATGAATTCAAGATAAGTCTTCAAAATCTGCAAATCGTTATGTAGCCATCTAAGCAAGAAGAGTTTTAACAGAGCAAGGAAACAAGCTAGCAGACGGTGGAAGATAAGGATTGAAAACCTACACGGCAATTGCCTTAGAAAAGTTTCCCATGGTAGAAGCTGGGGACGATGTTGCACTGCAAATTGTGGAAAACGCAAAAACCAACAATGTGGATCTTGAAGACGGAGACATAGTTGTCATTGCGCAGAAAATCATTTCCAAAGCCGAGAAAAGAATAGTGCACCTGAAAAGCGTTCAGCCTTCTCAGAGAGCTTCGAAGCTTGCGAAGAAGATTGGCAGAAGCTCGAAAATTATCGAACTAGTCCTCAGAGAAACCAGAAAAATCCTGAAACTGTCCCGTGACATCATGCTTGTCGAAGACAAACGCGGTTTGATTTGCATCAACGCGGGACTTGACAAATCAAACGTGAAAGGGGCAGACGCATTTGCACTGTTGCCTGAAAACCCAGATAAATCAGCACAGAACTGCAGAGCCGCAATCAAAAAGCTAACCAACAAGAATGTTGCGGTCATAGTCTGCGACACCTACAGCCGACCCTTCAGACGTGGTCAAGTGAACTTCGCTATCGGCGTAGCCGGAATCAAGCCTTTCAAAGACTACCGAGGAAAAAAAGATCTTTTTGGACAAATCTTGAAAGTCAAGAACATCGCCGTGATTGATGAGATCGCGGCGGCAGCTGAACTGCTAATGGGGCAAGCCACAGAGGCAAGACCCGTAGTAATATTTAGGGGACTGAAGGAACATGTAGACAGCTGTGAAAACTGCAGTATAAACGAACTCTTCATTTCTAGGAAAGAAGACCTATTCAAAAACGCGTTATAGCTAAATGCCATGTAGAAAAGGGTTAGTGCGCTTCTCTTCCGCTATTGTTGTCGTAGGTCCATGCCCTGGATAAACCTCTAGGTAGTCTGGCAAACTCGCTATTCTTTTCAAAGACTGCTGCATTTCATGTTGGGAGCTTCCGGGAAAATCTGTTCGTCCTATGGAGCCGGCAAAGATCGTGTCGCCTGTGAAGATTTCCTTCTTTCCAAGAAGTGAGATGCTGCCGTGGCTGTGACCTGGTGTGTGGATGACTTTTAGGCTTATAGCTCCAAACTTGACGATGTCTCCATCATGGAGGAGCATGTCGGCCGACGGAGAGAAATGTTGAAAACCAAAATATTTGGCGATTTCTCTGCCTACTTTTCCCAGCATGTGTTTGTCTTCTTCGTGAATAAGAATTTGGGCGTTGAATTTTTCTTTCATCACGCCGTTTCCGCATGTGTGATCTGGATGTCCATGAGTGTTGACAATCAATCGAACTTCCAGCATGTTTTCGCTTATAGATTTGAAAAGCGCCTCGGTTTCATGTTTGCGGTCTACGCCTGGATCCAAGATTATTGCTTCTTTTGTCTTTTTGCAGTAAAGCACATAGCAGTTTGTGAGGAACTTGCCTACTGTGAATTTCTGAACAATCATGCTTGTCATCAATCGAGGTTGTCTGGATAGTATTAAACCGTTTTGTTATGGCTCCAGTTAAGACCGAGTTCTGTGTCGGAGACCGAATAGTATTCAATTTCTGAAAGAACGTTCATAAACAAAAGCATTCTGCACACATTCACGAGGACGCTTACGTGGCAGACGATCAGCACCCCCTTGTTTCTGTGATCATACCCGCATACAATTCGGAGAAAACCCTCTGGAAATGTCTGGAATCTGTTAAAGCGCAGACATATCGGAAAATCGAGACTCTAGTAGTAGATCGCCACAGCACCGATAGAACAGCACAGATTGCCGAAAAGTTCGGAGCAAGATTACTTTTCGTTACAAGGGAAAGAGGCACAGCCAAGAATTACGCTGCCAAAAAAGCTCGCGGAGACTTTCTGCTTTTCGTAGACTCCGACATGATGCTAAGTCCTAGAGTGATTGAGGACTGTGTTGCTAAATGCAGAGAAACAGGTGCAGACGCCATAACCATACCTTTAGAAGACGTAAGCCAAAGCCTGCTCAGCACATGCAGAAAACTGGAACGCAAATCGCTCACAAACCTTACGGAGTTTATGGAGGCTCCTCGGTTCATCAGAAAAAAGGTTTTTCTAGACTTAAATGGATTTGATGAAAACTTAGTCTGTGGAGAGGATTATGATCTTACTAGAAGGCTCAAAAGTGCAGGCTGTAAGATCGACAGAGTAGAATCAGAACTTCTTCATTTTGAGGAGGATCTTTCCCTCTACAATGTTGTATCTAAATCCTATTACTATGGTAAAACTCTCCCTGCTCTAGTGAAGAAAGAGCCTAAGGAAACTGTTGAGAGATACCTTAATATCCGCTTTGAATCAGTCAAAACAGCAGGCATCTCTTTCAGAAATCTCAAGCTGCTTTTAGGCTTTGCTGCAATGAAGATTCTAGAGCTTATCGGCTACACCGCAGGGGTTTTCTCGCATGTCTTCGCTTATAAAGAAACAAGAAGCTTAGAGGCTCTAAAGAACAAAATATCGCCGCACAAAACGTTGATCATCAACCTCTCAATCCTCACATTGACATCCATTATAGTGTTTCGCAACTTCTTATTCACAGACGAGTGGCCGGCAGGAGGCGACGTGCTTGGTTTTATTTCGCGAGCTTACCTCTACGGAAAAGATTTCAGATGGCTTTACGTTTGGCGTCCAATTTCGTTCGGGTTTGTTGAAGGCGTAAATTCTATGGATTTTTTCCTGATGGTGCTTTATTGGCTGGTAAGAGACCCGTCTTGGACGGTTAAAATCTTCTTGTTCTTGTTATATCTGACTGCGGCGTTGTATAGCTCGACAAGTTCTTTCTCGTTCTTGAATCCTAGAAATTTGAGGTTTCTGCCTATTTTCATTTCTTTCGCTAGTTTGAGCAGTTTTTTTTTATGTATTCTTCATTTTCTTTCGATATTTCCCCCGTTATTGCTAACGTTGCAGTTGGAAAGCTTTCTGCGATTTTTTGCAGTATTTGCAGAAGCCACTCCCAGCGTTTCACGGCAACTACCCTTCCTGTGGAAAGAATCAGTGGGGAACCAAACTTTTTTCTAGTTTTTTGAACTGTTTTTTGGTCAAGTATTCGGAATGCCTCTGTGTCCACTGGAGGATAGCAGACTTTCGCCTTTATTCCGTAGATAGCTTGTATTCTTTTGGCTGTGAAACGACTGTTAGCTAAAACAGCGTCCGAATTTACAATTCCTATACGGTCAATGATCTTTAACACAGGTGCTGCGGCTCTGCTGAGCTTGAAAATTGTTTCTCGTACATCATTGAACCGCCATAGTGCTTTCTCGCTTTTGCTAAGGTAGAGAAATCTTGGCGGAGAGTGAATGTAGCTTACGTATTTTGTGCCTCTTACTTTCTTGTTTAGGTAGCCTATCCACGGTCCTGGGCCATATCCGTGGCAGATCAAGATTTCTTTTTTGCTGAATGCTGAGAGGCTGAGAGGTGCCAGCGGCAGCGAGGAGACTATTCTTACCGCTGGATTGTTTGGGATGGGTGATTTGAAGAAACTTTTTGTGAAGCAGTGGGGGTTAGCAGATTCTTTTCGCAGATTTTTGTCTAGGTAGGCAAAGAAGCATTCAACGTCGTGGCCTTTTTTGTGGAGCATGTCTACTTGTTTTAGAATTACTCTTTCTGCTCCTCCTAGCTCTTTTAGGTGGCTGTATAATATGGCGATTTTCAAGAAGTTTCCGTCCTTTTTGTGCCGCTGTTTAAGTGCTTTTCTGTGTTTGGGTGGTTGAATGGGTTTGTCTTCGGACAATTATTAAACAATTTTTAGGGGTTCAGATTCGGAACAAAACATTCTCTCCCAATAGACTTTTTTACTCGTAAACATCCTAATAACCCAAAAGGTTAAACGTCATGAGCAATTCACCGGAGATTCCTGTGGCTGAAAACTGGCAGACCGAGTTCAACAAAGTTTCCAGTGTTGTAGAAGCCGAGTTTCAGGTAGAGGAATCCACGCTGATAAACGGGGTTCCCACATATTACTTGAAACAGCCTCAGGAAACTAAGCAGGCATTTCTAAGGTTGCTTGAAAATCTGGATAAACTTGGTCTAATAGCTTTTCTGAGAAGAAGTGGCGATCGGATAGTTTTAAGGATTGCTCCAAAGCCTCCTGTGAAACCTAGTAACGTGTTGATTAACTGGCTGCTTTTCTTTGCGACAATCGCAACCACGTTTGTTACAGGGTATTTCCTCTCAGAGGAGTTTGTTGAGAGCGGGGCATTGCCAAGCCCTATTGTTGGAGGCGTAGCCTTTTCGGTGGCGATAATGGCTGTGCTTGGCGTGCATGAGATGGGTCATAAACTTACTGCGGACAAAAGTGGGATTGAGGCTACTCCTCCCTACTTTATTCCTGGGCCTCCCCCTGTGTTTGGGATATTTGGAATTGGCACTTTCGGCGCTGTGATAATGCAGAAGTCGCTTCCACGTAATAGGGATGCGTTGTTCGATGTGGGTGCCAGCGGTCCGCTTACAGGTTTCTTTCTGGCAACTATCACTTTCATAATCGGTATTTTTATGTCCGCCTACACGTGGATTCCCGCTGGTTCGGCTACGTTGCCTGCGCCTTTACTGTTTACGCTTGTTGGTGATTTTGTTCAGCCGCTGGGGGCGGTTCCGCCTTATCCGTCTTCTGCTGCTCCTGGCGCGTATTTTCTGGGCATACATCTGCATCCTATAGCGTTTGCCGGCTGGGTAGGCATGATTGTTACTATGCTGAATCTGTTGCCTGCGGCGATGCTTGATGGAGGGCATATTGCGCGTTCGCTGGTCGGTGAAACAGCAAGACTTGTTTTAACCGGCTTATCGATTGCGTTTCTATTTTTGGGTGGCTTTGTTCCTATGGCGTTGTTTGTTCTTTTTATGGCTATGTACCGGCATCCTGGTCCGCTGGATGATGTTTCTGCGCTTTCGAGAAGTAGAAAAGTGTTGAGTGTTGTGCTTGTGGCGGTTTTCGTTTTGAGTTCTTATATACATTACTTGGTTTTTGCTTTGCTTAGGTTTTTAGGTTGGTGATTACTGATTTTGCTGTATTTGTGTTGGACGTTTATACGGTAAGGTTTATTAAATATTACTATACATGACATCTTTTCAGAGACACACAATGAAGATCCATCTCAAAACCAATCTTAAAGTGAGGCGCAAATGAAAGGACTACTAATTCTCTTCGTCTTCTTCTCGATGTTTACAGTGGCATCTTTGCTGATTCCGTCACCCATGTTTCCTGGAAACTTTTTTGCCACACAGATTGGGGCTTCGGCTAGTAATTACATTGAATACCTAAGTGCTCTTTTCAATGGGATTTTCTATGGCTGCATTCTTTGGGCTATTTTCCTTGTTTTTAGTAGGAGACTTGAAGGAGAAAAGTAGTTTAAGAGAACGTTGGTGTCCTTTAGCTTCCTTTTTGTGCGAGAAAACCTACAAGTCTGATCTTGCTTTTGCATTTCATGCATGAGAGCACTAACTCTGCGAGTTCATCTTCTTTGACTATTGTTTCAACGATCTGGTAGGTTTCTTCTGACTCGTCATCTGGAGAGATTATTGTCCCGCATTTGGGGCATGGAAAGGTTCCGTCTCCATCTATCTTTGTAAGGTCAATCGTGTACATCTCGCTGCTTTTTACTGCGGCTTTTTTCATCATTTTATGTTACTCCTTTGTTTTGTTCTTCGATGTTTCCCATGGTTTGGGCTAGAATATATTAAATGATTATGAATTCAGAATTCAGATTTAGACTTCACAGGGGTACTGTTGCCCTTTTGTTTTGGGTTTTTTACAGCCTAGCTTTCAGGAGAAAGTGTTCTTGAATAATAGAGGAGTGGCAACGCCAAGAGAATGATGTTTTTGCCTTTTTTCGTTAAAGTATAGTCAACCCTCAGTGGCGGTCCCACTTTCACTTTTCGGTTGAGGTAGTTTTGGTCTTTCAAGCTTTTCAGCTTGTCTGAAAGGGTTCTGGAGTTGACTCCTAGGATTTTTTTAAGCTCGCTGAAGCTAACTGCTTTCTTGAGAAAAAGCGTGTAGAGAATCTCCAAGTTCCATTTCTGTGATAGGAGGTTGAAGCTTTCTTCGAGGCTTTGGATGTCTTTTTTCAGGTCGTCTAGGCTAATTTTCTGGTTTTGCAGTATGTGTTGCAGTGTTTCTTCTATTGCTTTTAAGGTGTGGTCGATGCGGGATTCAACGAGCTTGCGAAGCTCGCTGCTTAGGATAAGTGTTTGGTTCACGGCGGTACACCTAGTGTGGATGGGCTTACTTCAATGTTTATAAGGATTTACCTATACAACAGAGTGTGAAAAGTATATCAGCTTCGGTGATTGAATGGAAAAGTACGATGTCTTGATAGTTGGTGCTGGAACAGCTGGATGTCTCGCAGCGAAAACTACAGCGGAAGCCGGCTTAAAAGTCTGTTTGATTGAGCGAAAGAACAGAGCAGAAATCGGAGAAAAAATATGCGGAGACGCGTTAGGCGAGCACCACTTCAAGACAATAGGACCAAGCAAGCCTCAAGGAGGCGAACTGGAGAAGAGAATTGAGGGAATCAAGATATATTCCCCTGACAAAGCTACGGTTTTCAAGATTGCGCATGAGGATTTTGTTGGCTACATGCTTAACCGAAGGCTTTTCGGTCAATGGCTGCTAAGAATGGCGCTAGACAAAGGCGCAGTGCTTATGGATAATACGCAGTGCTTGCAGCCTCTTGTGGAAAAGGGGTTTGTCACAGGTGTCGTTGCCAAGAAAATGCAGACCAGCGAGACGCTTCGCTTGGAATCCAGCGTTGTGATGGATGCCAGCGGCTTCTTTGGGGTTGTTAGAAAAAAGCTTCCACCTGAAATAGGGTTGGAGAGAGAGGTTGCAAACGAGGATGTTGAGGCATGCTACCGCGAAATCAGACAGCTTAAACAAGAAGACAGCGAGTCACAGTTCTGCGAGATCTATCTTAATCAGAAGGTAACGCCAGGCGGGTACACGTGGCTTTTTCGTAGAGGCGGCGCAAAGATTAACGCGGGTTTAGGCGTTTGCATGCAGGGAAGTTTTCCGAATCCGAAAAATCAGTTTTACAAACACGTTTTAAGCATGCCTCTTTTTGAGGGTTCTTTGCTTTTGAATGGGGGATCATGGTATGACCCGACGAGGCGGCCGTTGGACAACATGGTTGGCAACGGCGTGATGATTCTTGGCGATGCAGCTTGTCTGGTTAATCCGATTCATGGAGGCGGCATTGGTCCTTCAATGCTTAGCGGCTTTTTGGCAGGGAAAACCGTGGTTGAAGCTCTAGAGAAAGGCAGAGTCAGCCGGGAGTCATTGTGGAGTTATAACTGCGCGTATATGGAGAAGTATGGGGTAAAGCAAGCTGCGCTTGATGTGTTTCGCCTTTTGCTGATTGCGAGCTCTGACGAAGATCTGAACTATGGAATGCAGTATAGGCTTTTGACCGAAGAGGATGTTTTGAAAGCTGGCCTGGGCGACGATTTTCGCTTAAATATTACTGAGACTGCTAGGCGTGTGTTCAGAGGGTTGAAGCGTGTGCGTTTCCTAAACAAGTTGCGAACCACGGTTAGCTTGATGAGGCAGGTCAAGGAACATTACAGGCACTATCCAACTACGCCTAAGGACTTTGAAGCATGGAGAAACAGAACCGAGGCGCTGTTCAAAGAAGCTAGGTCAAAGCTTGGACACTAGCTTTTTTGCGCGGCTGAATTTTGGTGTGATGTGCAGCTGTATGCGTGTTGCGGTTCTGGTCACGGGCGGGAAGGATTCTGCGCTTGCTCTTTATCATGTCTTAAAAGAAGGCCATGAAGTGAGGTGTCTGGCAAGCATGATTCCTCTGCATGAGGACAGCTGGATGTTTCACTATCCGAACATGTGGCTGGTTGATCTGTTTGCCGATGCTGCGGGTTTTCCACTTGTTAAGGCTGAAACAGATGCTGTGGGCGAAAGAGAAGTTGAAGATCTAAAACGCCTAATAAGCACTCTTGATGTTGACGGCGTGGTCTCTGGAGCAGTTGCTTCAGACTATCAGAAAACTAGGATCGAAGGAATCTGCAAGCAACTTGGCATAAAATGCTTAACTCCGCTTTGGCACAAAAACCCTACAGAAATCTTGAATGAAGTTCTGAGGCTTAAACTTGAGGTCATCATAACGGCGGTGTCTGCTTATGGCTTTGACAGAACATGGCTTGGACGCAAAATCGACGAGAAAACAGTTAACGATCTGGCAAAACTTAACAGGCTTTACGGTGTTTCAATCGTTGGAGAAGGCGGAGAGTATGAGACACTCGTGCTTAACGCGCCCTTCCTCAAAAAGCGGATACACGTAATCGACGCAGAGAAAATCTGGAAAGGTCAAGGCGGCTACCTGAAAATTACCAAAGCAGAACTTCAAAACAAATAACGCAAAACATACTTCTTACGAAATGTTAAACCCCCATTGAGCCTATAAATAGGGGGCTACAGTCTTTTAGAGCAACAAAAATCGCCTTCTACACACAACATAACAGAGCCCTTTCGGAAAGGTTTATTTTTCCGCATACAGCTATCAATAAAGCCACTGGCGGATTAGCATCCGCAGGGATGATGCCGAAAGGCTGAACCATAAACAAACGAAAGTGAAAAGCATATGGCATACAAATATATTGCTGAAGCATGGGCAAAACCCGAAAAATCCTTCCTCGACACGCTGATGCGCAAAAGACTTGTAGAATGGCGCCAACAGCCAGTCATAACCCGCATCGAGAAACCAACCCGCCTCGACAAAGCAAGAAAACTAGGCTACAAGGCAAAACAAGGCTTCGTCATAGCACGTGTTCGCGTTCGACGAGGTGGACTCAGAAAGGTTCGACCACGCGCTGGCAGAAGACCGAAACGCATGGGCGTCAAAAAGTTCAAGCCAGCAAAAAGCCTTAGACTTATCGCTGAAGAGCGTGTGGCAAAAAAGTTCCCTAACCTCGAAGTGCTCAACTCCTATTGGGTAGGAGAAGACGGACGCCAAAAATGGTTCGAGGTCATACTGGTCGACACTAATCATCCAGCAATCAAAGCAGACGCAGACATCAACTGGATATGCCAAAAACAGCATAGAAAACGCGCCCTTAGAAGCCTCACAAGCGCAGGCAAAAAAGTAAGAAGCCTCCGAAGAAAAGGACGTGGAGCTGAAAAATTCAGACCAAGCTGGCAAAGAGGAAGCAAGAAGGAGAAGTAGCAAAAATGCAGAATATCCAACCAACAATACTCAAAAAAGATGAAAAAAAGCGATACGGAAAAGGCTTCAGCCGAGGAGAACTCCGAAAAGCTGGACTAAGCTTAGCAGAAGCCGTTCGCTTTAGAATCCGCGTGGACCCACGAAGGAAAACTGCCCATGAAGAAAACATTGAAGCATTAAAGGCGTTTTTCGAAGAGAAAAAGAAGTCAGCGAAGACTGCTTCTAAGGCTAAGAAAAAGTCTAAAAGCTAGCCTGCCTTAACGGGAACTGTGGCTTAAACGTGTCTTCTAAGGTTCCAATAGCCTATATAGATATACGAGTTTTTGCGCATGCAACAGAAGATCATGAAAAAGTCTTAACCGCAGTCCGCAACCTTCTGCCTTTGGAGTTTTTGGAAACGATCGAGTTTAGAACAGCCAACCTTACAGGTTATCATGGAAACCCCATAGTCCTGTATAGTGCACGTCTAAAGGATAAAAACGCAGTTCAAAAGGTCTTCGAGAAAATTGCGTCAAGCATCGGCATTTTAGATAAGGAGCTGTTGAGCAATGAAATAGCGCAGCATGTGGACAGTGGCAACCTCTATCTTCGACTTGACAAGCAATCTGCCTACCTAAATAAGCTTAGATTTCACCAAACCGACCCTATACATCTAAAAATACACTTCAAAAAACATAAACCCGAAGAAATCGTGGAGATCTGCAGAAAAGCAGGACTGCTACCATGACAAGAATCTATGCTGACCTGCATTTACGCCCGAACTTGAAAAATCGCGAGCAAGCATCAGCCTTGATAACTAAGGCTTTCCAGCTTGGCTACCGTCTCGTAGCAGCCACTCTTCAACCCAACCATGCAAAAGAGGAAATAGAGAAGCTGCGAAGTCTCTGCAAAGAGGCAAAGCTAGATGTCACCTCCAGAATTGATCTCCAACCAAAGACACCGAATGAACTGCTTACCGCTTTGCGAAGGTTCAGAAGAGAATTCGAAATAGTCGCCGTGCTTTGCTGGTCAAAAAACGTGGCAAGACAAGCAGCCAAAGACCGCAGAGTAGACATCATAAACTTTCCATCATTTGACTATCGTCAAAGATTTTTTGACAAGGCAGAAGCAGAACTCGCTGCCAGCGGTATAGCAAGCTTAGAACTAGACATGGAGCCCTTGCTGAAGCTCGAAGGCGAAATGAGAATCAGACTTTTGTCAACTCTAAGAAGAGAAGCAGCTATAGCCAGAGGCTTTCGTGTGCCACTAGTTATTTCAAGCGGTGTCTCCGATGCCTTTCTCGTCAGAAAGCCAAGAGAAATTGCTGCTCTCGCAACACTCTTCGACCTAAACATAGAGCACGCTCAAAAAGCTGTTTCAAAAATTCCAACGGCAATCGTAAAGAGAAATCGAGAAAAGCTTGGGACAAAGTTTGTCGCGCCTGGAATTCGGGTGATTCGGAGAGGAAAAGATTGCTAAAAAAGGTTAAACGCCGCTACTTAGCTCTATCCATCGACTCCCAGGAATCCTTCAGCTCAGACGAATTCATTAATGTGGTTTGGCTTGCAGTGCAGAAGCTTTTCGGCGAATACGGTGCAAGCCAGACGGGTTTAAGGCTTATAGACTATGATGCTGGTAGCAGGTTTGCTGTGATCCGCGTTTCGCATGCGGCGGTTGAGCAGGTTAGGGCTGCGCTTGCTGCTGTAACGGAAATCAGGCGTAAACCGGCAGCAATCCATGTCACAACCATTTCTGGAACGTTGAAAGCGCTTTACAGAAGGATAAATTCTTTAAGAAAAGGCTAGCTTGAAAAACATCACAAAGCTTATCTATATAGATATTAGTAAGTAAATAGTAGATGTAATAGGAAGCTTCACTAGGTCAATGTCGAAAAAGACGCGAACTGAAGCCAAGGATGCTGATTCAGCTTGGTTCTCCGTAGCTTCAATCGCGATCTCGCTGACTAAGACGCCATAATAAAAATCCGTTAAAAGTTTACGAGACATGTGATGTTAATGTCCAGCATTGCAAAGACATGCTTTCTGCTCTGGCTTGAGGTATTCGCTATTCCAGCCCTGCTCTTCTTTCCAACATTGTACATGGCAGTGATGAATGTTAATGGCGTATTTATCTGGCTATATATTACTGCGGTCGCAGCAACACTTATTGCAGTGATCTATCTTACAGCCAAATCTCTAGAAGGTAACAGACCAACAGATCCCACGTTAGCAGCGTATAAAGTGAGCGAGCTGGAGCTTGCAGTCGCAAGCTATATTGAGACTGTGAGAAAACAGCAAAAGAGAAACATCTAAACTCTTCATTTTTGTCTGAAATTTAGGAAACTCAACTTCCATAAGCTGCTAGATCGCCTATCTTTCATAATTCGGCTTTTTTCTATTATCACCATAGATTAGCATTAAACAGCAAGTTATCAACAAGCAGCAAACTTAATTTGTTTGAGCCAATTGCACAACACTTTTTTTTGGGAGTATCCTTCTCAATTTGGGGGATGATGTCGCCGTCCCAGACTGATATGGGAAAGATGAGGAACTCATGACGGACAGACCCCTTTTCACTCTGTTCCTTTAACTAAAGACGGAAAAGCGCTTCCCTCTGCTTCTTTCTCCAGCGTCCAAAAGTCAAACCCAACACAGCTCCAGCTACAAACCCACCTATGTGCGCCCAGTAAGCAATCCCGCCTGAAACATCAAAGTACACAGAAAGCCACTGCATGACAAACCAGAAACCCAGAAAGAAAAGCGCTGGAATAGGAAGTATGACAAAGGAAACAAACGTCAAAACCCGCGCCTTCGGATAGAGCACAAAATAAGCGCCTAGAACGCCGGATATCGCGCCAGACGCGCCAACCACCCCCTCCAATAGGCTTCCACTGTTAGGCAAGCCAAAAACAATACTAGAGATATGCGCAAATGCAGCTGCCAGCCCACAGACAAGATAGAATCCTAGATAGCTAAAATGTCCCATCGCGTCCTCAATGTTGTCTCCGAAGATGAAGAGGAAAAGCATGTTGCTGAATAGGTGAAACCAGTTTGCATGCATGAACATCGAAGTAAACAAAGTATAGTAGTTTACCCCTTCAATGATTTCGTAAGGAAACATTATAAACCGCTGCTCAATGACAGCTGCAAATCTGCTATCGAGAAAAATGTTTTCAGCCGAAAGCCAGTAAACAACAAAAATCAAAATATTCGCAATAAGCAGCAACCGATTTACATGAGGCGTTGTGACAGAGCGATTTAGATCCCTGATGGGAAGCAATAGGCTCAGCTCTTGATAATCTGTTACATCTTATACTATATAACCACAAACCCTTGCTGCACTTCAAAGACTAAGAAAGAAAAAAGATACCCAGTAAACCTCTTCTAGTGAAGCAAGCACTCAACCATCTTGCCGCACGTTAAGCACTCGTCTGGAATCGGCATGTTCTTCGGGCGCTTGTTCAAGTATCCGACAAAATGGCTACATCCAGCCTCCGTTGCAGACTTCTCAAAAGATCTCTTCGCCGTGTTCACTGTGATCCTCGGCTCCTCTTTTGCTTCCGCATCAGCCTTATTGACTTTCGTCATACATCTTGGACAAGCATAGTACTGCTGCACGTTCCCATTGGACAAAACAGTAGCAAAAAGAGGGTTCTCAAAGCTTTTCCCACATCCCTCACATCTGAACTCCGCATTGCCTCCCTCACAACGATGATCTCCTATGTAGGATCTAAACTGCTCGCTTCTCTCCATATGTACACTTCCGACATGAATACCAAATATTAATATTTAATAAACCTTTTCGAACACCCGTTCAACAACCAAACAAGTCACCATCCCCAAAAAACAAACAATGGGCCCGCCCGGACTTGAACCGGGGACCTTCGCCGCGTGAGGGCGACGTCCTAGCCAACTAGACTACGGGCCCCTATGCGCTCATAGGCTAGGATGTACTCTTTAGGTCTCATAATCTTTGCTGTAGATTTATGGATATGTATTCTGTTTTCATAAAGCCTTTTTTCAGCGCTACCCACCTAAGCAAGGGTGAACGGACTCTGAGTACAGTAAAAGATGACAAAAACTCTAGGAAAAAGGCAGAGATCGATAAGGTCTCGATTTTACTGTGCTTTTTAATCTCTGCGTTGGCAAGTTATGGCATATGGCATTTTCTTCTCTTTTGAGCATCTAGCAGTCTTTCACTGTTACGCTTTTTACTTCTCTGATCCACGGTATCCCTGTTTCCTCTTTGAGCCACTCGAGAATCTCCTCCTTTATGGCTTGGTTACTGTACTCTATGCTTTCATCAACAAGTTCAACTGTTATTAACGCTTTCTTTCTCTTCATCTCATCAACCTTTCTGAGCCTTATGTGAATAGTTTTGGGCTTTTAAACCGTGCTTCCTTATTCGATCTATTAAAGGCTAGGATTCTGACTCCAATTCGACTCATGAAGCCAGAATAAACCTTTTCTTTCAAACCAAGTCCAAGGCTATCACGGGTGCAGGTTAAGGAATTTGTCTCTCCTTTCTCCCTTCAATCCTAACATCGAAAAATGGAAACTTGCACCCTTTTTTCTGCTCTAATTCAGAAAACTTTTAAGCGTACTCATGCTCTCTTTTGGTAGCCACGATTGCCGAGGTAGCTCAGCCTGGGAGAGCGCTCGGCTGAAGACCGAGTTGTCGCCGGTTCAAACCCGGCCCTCGGCATATTAAAGCTTAATTTAGACGTATTTGCATGAACAAACTCACATTCTGCTCCTTTATCATTCTCAAATAAGTAATTCTACCGATAATCTGCTTTTTCGCAGCTTTTGCTCATCTATCTATGATAGACCCGGCTAGTACTATGACTCCTGCGAATGTGAAAACGAACGCGCCTAATCCTGCCATCGTTGTCATGGTAACAATCCAGCCAATTCCAGTGACGACTGCAAGAACCCCAGAAGCCCACGCAAATAGACGTTTGAACATGCTGAGAAGACCTAATATGAGCGAGATCGGTGCGCCTACAAGAGCAAGAAATCCAAACAGCACGACCATAGGATTTGAAACCAAGCTAGCTGCCTCGGTCAAATCGACTGTACGTAGGTATACACCGATTAACGGAAAATTTATGTTGTTGAACCATGAAAACAGAATGCCAACAAACATTATCAGCACTCCAGCTCCGACAAAAACGCGATATCTTCGGGTTATCGGCTTTGGCGGATGCTTTAACAACTCTTCAGGAGTCTTCTTTTCGTAGAGGGCGACAAGAACCGCCGCGTTGAAAGCCACTAGAACTATTCCCAACGGTGGATACAGACCTATCGTTAGGAAGATTCCGAGGAGAAGCTGGAAGATCGCGTTGCCGCGGAAATATCCTTTTCCTTGAACCCTAAGGGCGTTCAAAATTATGTCTATGATTGTGAAAGTCAGCACTACCCCGCAGATTCCTGCGAAAATGAGGTTTGCGCTTTCTTTTCCGGGTCCAGTGCTGGTCGATATGAATACTATGGATAAAACGACGAGAATAGCATCTCTTATGGTCTGAACAATTCTGCTCGCTCTTCGCACCTTTCTCATCGTCTAAAATTCATTTAATGTAAATTTAAAACTTTGGAAGAATTTACATCTGCTTATGATAGATATCAGCTAGCGTTATTTTGGCATGGGAATTGCCATTTCAAATGACGGTGTTGAGATAGCCCTCGACGCTTGGCTTTCAGATAAAGAGTAGATTGCTTGCCTTGGTTCTGAGGTTTTGTTGTGTCCGAGAGTTAAACTTTATGTCTCTCTGTTGGTTGGCTCTGTGAACTCTAAAACCTTATATCTTGCTGGTGCTTTCAAATGTTATATGTAGCAAAGGGGCGCTTATTTTTTGTTGGAAGAGCGATTGCGCGAATCCAATAAATCAAGAAGCAAACTTGCCACTGCAAAATATTTAATCAAACCTACACTTCAAGTGTTTTCGATTGGAACTGCAATAATGCTATTGCTTATATTCGTAGCTCTCAGCGAAGGACTTGGGTATCAAATCTCAGCTACTCTCTCTTCAACCCATCTTATAGTAAAAGGTCATCCATGTGAAGGCGTTATCTGTGTAGGCTACTATAACATATCCTTTGCCGGCATATTTTATCCAATAAGCTATGCTACTCAAAGCGGCCAAAAATCGGAAACTTTCAACTTGGTCTACCAGCCGCCTCTCAACAATCCTCACATTCCTACAGTCGCAGAGGTGAGAGAAAAACTAGGAGCCTCAATAGCAGTAGCGGAGATCTGGAAAAACGTGCCTTATCTATTTGTCATTGGGTGCATATTCGGTTTCTTGGCAATGAAGATTGTGTGGATGGCTAATACAAAGATGAAGAAAAAGTGTAGTGAAGAAGAATTAATGTTGAAAGGGAAGGACGGATGGACTAAATAGAAGTATCTTAACCAATGAGAAACACGAGTATCCCAGTTGTCAGAGAAACAATCGTTGATGGTATAAGATACTTGTATAATCTGCCCAGTGAGCATTTGAAGTATTCCGCCGTCAGCACAAGACAAAGGTGAGTTGGGGCTACAATATAGCCAAAATAGCCGCTTATGTACAGTAGCGAGACGCTTTTAGGCGTGTAGCTAAACAATCCAGAGAGTATGGCGATGCTTATGGCAGCTCCTCCGGATACGGAGCCGGTTATGGCGCTTAGAAAAGCGGGGATCGCTATAAGCAGCAGCAAAATATCTACGTTTCCGTTGCTGACAAAGGCGCTGAAGAGCTGCGAGATCCCCATGGCCTCGGTTGTTGTTTTGAGTAGAAATGCGCCGAAGGCAGCCAAAGTGACTCCCCAGATCGTCCAGTTGCGAAGAGGCTTCACTATCGTTGCGAGCTTCGGTTTTGCAACTAGAAGGAGAACAGCTATACCTATGAATGAAGCGATAGAAACGTCGAAGTTCAAGATGACAACTGCAACAATTGTGGCCAAGATCGGTAAAAACGTGATGGCAAGCTGTCTAATTTCCGACATGTAGTCCGTTTTAGCCTGCGTTTTCTGTGGCGTGGTTGGCGTCTTTCTCAAGCCAATCAGGTATCCAATTATGATCATCGCTGCGACAACGGGGATTTGACGAATGATCAGCGACATTACACTTAGTCCCGTCAGCCCAGCTATTACAATAAGCACAGTGTTTATGGGGTATACTGGAAATATGGTGTGCCTAAACCATAGGTTGACATACGTTTTTTTATCTTCTTTAAGGCCAAGCTTTTCTGTTTCTGCTTCCACAAGCGGCGCGGACATTAGAGCTCCTCCTCCAACCGGTAGAAGTCCGATTACTGCTGGAATGGCGCTAACTATTAGCTTGGAGTTTTTGACAATGTTGCTTAGACTTCGACTCAAGACATCAATAGTTCCTGATTCCTTGTAAAGCATACTGAGCAACATAATGCCGAAACTTGCAAGAACTATTGACTGTGTCTGCGCATTGGCGACGGTTGCTTGGAGAACTTCCCAGACTTGCGGCGGATCAAATACGAGAAAAGCCAGAAGCAAGGCGGTGACGTTAAGTGTGATGCCAAGATTAACACGTTTGTAAATCAGCACTGCGAGAACACAGAAAGCAGTAGCAAGCGCCGCCAACGGATCAATCAAAGCCAAATCAAGGTTTTCTCCGCATCATGATAGAGAACTGAAGACTTTGACTTTATTCATAACTATTTCTCTGCCAGACCGTGCTTTGAAATGGAGTTGCAGAAAAGAAAATAAATATCTCAAGGGGTCTTATGCATGAACGGGCGGTCGTAGTCTAGCCTGGTCTAGGACATCAGCCTGCCACGCTGACGACCCGGGTTCAAATCTCGGCGACCGCACCATACTCTTTTTTGTTCAAGAAAGCCCTGCTCTTAGCATTTTTTCTTGCATTAGTTTTTGCAAAGGCGCCAGAAAAACTAGTCGCTAGAATTATGGAGTAGTTTAGCAACTCTAGCTTCAGAGGCGCACAGCTTTAGCCGCAGCATCGGCAAAAAGAGGATCGCATAGAAGATTGTGTTAAAAAGAAAGCCAAAAAAGCAAAAAGAATATCTCGAAAAACTTCCTACGATTGGTCCACATCCTATCATTTTTATCCCTTGAAAGTAAGTGAGCCAAGACATCGGATAGCCATAGCTCGTTATATTCTCGCAGATCTCGAACACGTGCAACACACAAGGTAACATCTAGGATGACTCTCTTTTCTTCAAACCTGATACAAAGATGCCAGACAGCAAAGTAAAGACTATTCCAATTAACATTGAAAAAACAAAAAGAGCTAAAAACTTGCGTTTTCTGGAAAGCATTTCACTACCTCCACAACAATGATGCATTTATTCTCACTTAATCCTAGACAATCGAACAGCGCGTTCTAAAATCCGTACAGATGTAAAAACAAATGATTTAATGGAGTCTGCCAAAGGCAAGCACTCGTCTATAACTTTTTTCTTTCATTGCAAGGGTCTATATTTTCTAGGATTATTTACTAGCTCAAAGCAGATCTATCTACTTTAGGTCTGCAAGTATGGCAGACATTCCGCTTGCAGCAAGCACAAGATGTTCGAATATTTTGTATGCTTCAATCATGTTGCCTGCTTTGTATTCTACGCTGAGTCCGTCAAGCCTTTTTACGATCGGAAGCAACGCTGCAACGTCAGCGAAATGGCTTGCCAAAAAAGTGACTTTCACCTTCACAGGTTTTTCAGCTTTCAAGGTTTTGGCCTTGCCCTTCTTGAATGTTGTCGTCGCCTTTTTTACTGCTTTTCTTAAGTCTTTTTCAGATCTTGATGTGAATAT
>JAGTQT010000003.1:45210-60372 GCA_018396615.1 Candidatus Bathyarchaeota archaeon
AGATTCTGCTTAGCGAGTGTTTCATGGCAACCGACTGGGCCCAAGATGCATGCTTTTTTACGTCGTCCTCAAGAAGCTGGGCATCACCTGCAACAAGAACGACGGGGACTTCATATTCTCCTGCCACATATCCGTTTAGGAGGAACTCACTTGCGACAACGCCGTTAACTTCTACTCTGTTTATACTTCCGCCACTGTATGTGTGGTCAAAAGAGGATTTTGCGGTTCCAAACTTTGCGTGATATCCTAAAAACAATGCGGCATCGCAGCTTTCAACACCTGAAACCATGCTGAGCGGACGCATAAATCCGCGAACAACCTCCACGTATTCCGGCATCTCATCAATGAGAAGGTTTACCATGGGTCCATGGCTATCTGCTACGAGGATTTCGTTGAAACCATTTTTACTGAGCTCATCGACGACGGCTAGTGTGACTTTTGTGGCTATTCTGCGGGCTTCCTCGTATAATGCGCCTTTCAGGTTGAGGTGGCCGGGGATCACTATGTGGGGCATTCCTTCCATGTCAACTGAGATAAAGGCTTTCATTGGCATCAATTCTATGAGATTAGACATAGTAGATTAAAGATTTTTCGACGCTGTTTGTTGATGTCATCCTTTTTTGAAATATGAGGTAAAATCGTGGATGAGGCAGCGGATTTGTCTGCGTTGCGAAGTATTCTACAATATCTGCAAAATGTTTCACTCAATTCACTTAACTAAACACTTGCACGAGTCACTCACATGGACATTAACTCAGTTGATAACAACAATTATATAAGACCTCAAAGTTCTAGTATGCTCTTAAATTTAAAAACAACTGAGGTGTCAAAGAGACATGGTAAGTGAAGGAAAAGGAAACTTGTTCAGAAGAAAAGACGGCAAATACCTCATCTACATCCCCTTAGACCTAGCGGAAGACAGCATGTTTCCATTTAAAGACTACCGCAAAACAAAAAGAGGCGCCGACTCGATTCCTCTGAAAGTAAGTTTCAAAATTGGCGACAAAAAACTGTTAATTGAAAGATGGGATGGACCAGACAAACAGGCAGCAGAAGAATAGCCGCAGCAAGCTACCCCCTCACACTACAAAACCATGCGGCTTCTGCTGCTTTGTTCATGCTAGTCTCCTCCATTTTTTCTTATTCACTCGAGCACATGAATATTCCTCGACATTTTTCTCCTCTGCTCTTATGCTTGAATAATGAATTTGGGATACGCGTTTGTAATTCTGATTCTGATTTCAGAAACCACATATGTATGAAACAGACACACTGCAAATGGCGAAGCAAATTGAGAAAAAAAATAGCTGTGAACGTTCAAGCTTCGAAAATTATTACCGTCAATTCGCAATATTCACATCAAGATCTGAAAAAGACTGCTTTTGACACACCAAGTTGCAAGTTACCTGATGAGAAGAAGAAAGAAGCCAGCAAACCCTTGTATCTAGTTAGGTACGAGTAACCTATCTCTGCTGTAATATTCGCCAATGCTTCCTCCCAAGATTTTTATCGCTATCTATATTTATTGTAGATCTTGTACCAGCCTTTACATTGAGAGTCGTTAGCTATGCCTTACTATGTATACATGATTGCTTGCGAGGGCGGAGGCTTTTACACGGGATGTACTAAGAACGTTGATTTGAGGTTTATGCTTCACATGAGTGGAAGAGGAGCACGCTACACGAGGATGCATAAGCCTAGAAAACTTGTCTACGTTGAAGAAATGAAGTCGCGAAGTGACGCGATGAAAAGAGAGAAAGTTCTTAAAAGGCTGAGCCACAGCCAGAAAGTTCAACTTGCAAAATCTGCATTTAAGCATGCCAAAAGTTTCAAACAGGGAAACATGTCTCTCGGCGCTAAGCATAAATAACTATCATTTTCCATCATATTCTTATATCCTGCAGCATGTTTTCTAATTATAGGAGAGGTAGAAAATGGCTAAGAAAAAAGGTGCCAAATACAAGTGTGAAAAATGTGGAATGATTGTTGTAGTAGATCAGACATGCGGCTGTGCTGAATGTGACTTGATCTGTTGCGACATGCCGATGAAGGAAGTCAAACCCAAAGCCAAGTGAACTTCTTTTTTCGGCGTCAGTTTCCCGCTTTTTTCTACAGCGCTGTCTTATGTTTCTGTCTGCTCCATTCCGCTTTCAATTTGGCAATAAATGCTTCTTTATTTTCAGCGATCTGCCCCCTTTACTTGCTTCCAAGCGTTTGGGCAATCCTTGTAATTTACGCCTGCGATGCGGTGTATGGCTCTGTCAATTTCCTGTCTGTTTGCGCTTGTCAATTCTATTCCGGCTTTTTCCAAGATTTCTTTGAGATGTCTTAGATAACAGGTCATGTTTCAACTCCAAATTGTTATTTAGGAATGGTAATGCCTATAACGCTTATCTGGTCGGGGTCACATGACTTGGGAAATAAGATTTCTGCTTAGGATTGTTACTTCATAAAAATATTATCTGCCGCAAAAATAAAGTTTACATAAATGGTCTTTCAGAGACAGCGCGCAATCCTTCCTCTTGTTATTTTAGTAATTTCAATTTTCTTTTGTGCTGCATCCGCCACAACAGCACAGTTTGTGGTTCATGCGGGAGGAGAAGCATCTAGGATTCTTAATCTTGCTGTGGATGACCATGTCTTGATAGATTTCAGCGTTATAGGCCAATCTGTCCACACCTTGCGGTTTTATCTTGCATGCCCAAATGGTACGGTCATCGATTTTGGCGAAACAGCAGACTTTAACTACCGCTTTGTATGTGTGGATGCTGGCAACTACACTATGAAATTCTCCAATTCTGATTCTGTGGAAGATAAGCTTGTGACACTTAACTACGAGATCGAGCATTACCTTTTTGGTTTGCCTCAAATGCTGTTTCTGGCAGTCGTGGTTGCGGTGCTCTGTGTTGCAGCAGTCGCAGTCTTCATTCTTATGGGAAAACCGCATTAAAAAAGATGAAGCTGTTGAACTGTAGACGCAAAAAAGGTTGCTTTTGCTAGCTGCATTCATTTCGGGCGTGAAATGATTTATATCGACTCACAGTAAATATCAGTCCGCGGTGAAGAACATTGCTTCATACAAATAAGGATATTCTCACAAAAGCGCTGGAAAAAGGATATGCCGTTGGCGCCTACAACATAAACAACCTGGAAGCCTTACTTGCTGTTTCAGAGGCTTCAGTTGAGGAAAAGTCGCCTGCAATTGTTGCTGTCACACCCAGCGCCATAAAATATGGGGGTCTAGCCTACCTTTCCAACCTTGTGAAGACCGCGGCTGAATCCGTGCCTGTTCCGATGTCGCTGCATCTTGATCACGGTGAGGATTTTGAAGTTGTCTCAAAATGTGTGTCTGCTGGCTTTACTTCGGTTATGATTGATGGGTCGCATCTAGATTTTGAAGGGAATATTGCCTTGACAAGAAAAGTTGTTGAGCTGGCGCATCCAAAAGGTGTTTCAGTCGAAGCGGAGCTTGGCAGACTGGCAGGTGTTGAAGAGAAAACAGTAGAGGAGAAAGAGGCCATCTTAACTGATCCTGCTGCCGCTGTGGAGTTTGTTAAGCGTACAGGTGTTGACGCGCTTGCTGTTGCTGTGGGTACTTCTCACGGAGCCTACAAGTTTAAGGGCGAAGCGAAACTTGATTTTGAAAGGCTCAGGGTCATTAGAGAAAAAGTGCACATACCTCTTGTGCTGCATGGAGCATCAAGTGTTCCGGCATGGATAATTGAGAAAGCCACCAAGTACGGCGCCGAGCTTGGCGGAGCCAAAGGCATTCCAGAAGAGCACATAAAAAGAGCTATTTCGCTTGGCATTGCAAAGATAAACATTGATACCGATCTGAGGCTGGCTTTTACCGCGACCGTGCGCGAGGTTCTTGCGAATTCGCCTAAGGAGTATGATCCTAGAAAGATTCTGGGTCCAGCTAAAGACGCCATGAAAGAGGTTGTGAAAGGCAAGATGCGCTTGTTTGGGAGTTCAGGAAAAGCCTAGGCAGGATGAAATAATGAAGGTTGGAGTATTAAGTGGAGGCGGTGATGCTCCTGGAATCAATGCTGTCATAAGGGCAGTTGTTAGGAAGGGTATTCAAAAGTATCATTATGATATCCTTGGCATAAAAGATGGGTGGCGCGGGCTACTGGAGAATGAGTTTGTTTCTCTGGACTTGAAGGCAGCTTCAGGGATTCTTCCTCGTGGAGGATCTATTCTAGGCACTTCTAGGACAAACCCTTTCAAAGACAAGAAGTCTCCTCAAATAGCTTTGAAAAATGCTAAAAAAGCTGGAATAGGAGCGTTTGTGGTTATAGGCGGCGACGACACGTTAAGTGTGGGTCATCAGTTTAGCAAGCTTGGACTTAAGTGTGTAGGCGTGCCCAAAACAATTGACAATGACTTGGTGGGAACTGACTACACTTTTGGGTTCATGACGGCTGTCGCGATTGCCACTGAAGCCCTTGATAGGCTGCACACTACGGCTGAAACACATCATAGAGTTATGATACTTGAAGTTATGGGCAGATACACTGGTTGGATTGCCCTTATGGCAGGGCTTGCAGGCGGAGCAGACGCCATATTGGTGCCGGAGAGACCTTTTGATGTGAAAGCCATATGCGCATCTATAAAACGTAGACAGGAAAGAGGAAGAAACTTCAGCATCATCGTAGTCGCCGAAGGAGCGAGACCTAAAGGCGGAAAGGAAGTTGTTTACAGCGAAACGGTGGACGAGTTTGGACATATTAGGCTTGGAGGAATAGGATACTATCTTGGTAAGGAGATTGAGCGGCGATTAAAGATGGAAACCCGCGTTGTGGTTTTGGGTCATCTTCAGCGAGGCGGTTCGCCTACGCCTTTTGACAGAGTTTTGGCTACGCGCTTGGGGATAGCTGCCATAGACCTTGTGCACGAAAAGAAGTTTGATCACATGGTAGGGATCAGAGGAAGCAAGATTATCGCGGTGCCGTTGGAAAAGGTTATTGGTAAAAGAAAATCTGTCGACCCAGAGCTTTATGACATAGCTAGCGTGTTTTTTGGCTGACGCCTATAATATGCTGCTAGCATTTTGGCAAGCGCTACGAGCTGCGGACTTGAAGGTTTTTCCTTGCGGCATGACTCTTCAAGTTTAACTTGAGTTATCCTTCCATCTTGTATTCCGGCAATGCTGTTTTCCTTTCCAAGAGCAGCCAGTTCTACTGCCTTTTCTGCGAATAAGCATGCTAAAAGTCGACTACGTGCAGTGGGGTTCCCGCCCCTTTGGACGTAGCCCAAGGTGCTAAATCTGACTTCGGCGCCTGTCTCTTTTTCAATAGTTTTCATCAGCTTATTTGTGCTTTTTACTCCTTCGGCAGCTACTATGATTCCTGAGCGTTTCCCTTTTGCAGTGTTCTCTTTCATGGTTCTGACGATTTCGGCTTCATTGATCTTTACCTCCGGAACGAGTATTGTTTCTGCGCCAACTGCTAGACCTATGGTTGCAGCTAGAAAGCCGCGTGTGCGCCCCATGACCTCTACGATGAAGATACGCTCATGCGAGACGGCGGTGTCACGTATCTTGTCTATTTCGGCGACTGCTGTATTTACTGCGGTGTCAAAGCCTATTGTTTCCTCTGTTCCGAAGATATCGTTATCGATTGTTGCCGGTATGCCAATGATCTGTGTATCTGTTTTCTTGCTTAGCGCATATGCCCCTCTGAAGGAGCCGTCGCCTCCTATTACGATGAGACTGGCTATCTTGTTTTCTGCTAGTGTTTGTGCTGCTTTTTCTAAGCCTTCCTCTGTTTTGAACGCGTCGCAACGTGAGGTGTACAAAATGGTGCCGCCAAGATGTATTATGCCTCCGACTGAACGTGGGGTTAGTTTGCGGAAAGTGTTAGTTATTAATCCTTCCCAACCTTTCTCGAAGCCGTAAACCTGAAAACCCTCAGCGTATGCTAGACGCGTAACGGCACGTATCGCAGCGTTCATGCCTGGGGCGTCTCCGCCGCTTGTGACAAGGGCTATGGCCTTCAAAGAGTATCTCCTCTCGGGTTTTATTGTGCGCGGCAGCGGTTTTACCTTTTTCTATAAGAGGTGCGCTATATGTTTAGATGTAGTAAACGAGAAGCAAAGCGTTGGGTGCTGAGTCATGGGTTTGGTTTCGCTTTCAACTGGTTGGCTTCCGCGGCTTGAGGATAGATCTTACTATGAGCTTTCCGCGGTTCTGAAGGTTATGCGGAAGTTTTCGCAAGAGCGATCCGTCGACGGGTTTGAGTTTGGATTGCTTCCAGAATGGGATTGCGAGAATCCTCCGCTTACGCCTACACAGGCGCCTCTGGGCTGTGAGAAGCATGGTTTAGATGAGATTCTTAATAAGCTTCTTAAAGAGGAGTTTAGGATTTTGTCGGTGCATGCAAGTCGCGATGTGGGCTGCTACCTCTGCTCCGAAGAAGGGCAGAAGTATGCTAAGGGCTTAAGGCTTCTGGAAGATTCATTAAAGTTTTGTCGAAGCCTGAAAGTGAACCTGTGTGTGGTTCATTTTTGGGATCCATGGAAGAAAAGCTTTGATGTTGCACGCCTGCGGAGAGTGTATGAAGAGTTTCAAAATGAGTTTCCAGATGTAGCGCTTTCGGTGGAGAATATACCTACGGTAATTGAGGGCAATACTCCTTTCAGCTTGATTCACGGGTTTAAGCATGTTACTTTGGATTTGAAATGGGCGTCGATGTTTAACGAGTTTGACCTTTTCTTAGACAGGCTTGGCGTAGTTGACAATGTCCATATTCAGGGAAAAAGCCAGTCTGGGTTATTCTATCCCACTGTTGGAAACCTCGACTATAAACGTGCTCTTCTGCAGCTTGCTGGGAAGGGATACTCTCGTGTTTTGACTGTCGAGTTGGAAGGTAAATCTACCTTTCAAGAGATTCGAAGCTATGCTGAAGAACTGAAACACATGAAAATTGCCAGCAACTCTTAGCGAAGACAGTTTATGGGCATCAAGTTTTGGTCTTTTTTGGTTTTCTTTTTATCGGCAATAGCTTCTCTATATCTTCGGCATCTTTGGTGTGAAACAGCCTGATCCATAACCAGCGTCCATCGTGCAGCTGCTTCGTGTTTTTTATCAGTTCATACATTTTGGTGCTTAACTCATTGCGCATCGAGAGAGCCTTCTCAGATTCCTCTTTGCCAAGAACAATTAGAACTCTGACGGCGCCTTTCTCGGGTGTAAGTGTGACTAGAGTTTTGCCACTTTTGCGGTAACGAATGTCCCATCCATGTTTCTTGTCAAATATCATTTCGGGTACTATGTCGTAGTTTTCCTTGAGAAACTGTCGTAGCTTCGTCCAAGCATCGTTTGCTGGCTTTCCTATGAAATCTGCTATCTCCTGTTCATCAGGCGCATGTGTCCCATCCATCATCCTTTGATACTCTGTTGTCATGAAATCAACTTGCTCTTAACAATAACCGCTGGTTCTAGCTATAACTTTTCTGTAGCACCATGAAAGCTAGTTGGTTGGGGTAAAGTTTTATCCAACCAACCACAAACTACTTCGCCAATCACTTATTCTCAACCTCTTCTAAATCCACCTATACCTATATACACCCACACACGCACATAACTAACCAAGATTTGCACGATTTAAACGAAAAGATGGTAAAGGCAGTTGCCTTGAAAGCATCAGAAGGGGGAACCATATGAAGGTGCTAGTCGTTTATTACAGTGAAACTGGAAACACGGAGAAAATCGCTAAGGCGATTTATGAAGAAGCTTCAAGAAAACATGAAGCGCACTTGAAGAGAGTAAAAGACATCAAGCCAGAAACTTTGAATGATTACGACTTGGTTTTTCTCGGTTCCCCTTGCCACTCATCAGATTTGGCAGCTCCAGTTAAAAAACTCTTGAAAGAGTTTCCAGAATCACCAAAATTTAAGTTGGCAGGCTTTTTCACGCACTCGGTTTGGAGTCCTGAACAAAACGAACTCGGTCAAGCGATTTTCGATAGATGGGCATCCAAATGCATAGATTCTTTCGAGGACATAAGCCAAGAAAAACACATAGACTTCAGGGGATACTACCACTGCCAAGGTTCACCTAGCTTTAGGATCAAATTGTTCATACGTTTTCAAATAATCAGATCACAGAGCGAATGGAAAAAGTACATTGAGGAAGCCAAAAAACATCCAAACCAGCAAGACTTGAAAAGAGCTTCGGATTTCGCGCAGAAAATAATATTTGCGTTAACCTGATTGGTTGGTTGGGGTAAAGTTTTATAGTTTTGTTCTTGCTCAATGGTGTCTTGCGGTAGGTCTTAGGCGGGGGGCTAGGGGTCCCCTGCACCGTAAATCCTCTATAGGACGGGCTGACAACAGGGGATGAGGCATCTAAGGCCGTCTATACCCTCATTTCCGAAGCGATGAGTATCCGTCCCTTGGGGCCAGCGGTCACTGAGCAGTTTCCGTAGGGAAGCCGTCTTCAGTGTTCGCCAGGCGAATCCGGCTAGGCCCGGGAGGGAGCAACCTAAGTCTGGACGTTTGGCGCTCAAGGGGGTGCGGGTAATAGCATAGGGCTTGGGGGCTGGGCGGAGTCTGGGTGTCGAACCTCTGTGACCTGCCGCTTTCTGTTTCGGTTTTTCTGTCTGTTTTGGAATCAGAATCGGTGAAACCAAAAGTTAGTATTTTTAGTTCATAAAATACTTATACTCAAATTATCCATTTCGGAAACCAGTTGAGGAAACAGAATGAACCAAACTAGCACTATTAACCATACAAAAACCACAATTACTCTCCTCCTTACAGCGTCAATAACAGGGCTTATCATAGGACTCGCGCTGGGAATACAGCTCTACCAAATAGCAACAACTAAACTCGGCTTCTGGCAAAACAACGTGGAATCAACCACGCTAACCGTGCTACAAATTCGCCATCAAATCCAGAGCAGCACAAGAATACGAACCACACTTCAATTAGGAAACACAGGAGCAACCGCAATCAACTGCAACTGCACGCTCTACTACAAGAGCAGCGCCGGAGTATCTCTTGCCACATACTCATTCAACACGACTCTTGCCGCTGGACAAATCAAAACCGAGTCCATGATCATAACGCCGATAGATGTAGCGGAATTCATGGGAACAGATCTAAGCGTCTACGAGTACTAGCGTTTCGAGCCATCTTTTGGAAAACGCTAAATGCTCCAGTCCTCTTTACTGAGTGCTGGAAGACTTCCCATGGATTTCAACGAACTGCGAAAAGATTATCTACTTGACCGCTGGGTCGTTATTGCCACGAAGCGTGCCCGAAGACCAACAGACTTCGCAGTCAAAGAGAAAAAACAACAAGCAAAAACAAGCGCCTGCCCCATGTGCCCGGGAAACGAGCATATGACCCCGCCTGCAGTGCTGCTTTATTTGAAGAAAGGCAGGGCTTTGAAGAAAGCCAAAGACAGAAACGGCATCAGAAGCAAAGACTGGCTTATACGCGTTATCCCGAACCTCTATCCTGCTTTCACGCCGCCAAGCAGCAAAACAGAAACAAGACGCATTGGAAGAAGTGAAGGCTTGGCAAACGCTGTTGGGCATCATGAGGTTATTGTAGAATCTCCATGCCACGATGAGCATCCGGCAGATGCTGGAAGCCAGCAACTGCTACATGTGGTCAATGCTTATCTTGACAGGCTGCGCGCGCTTTCTCGGAAGCCCTACATCAAGTATGTATCAATATTTCGCAATTACGGCTTGGATGCAGGAGCCTCTCTTTCTCACGCGCACAGCCAAGTGATCGCCACACCTTTCATCCCAAAGACGGTTGAAGAAGAAATGAAAGCAAGCAAAAAACACTTTAAAAAGAAAGGAAGATGCATTTTCTGCGAGATCCTTGCTAAAGAAAGCAAAAGCCCGCGTTTCATTACGCAGAATTTTAGCTTCGTAGCCTTTGCGCCTTATGCAAGCGTTAATCCAATGGAGTTCTGGATTGTTCCCAAAAAACATCAAGTAACACCGCTAGAAATGTCGCCAGCTGAAGTGAAAGCTTTCACGGTAATGCTGAAGGAATGCTTGGCTGGTTTGAAAGAGCTTGTTAATGATCCTCCATACAACTATGGTTTCCATCTGGCCCTAGACAGGAAAGCGCGAAAGCACTATCACTGGCATCTTGAAGTTTATCCAAAGCTTGCCACGTGGGCAGGATTCGAGAAAAGCACAGGCGTATACATAAACACGGTTACACCTGAAACCGCGGCAGAAACCCTTCGGGCAAGGCTGAAAAATCCTCCTAAAAGCTAGTTCGCAGAGTTACATCTGTTCCATGTTCACAAGTTGTTTTTCATATTTAGGTCTAATCTGCATTACATCTTCTGTGTATGCCCTTAGAGGCTCTGCAACACTCCAAGCTTGCGCAATGCATCCTTTTGGTCGATGCGGTGGATCACCGTCAAAAATCTCGCTGGCATTTCCTAATCCCGCATCAGAAATGTGTGCAGTGAAAAAGGGCAAAAGAAAATTCCTAAACGCGTACTCGCGTCTAAAATCCGAGCTGCCTTTGACTTTCAAATACGCTGTTGTAAACGGGCCTAACAGCCAAGACCAAGCCGTGCCATTGTGATACGCTTTGTCTCTGAATCTTCTGTCTCCAGCGTAGATGCCGACGTATCTTGGGTCACCTTTTGCTAGGCTTCTCAAGCCAAAGGGTGTAAAAAGTTCACGGTGAACAGTGTCGACGATACTCTCGTTTCGAGCTGCTTCAAGCATAGTGAAATCTAAAGCAATGGCAATGATCTGGTTTGGTCTCAGCGAGTCATCGTGGCGATTCATTTCCACAGTGTCATAAAGGCATTTTTTCTCAGCGTTCCAGAACTTTTCACTAAAGCTTTTCCTAGTCTTCGCAGCTATTGACCTGTACCTTGCCGCCTCGTCTGGCTCCTCAAACTTTCTTGCGAGCAGCTCCATCACTTTTAATGCGTTGTACCATAGGGCTTGAACTTCTACAGCTTTTCCATCTCTAGCCGTCACAGGCTTGCCGTCCACAGCGGCATCCATCCATGTAAGCTGGCTGCCATGAATTAGCAAGCCATCGCTATCCAAAGAAATATTGAACATTGTTCCCTTCACGTAGTTTTCAATAATGGCTTTTGCGGCTTCCCATAAATGTTCCTGAACAAAGCTAAAGTCTCCAGTGTATTTCAGATATTGAAAAACTGCATTCACAAACCAGAGTGAAGCATCCACTGAATTGTAAGCCGGCAGAGTGGAGGGCTCCGCGATAAAGTTAGGAATTAAGCCCTGCTTAAGATGCTGCTTGAAACTGAGGAAAACGCTACGGGCATCGTCGATCCTTCCAGTGACAAGCATAAGCCCAGGCAGCGAGATAAATGCGTCTCTGCCCCAGCACTCAAACCAATGGTAGCCTGCAATCACAGATTTACCTAAATCTGCAGCTTTCACTATGAAGGCATCTGTCGCCAAGACAAGCCAGCTTAGCCATTCCTGTCTTGAGAAAGAGACATGCTTTTCGTAAAGTTTCTCCAAGAGTCTTTCGCGGCGTTTCATTTCCTTCTCGTAAAGCGCTTCTAGATCATAGAATGATGCAGGCAGCTCATTTAAACTACCTTCTGCAGCATCTGGACTGCTGTCTGCGACAGCAACGATAGCAAAGCTTTCATGTTTCTTTGCTTGGATTTCCATTTCGAAGAAGCCGGTTTGATAGCAGTCGTCTAGACAGCTTTCGCCGCGTGCGGCTTCTTCCCTGTAGTATATTCGTTCAATCCATTTTTCAGATGCTTCATAACGTCCACCAGTAGTAACTACAATCATCGTGGACTGTGGCTGGTTGAAGCTTATGTGGAGTTTTGCGTTGCTATATCTTTGGGTAGGGTTCTGCTGGGTTTTCCATCTCTCTGTTACTGAGTGGAAGCCTCTGCCGTTGACTAGTGGAGAGATTCGGATTCTGGCATCGAGGCTATTTGCATTAAGTATCTTGTAGAGAACTATTACGGCGTTTTTTTCGTGCGGCATGAAAACTGTTTTTTCAATCTTGATTTTTTGTACTTCGTAGACATTTTTTGGAAATGGCGTGAGAGAGAACTCTTTTAGGGAAAGGAAGCCTTGAGGGAAGATGGTGTTCTGGAATTCAGTCGCACCTAAGGGATATACGTTGTTTCCTACGCATACCTCCTCGTCAAGCTTCGCCAAGCAAACTCTGCGGTCTGTAGGAGGATGCAAAGCTGCAACCAGAAGCCCGTGATATTTTCTTGTATTCAATCCCAGCACGGTGGAAGAAGCATACCCTCCTAAACCATTCGTTATAAGCCACTCTTTTTTGATAGCTTCTTCAAAGCGTGAAAGCGCGGCTTGGTCAAGCTTTATTAAAGGATGCATAGTTTACGGCATCAGCTTGGCAACATTCTTCTCTTTGGGTACTATAAAATAGTTGGCAACCGGATTACACTTCGTTCTAAAAAGAAGCAGATGCGGCTTCTTCAGCTTGAGCTCGGTAAGAGTTTCAGCGTAGCCCATGCCCTTGGCGAAAACCATGTCCACGCCGTCGTAGACCTCAAGAAACTCTTGTGAGACTTCTTTTAATGATAGTCCCACGGCATCTGTCCCCGTTGTAATAATTTTGTCTGCGACCGCGTCCATCTTGGAGGCTTTTGCGTCTTCTAATGTTGCGTCGTTGATGATTGATCCTCCTTTAACGGCAACGGTTACGTTTAATCCCATATTCTTGAGCTGCTCCACGAGTAGTGTGTCGAAGACTATTTCTCCTGCGTTGTCCGTGAGATACAGTACGCGCTGTGATTTTTTGGCAATTTCGTACGCTTTTCCTGTGTCGTCTATGCATAGGTCTTTTTTGGCGTCTCTGAAGTTCTTTTTTAGGGTGTTGAATGTGATTTTGTGTCCTGGTATGTCGAATTCTATTGTGTTTCCGACCATGGCAGTTAAGCAGGCGTTTTTGAATCGGTCTTGTTGGTTGTAGCCTGCTTCAACAAGTTTTCGCGCGTAGGGTAGCAGTTTTAGGGCTTTTTCGTTGCTTATGTGTTTGATTCTCTTGTATGGGTCATTGTTTCCTGTGACCCGTTTGATGAGGCGGTCTCTTTTTGTGCCGAGGTCTGCTGGCACCGCTGTAGGCTTGAATTCTCTGCTTAAAAGTCGTAGCAGGTCGGTCATGGCTCTGAAGCGGAATGCAAGATTTGTTGTTGCTTCCATGGTTTCGGCTACTCCTCGGCTAAGTATGCATGCGCAGCATTCTGGTTCAACTTTCAAGGTTTGTCTCAGCCTACTGTTTTTTTGCAGCGTTTGCGAACTCGAGCATGACGGAGTAGGGGTTTTTTGCTTTTACTATGCCGCTTGCAACAAGTACGCCTTGCATGTCGAGTTTTAGGGCTGCTGCAACGTCTTCGCCACGGGTTATGCCTGCCCCGCAGAGTATCACTACTTCGGGGTTGACTTTTCGAACAAGCTTAACAGTGTCTGTGACGACTTCTGGTTTGGCTTTTGAGACCGGTATCCCTGTGCCTATGAGCTCTGGGGGTTCAACGGCTATTATGTCGGGTTGCAAAGTGGCTACGGCGGCGCTTATGCTGGGGTTGTTTGCGCAGACGCATGAGACTAGCTCTTTTTCCCGTGCTAGCTTCACGGCTTCGTCGATGTCGGAGAGCTTTAGCTGTTTTTCTGAGTGGTTGATCAGTGTTCCCATGGCGCCGGATTGCTTGACCGATTCAGCAAGCACGTGTCCTGTGTGTCCGCCTGGTTTTATTGGGTCTATGTGCTGAGAGAAAACTGGGATTTCGACAGCGTTAGCAATTGGGGCAATGTCGGCAGGCTGAGGGCAGACGCCTATCGAGATTTTTGTCTCTTGGTGTACTTTTTCGGCCTCCTTTGCCAGCTTGATTGCTTGCTTTCCTGTTGCTTCAAGGTATGTCTTGAAGTTGACTAGGATAAGTGGGGGTTGCAGCTTTCTGTGCAAGAAGCTTTCACCGTAACTAGCGTTGATCTAGAGTGTTATTATTGTTTTGGGAATAAAAAAGGGTGGGTTATCATTAGTCAAAGCGGGTTTTCAGTGGGTTATCCTGATTTTTTTGGGCACGAAGACTGCTGCTGCAATCACAGTTGTCCAAAGACCGCTTTTGTCTCCGGTTGCTGACTGCGTGATGTTTGTTGTCTTGATTATCATGCCGCTTGTTTTGAAAAGCTGCTCTTTTTCGTGCCACGCGATTTCAGGGTCAAACTGTATGCCCATGGTTGTAGCCAGCATTGTTGCTGCGAGGTCTTCCGCGTAGTCTCCGGCTTTGTCGTCTGGTTGCCCGAAGGAGTGATGTTCAGATAGGTAGCCATAGTGCTTGCCTGAGGGGATAGCCACACCTATGGAGGAGGCAACAAGCCTGTGCGGCTCGTTAGTCGAGTTTCTTGCGAGCACAACGAAGGTTATCTCTCCAGGGCTTATCATTTTCAAGCCTTTCTCTCTGGGGATCAACGTGCAGCCTGGCGGGACGATGCTGGAAACGCTTACGATGTTGCAGTGCTGTATGCCTGCGTCTCTGAGGGCTAGCTCGAATGATTGTAGTTGTTCCTTGTGTTTGCCGACGCCTTTGGTTAGGAAGAAATATCTGGGAATCATTTTGCAATATGGAAATAGACTTCTGCTTATTAGTCTTTTTGTTGCCTGAAAAAGACGCTCAGTTTCCGAGAAGTTTTATTGCCTAGTTGGCGAAGACAATACGTCGAGGTTTGATCTAGTGCAAGCCTACTCGAGCGTGTTTAAAGATGAAGCCAAGCTTGACATAAGCTATATCCCCAATAGTCTTCCTCACCGAGAAAAGGAGCTGAAACTTTTGACCGAGTTCTTCAGCTTTGCGCTTCACTCTCCTGAGAAGATGACGCAGCGACTAATAATAACAGGCGATGTCGGTACGGGCAAAACTGTGCTTTCCCAAAGGTTCGGAGCTAACATCGCGATGGAGGCAGCTAAACGCCGCCTTAACCTCAAATATGTTCATGTGAATTGCCGCGAATATCGCGGGCGTCTCTTCCTTATATTGCAGCATGTTGTTTCAGCTTTTCACCCGAATTTTCCGGCAAGAGGCTATTCTTCTGAGGAACTTCTACGCATTCTTATGCAGGTTCTGGATGAGGAAAACGCCTACGTTATTCTCTCTTTAGACGAATTTGACAGTGTCATCGACCGAGAAGGCTCAGAAGCGGA
>JAGTQT010000004.1:0-26950 GCA_018396615.1 Candidatus Bathyarchaeota archaeon
GTAAGCCCAATCCGCTGCAGTCTCTTGACGACGCTCTCCATACTGTATCAACTGATTTAAAAAAAGGGGTTAAGAAAATAAATAGTTACTGTAACTCGATGGAGTTACATAACCTCAAAGATGATGATCTGAAAAATAGAGAAACAATTGCCAAAACATTTTCATTTGAAACTGCAACTTTTTATAAAATGCCAAACCAAGAATTTTAAACGCTAATCTTGACTTTCAGTGCGGGGGATTAGGTTTAAACTTCGGTTTAAATTCTCGGAATTTTACAAGCCTTTATGTAGGGCTTCTCTTCTAAAGAAATTTTCAAGAAGGTTTGCTGTGGCAAGCGAGAATTTAAGTCTTAACTGGGTTAAAGTTTAGTTTTCGATTTGCTCGATCGACCGACCATAGTTGAAAGGGCACGGAAGCTATTTCTCTAAGATTTTTAAGGCTTTAATGTAGAGGTTTTTGACGCCATTGTTCTTTTCTTTTTCCGCAATTTCCTTAAATCTTGGCACAAGTTCTTTTTGTAGTTTCAGGTTATTCTTCGCAATTTCCGTTAATGCAAAAGCCGCACTCCATCTAACAACTGTTCCAGCATCCTTCGTATCCAATAAGAGTTTTGGAACTGCCTTTGCAACTTCATTTGGATATTTTTGAGAAAGATTTCCAATAACTCTGGCAGTTTCCCATTTTATTTTTGGAGCTTGATCGTTGATGTGATCAATAATAAAATCAATGTGCGACACGACAATTTCTGGTTTGTCACGAGCGATACGTTCTATTGCTTCTACACAACTTCCTTTTTCAGAAACAGAACCAACTTCAAAATAATCGATCAACTGCTCAATGGAGATTCTGTTTTCTTTGACTTCTTTTGCCAGAGCATCAACTTTTTCTTTTGGTTTATTTCTTGATTTTAATATTTGTTCTATAGTTGACATGTTAATCTTCTCACCCTTTCTTCATAGTAATGGAATGCTGAAGCCATATTTCTTTTTAGATGTAGGTCAGTCTCTACTTTCTTGGTTGGAACGATTTTGCTGGACACTTTTCTGCAGGCATTTTTGCCATAACTTCATGTCCAAAACAGTCTCCCTTGTTTTCATCTATGGGCTTGTAGAATTTGCAATCTTTACATGTCGGCGTTTTCTCACCTCCTTCAACCCAGCTTTTCAAAGAACTTCTCATCACTTCTTATCTTGTCCATAAGCTTGTCCATCAGATCCAGTTTAATGAACGTAAAACCTGCGTTATCGCTTCGCTTTATTATTAACAATTTGTCGCCTTTTTTCAGATCCAACTCTCTCCTAATGACTACGGGAATGGCAATCTGACCCTTATCGCTCACTGTGGACAAGCCATACACCATAACGTCTTTCATACACTTTCCTTTCTTCATTACAAACAACACCTTTCTTCCAATTATAAGTGAATTTGCCAAATATTTCTTACTTTTCTTACAATGTCAACACTCTACAACTTTATTGTTAGAACTTTTATTGCGCACTCCGTGCAAAGCCACTTAAACCTATAAAAAGTCGTTGAAAAGGCTACAAAATATAGGCGTTTAATCGCAGTGCGGGGGGTGGGATTTGAACCCACATGGGATAGTCGCTCAACTGATCTGAAGATGCGGAGCTAACACCTTGCTTAAGGCTTATTCAAGAGTTAAACGCCGTAAAAGAAGGCTAGAAAAGGCTTCTTGCGTGATTTACTTCCCAGTAAGCGAGTAAAAAATTTACTTGTTAACTACAGTCTTTTAAGGATGCAAGTTAAAAGTTAACACGTACAGTTGAGGTGGGAGATATTGATCGATTGGGTCGAGGTAGACCAGCTTCTACACGAAGGCTATCACCCCTACAGCTTCAGATCAGGAAAGGGCGAGTACATGTGCCTCAAGAAAGGAGGCGCCACTCGAGGACTCGGCCGCTTCAACCAAAAAGACTGGGACACACTTCAAGCGAGGTACGCCGTCATGATGGAAGAAAGGTCGCAGGAGAAACCGCCAAAAGCCTCCAAAAACCAGAAAGTCATCGAGAAAAAGGGAGAGGCAAAGAGGACTGAGGCTCCAGCTGAATTGGGCCAGAGCGTAAGGCTGGACGACGTCCTCCTCAGCGCTGGACGCGATTGGCAAACGAGTATGCAGATGCGAGAGATATTTGAGATGCTGGAGAAAAAGTGGACCCCCACCCAAATCGTTGCACAGGGACGCAATCCCCTCCTTGTTGAAGCATGCGCCAAGAAACACGCCGAGTTAACGGCATTGGAAAGCAAGCCAGAAGAAACAGTGCCCACGCTACTTCAAGATCAACTAGAGCAACAGATAACCAGCCTGCAACGCCAAGTGGAGGAGACACCAACAAAGCTGAAGGAAATCCTAAAACCCCTCTTCTTTCAAGGCAAGCTAAGAATGAATCAATGTCGGCACTTCAAAGATGACCTCTGCACCCTAGAATACGACGCAAACCTCATGAAGGATGCGCCCATCGATGTCGTCGAAGAAAAAGATACATGGGGCACGGCTCACATACACATTAAGCCCACACCATTATGGTGCGCATGTTGCCCGCACCACTCCATGTAGATAAACCTACAGTTTTTAGGATCCTTAATGCACGATTGAGGCTAGTTCTAGGTCAAATCTCAGCATACCTAGTTTGCAAGTCGAGTTTCAATGTTGAACCTGTATAAAACAATTGTCATAATCCCTACCTGCTCTGACTTTTGCTTACGGGTGGCTGTTTTAATCGTTAGTGAATAAGATAACTCTAGCACGATGAATAACATCACGCTAAGTGTCTAATTGAGGACGACTTTAGAATAGCTTCAGATTCGGTCATGCTCACCTCTCCCTTTGTTGAGCTATAGCGTCTAGGATTCTTGGCAAGAACTCGAGGAATTTTTCCTTTCTCTCGTAGGCGAGTTTTTCGAAGCCTTCAATCAGACTGTTTACGAGAGTGCGATAGACATAGGTGACTTCTTTGAACTTGTACTCGAAAACCTCATGCTGAAAGGTCAACCACGCTTCTGACTCGTTCTTGTCGTAAACGTAGAGGACTCCTGAAGTGATCTCGCCATGCTTGGCTATGTTAATCTTAGGAATCCATTTAACCCTCAAAGGAACGCCAAGCCGGTCAAGGATGCTCTGCATTCTCTCTTCAAGACTCATAATCTGACACTTCCTCGGCTGGCTTCCGCTTATGCTCATAATCATCAAGATGCTCATTCATCAACTCATAAAACACGTCTTTGGCAACTTTGCGGATCAACTTGACAAGCTTCTTATGCTTCTTTTCCACAGAACCTTGGCTCATTCTCTTACCCATCTCCAAAACGTCTGTCCGTCACGCTCAAACCAAAACAGCTCTTCACCTTTCAAACTCTCAAAAAGAGATTTAGCCTCTTTCACAGACAAACCAGCATCAATAACAAAACCGATCCACTCTTCCTCGGTTCCTTCAACAAAACGGCTCCTCACATACTCAAGAGCCCCCTGAACTGTTGTTATAGAGTTCGGGTTCTCTTTACCCACGGCATTTTTCTCTTTAGCATTTTCAAATATAGAAGAATTCTCTATAGGCAGGCTAGAAGACTCAATTTCGCTCGTAACTGAGTCACAAAGTTTACCGAGTTGCTGGAGTACGTCCAAGCCCTTGTTAACATTCTTTTCCTCTTCTTTTTCTATGGGTTTAGGTGGTTGCACACAGTCGGAACTTGGTTTGCTCGGTAACTTGGTTACAAGTTCATAACCGTATTTCTTGGCAACCTTCCTAAGCTTGATTGGATCAAACTCGTAGGCTTTGATAACTATGTCATTGCCTTCCGGATCCTTTTGTCGTACAGGTTTGGATTTTCCATTCAGAACCTCTCGTAGCCTGTATCCGACTTTGTTCTTTGTCACCTGGAAAAATTCGCTTGTGTCCATTACATTGGGTTTCTTGTCGTCTATCTTGCCATCCAGCTCTTCTTGCAGACGTCTCCAGATTATCTGAAAAGGAATGTTAGGATGGCTGTCTTTTGCCTCATTATGAATTTCGGTCACAACTTTGACGATTTTCCCTTCTAAAGTATCTTGTTTGAGGCTTAATCGTTCCTTCTTTTGATCTTCAACAAACTTGGATAATCCGTCATAAACCGTCAACCCTTGTGTTATCTGCAAGATTGGTTTCCACAGTTCCTTCAATCGGCCCCTCATGGAGAGCTCTATTTCTGGAAGCTGCCAATCCCTGCTCAGCAAACGCCATTTCAGAAGCATGTTTCGCAAATTGCGGAGTCTCTCCAGGTCTTCCCTAGCTATGTCAGCCCATTCCTTTTCCGGAGAGCCTTCAACCATCGGGATGAACAGGAATCTTTCGTTAAAGCCTTTGACTTGCGGTATTTGTTCGCTGGCACATGCTTTGAAGCAGAAAGTGTTATAGTATTTTATGATGCGGTCATGCTGGGTTATTATGGTTCTTGGAACTACTGCTCCCTGCTTATATCCAGCCTTGTAGATTTTGATTTTGTCTGTGTCCTTGTGGATTCCTTGAACCTCATCTTCAAGTATGCAGCCTATCGCGTCCGAGTCTTCCAAGAATCCGTAGATGTCTGCTGAAGGAATTGTCACTCCATACATTGGCCTATAACATAAAAACTTCAATACTTGCAGAACAGTGCTTTTTCCGCTTTCATTGTCTCCATAAACGAAGACGTATGGAACTGTCTGGAGCTTTTCTTGATGATAGCTTAAGAGAACGCATGCACTTAGAACGTCTCTCCAGATTGCTTCAACGTCAACGAATGTTTGAAATTCTCGGTTGACTTTCCAGAACAGCTCCTCTCGGTTTGGAACAGCTCCCTCAAAGTAACAGTAAGGCTCGTATGGAACATGTTTAGCCTCTTTTGGATAGAAAACCTGCTCATCTACTTCTATGCTTTCAGCAACATTGAAGCCATTGTCCTCTTTGACCAGAAAACATGGCTTGCTATTATGATAAACTGCTTCAAAGTAGCCACTGTCACATAACCCCGCGTCTCTCAACTGCTTCTTCGCTTTCCTTTCTTTCTGTTTTTCATATCTTGGATAGAATCGATCACATGCTTGGTCAGAAGGCAACAGTATTCCTTGTTGAATGTCGTAGCTGTTCCAGCATCCGCTATCAGGAACTTTGAATCTTGCACATTCGCCGCACTTATGCTTCAAATAATCCTTGTTAGAGCCGTCAGTGGTCATGTCTGGTTTTTCCTCAGTCAACCTTGCGCTTTCAATCTCTGTCTGTAAATTCTGTTCTCGCCATAGAGCCAGTAAGAAAAACGGTAGTTGGGTCCAGAGTAACGAGAGTTGATGACAGCATTGTTTTGTCTCAGAATGTTGTAGGCGTGACTCCACTTGTCAGGCAAGTTGCTGGACTTGAGAGCTACTTCATATTCGCCCAGTCGCTCGCTTTTCGCCAGTTCAAACTTGAGAATGGTAAACGTCTCTTCTTTCACGAAAGATGTGGGCTCCATCGGTTTTCCAAGAAAGTTGGTGTAGGCATCAATGGCTTCAGTTGCTCCTTGAAGAGCATTCCTAATCTGCGCTAGCATCTGACCAAGTCTTTGAGATTTCTCGTCGAGGCTTTGACTCATGGTTGCTGCTCCTTTTCTTCTTTCCAGCGTAGGTTCAGGTCGCCTTTGAGGATGTCTAGGCCTTTGAGGATCTCGTCTTTTGTTGCGCTTTCTCTGACAAGTAACACGCAGTTGGCATCAACGTAGAAGGAAATAGCGCCTTTTCCTTCCAAGCCTATCTCGTTTCTGACTATCTTTGGCAGATATGCGTAGCCTCTTTCGTCATGCACAAGGATTTTTCCGATTGGCCTCTTTTGTTCAGCCATCTTTTTCAGCCTCATACAGTAATAATACACGTAAAATTAATATTCGACTTTTGGTAGTAGAATATTCGACTTGGGTAGAATATTGAAGGTAGAAAAATGCTAGTCAATCCTACTTCTCTAAATAAGCCAGAGAAAGCTGTCCTCTCATATCTCCTAACGAATAAACCAGATTATGGATATAGCATCTACAAACAAATTCATGAATACTCCGATAAATCGATTTATGTTGCTTTGAAGAGTCTGAAAAGGAAGGGATTGCTTGAAATCAAAGGGTCTGATATTCTTGCTAAAGCAAAACGTTCACGAGGACGACCAGTCGGGAAGATGTACTCTTTAACTCTTGCTGGTCTATGCCTTGCTTTGACTGGTCTAGACAATCCCGAATATGAGCCTTGGAGAGATCTGGACAGGATTTTCAATAACTGGGGATATCTCTTGCCAGTCTTTTCTAAATCACTGGAGCAATTCAAGCGCGTTTATTACGAGGATGGGTTTCGTCATCTCCTTAAGAAAAGCATCGAGGATAATTTGTCTGGTCCATTAGACGAATTGTCGGAGAATGCTATATTATTCGATTTTATTCATCGCATGTTAGGGCTACACGGTCGTATACTCTCGCCGAGTTTTGAATTCCTTATGGCAGATTGGGAGATATTTCGAAAGATTGAAACTTACAATGAGATAATGTCACTTGACCTCAAGTATGAAGCTGCGTTATACGAAGAGAGAAGATTTATGGCTGAGGCTCTTAGGAATCTTGATCCTATTCCTATTGAACCATGGAAAAGAACAGAACCAGATGAACTTAAACTCAAGAAACGCAAGCGAAGAGTTGCGAGAGTACTGCAAAAAATAGTGAAGCTGAAAGAGGAACGTGACAAACTTATGAGGAATTGGCCTATTCAAGAGTGGCAGTTATTGCTTTTCAAATACAAGGGCATGAGCGAAGTTGACCTAAAGAAGCCTGAGGTTATGCTCACTAGGTTTGTTGAAGCCTATCTAAAAAGAAAAAAGAAAGAAGACTAAGTATGGCTCTTACGTTGACAACAGAACCATGAGTCACCTTCGGCATCAACACGGGGTCATGTTAGAGCACAAAATCATCCAGAGATCGATGCGGTCTTACGCTCAAATGTAGCGGTTCAGCGCGCGCTTCATCCAATGTTATTCAAGGCGACGACAAGAACAGCTCTTTGAGAAAAGTATTGGAGAATTTTCGCGTGAACACTAAATTTTTGGTAACCGGTTCTGTAACGTCTCAGGTTAATTCTATATCTTGTAGCTTTTCGGTTGACAGTTGCGCCTACAATCGGTCTGCCAGAATAGTACCAAAACCAACTACAGCCAAGATTATTCCAACAATTCCTAGCACATGTCCAGTGATGGATAGTACAGTGTCTAGGTTAGTTGTGTTTGGTTTGGGAATTATTATTATGAGAATACCTAGAATAATAAGAACAATGCCTGAAGTTATCAGTTTCTTACTCATTCTTCAAGACCTTCACAGATACACATCTTAACTTATATGTTTATCAATTTAACTCTGATATACCGCCTAAAAGACCGAGACTGCTAAGCCCTACAGTTAGCAAACTTCTGCAAACTACATAAGCCCCCCGACCTTAAGCAACTCCGATATTCTAAATTCAAATTTAAACCTACATGGCTACCAACAAACCGTGCACAGTTCAAAGTCTAGATTGTGGATTTTCCTTTCTCGTTCTTTGTGCAAGAAGGAGAAACCTCTTAGTAGAAAAAGTCTACAGTTAGGGCTACTGTCTCTATAATTTTGACAAGTAATTTGCTATATTAAGAGTTAAGAATATTTTTGGGCATAAGAGGGAGGAATGCTCGGTGAAAATGCTGCGTTATTTGAGGCATTCTGCAATGTATTCTAAGGAAAATTCTTTTATTGTGCCTTCGCCGACAGCCGTTATGAAACTCTGTAGCTCTTCCAGATATTGTGCCCAGTCTTTCCTGAATATGGTTAGTTTTTGAAGGTAATCCGTATAATTTCTATGCAGAGAGATAATAACTCCAGTCATTCCCATTCCTTCTCCTCTTGAGGCATAAATCGCATTTGGCCATTGATTAGCATACTTTTTTACGTCTTCAATTTTGGACTGGATCTCTGGGTTCATTTTGACGAAAGTGAATGCTATTATTTCGCAGCCTAATTTTCCTAAATCAGGTAAAATCGTGTAGCGTCTAATGTATCCTTCACGTTCAAGTTCATTGCGAACACGTGTCACGGTTGACTGTGAAACTTTCAGCTTTTTTGCCAAGCTTCTGTCGCTTATTTTAGCGTTTCGCAGAAGTTCACCCAACACTTTCTTATCTAAGTCGCTTAGCATAATCAAGAAGTGTCTTCTGGTTGGATTTACATTTTTTGGTTGAGCAGACTTGAGCCGCTTTAACAAATCCAAGTGTTCAATGATTCTCGGCTACCAATACAGTTCAGAAATTTGACAGCCGCCTTGAGGGCTTTTTCCATCTATAGCTTGCAAAGAAAGACTCAATAATTCAATGAGTTACACAGTAATGTTCACTCGAACATTAATAATGTGCAATTCTGCCAATTTACGCATAAATGAATCGACAATTCATAAACTACTTATATACCGTTTTCAGAATTCAAATCAAAATTCATGTCCAAAGGAGAATGAAAATGAAAAGGTTGAGAAAAATTGGAGCAATACTGGGAGTAAAGGGCCTACTCTGCCTTGCTTCCTTAACAATGATTGCATTGGCTTTAGTGACATACACGGCATCGGTAACCATAACTCCCACCATCCAATTCAGTATTGGAGCTACATCAGATTCTTGGGCCGTCTACGTGAATGATGTAGACAAATTCAGGTATTTACCTGGAGGCGTTGCAGAACCAACGTTTGACGCAAACAATCCAAACACATACGCTTTTAAAGTTGTGACAGACGCAAATCAAGTCTGCGCAGTGAAAATCGAGCTAACATCAGCAGTCAACAGCAGCAAATTCTCAAAGTTTCAAATAACAGTAAAATACTGGACTGGCGCAGCTTGGGCTGACGAAACATTGTATGATGCCCCTACAGGTTCGACAACAAAAGCTTACATTAATGGATTGACACCTGGAGATGTTGGCTACGTCCATCAAGGCTTATCGACAACAAGATATTACCTCATCAAAGTAACGTACTCCTATGACTTAGTCGACGAAACGACTCAAATAACAGCTACGTTCCAGTACACGCCATTGCCACAAAACTCGTTCTAAGGTTCCTCCTTTTTCTTCTTGAAAAGGAGAGAAACGAAGGCAGAGAAGATGTCACAAGCTACTGAAACCCAAGAATCTGTCTTTGAAGCTCAAGAGATAGCTTCTGAAACGCCTAAACAAGGACAAGGAACAACTTCCAAAACAAACTATGAAACTTCTCAGCAGGAAGAAGCAAATTCCAAGCGGGATATATCTTATCTAAAGATAAGATTCATTCTCGGGTTGGCAACGCTACTTACCGGATTATGGGCAGCCAACTTGGCACTATTCCATTGGGTCGAACGAATGGGACTCTACTATTTATTGGGAGACTACGCCCGTTACGTGTGTGCATATGGAGGATTTAGCGCAATGATTTTCGGTGCAATGCTCGTCAATGATTATCTGGTTCATAGGAAAGTTTCAAAAAAGAAAGACAAAGTAGCAATAATAGCAGCCCCTGAAAGCCAACCGCTCCCAGAAATAGAAGAAGTTGAACGGAAGCAGAGAATTACTAATAAAGGACGCGAAAACATAAGGAAAACAGTTGCTGGCATTTCTCTAACTATTTTGCTCTTAATGTCGTGCCCCATAGTTGTGTATTCCGTAGTCTCATACACGGCAACCGTAACCATAACACCTATCAACTTCGAGTATAGGAGGGCTTTCAAGTCCTCAGAGGTTCAAGTGTCAACTACTTCTGGCACGCCAGTTGATGATGCTGAGGCTATTTTAAATATAAGCTTAGAAAAGGCTTCTCAAGTTTTCATAATTTATAACGCTGGGAACAAGCTAGGATCAACTGAAGACTATGACGGTAAAGGCTGTGCCATCAATATCGACGGCGTAGATGTAGCCTTCTCGTGGCAATCTCCATATGGCAACAACAAGGCGAATTCAGTAACGGTTGCCTATGCAACTACCTTAACCGCAGGTCCTCACACCATCAAAGGAAGATTTTTCGCCAATTATCCTGGTTACACTGTTACAATTGACACAAGGCAGATTGTAGCCTACTAGTTCCCAAACGTTGTAGCCAGTTACGCCAGATCGGCTGTTCAAGTTAACACTAAGTCCACTACGCCCGTGGATGATCCACAAGCGACTGTTACCTTTACGCTATCGGAAAATTCTGTGGCTTTCATAGTCTATAATGCTGGAAACAAGCGTGGCTCGACTGAGGCTTCTGCAAAAGGTGTTACGCTAAACATTGATGGGACAGATATTTCCACAAGACAATGGCAATCTCCATATGCGGCAGACAAGGCTAACTCAGCCACTATAGTATATGCAGTTTCCTTAGCTACTGGTTCTCACACGGTTAAGGGCAGGTTCTTTTCAATGGGCAACGGAAAGACTGTGACGATCGATGAGCGTCAATTAATTGTGTTTTGCTTCCCTGCGAGTCTGGTTACCTTGTGGTTTAAGGAGTCCTCATTGTCCACCTCAACGCTCCTTGACACACCAGTTGATGACATCGAAGCGATTGTAACCGGTACCTTGCCAAAAGACTCAGATTTATTAGTCATTTACACCGCTGGAAACCCTAGCGCAACGGAATACTTTGAAGGAAAGGGAACCTTACTGAATATTGATGCAGTTGACAAATCTTCATCCACTTCATGGCAATCTCCTTACAGCAGTAACTATCCTAACTCTGTCACTTCATTGTGGTGCGAGCTGGTGACAGCCGGCCTCCACATTGTAAAGGGCAGATTCTTCTCAAACCTTGCAGGCAACACGGTTACTATAGCCAACCGTCAGCTTGTTGTTCTCTCGTTTTCGGGATAGCAACCAAAAAGATTCGTATAGGCACGAGTTGCGTAGTATTTAAAACATCCTTGCAATTTTTCATTCGTAAATTGTTTTCTTAACTATGCATAACCATGTTCCGGAAAGAGCCATGATTAACATCAATGAAAATACGTTTAAGAATTCTGGGATTGGTGTTTGTGTGATGGTTGAATAGGCATTAACTAATCCCCATCCATAAAATGTGTCCCATCCACTTTCTCCGAGGTCTTCTGCATATTGGCATAGGGTTTCCTCAACTTCCTGAGGTGTAAGATTCGGATGCTTCGATAACAGGAGTGCAGCGACGCCGGCAACAAAAGGTGTGGCAAAAGAGGTGCCACTTCCATATGCGTATGTGCCATTTATCATGGTCGAAAGAATGTTCACGCCCGGGGCTGATATATCTATGTAGTTGCCGTAATTGCTGAACGAGGCTTTCGTATCGTTCTGGTCAATGGCTGCAACTGCTATTACCTTATCATAAGATGCAGGATAGAAGGGCTCGCTGCTATTGTCGTTGCCCGCCGCAGCTATTAACACGCATCCCTGCTGATAGGCAAAATTGATAGCGGCTTGCGTAGCTGCATCAAAAAGCAACGAACTTTTACCTCCCAAGCTCATTGTAATTATCTTCGCCCCATGGTTAGCTGCGTATATTATTGCCAAGTCGAGATCGATCCAGTTGCCTCCCTTGCTTGTTAACACTTTTAATGGCATAATTTTCACTTCTGGCGCTACCCCAGCGATGCCTATACTGTTGTTGGCTGCGGCTGCGATTATACCCGCAACCATGGTGCCGTGCCCATCCAAATCAGTAACATCATCGTTTTTGTCCACGAAATTGTAGCCACTAATCAGATTATCCTTCAAGTCTGGATGCGTTGTGTCAACCCCTGTATCAAGCACTGCGATAATGACTCCTGAACCGTGAAATCCCGTATCATAAGCCATGTCGCAGTGAATTCGCAGCCAGCCCCACTGATCGGGCACCAGAGGGTCATTTAAAGAATTTGTCGAGAAAGCCACAACATCGCTGATGACTATTACAGAAATCAGTAGAAAAAACGTTGAGAAAAACTTGCAGATGCGACTCTGTATCATACATCCTCTTCATCGAATGTTTCAATTTTTTGCAGATTAGTTTTTCGGAGCACTAATTCATATCCAGAATTAATTATTGATAAATATTCATTCTCGTAAATTGCTGATTGAGCTAAAGCTGAAAAACTGCAGAGAAGACAGGAGAAGTTGTTGGGAAAGGTCTAAAGAAAGGGTTCGGCGTGGTAAAAGCCTTTGGAAAGGGAGCCAACGAGGCAGTTACGAAGAAAGAGAAAGAAGAGAAATAAAAGCCAACCTCTTTTACATTTAGGAATCTACGATTTTCATCACTTTTGTCTAATCCTTCTACTCAACAACCCTGACTCTTTCGACTTTGTCGCACCAAGGAATGATTAAAAGTCCGTGGCGGAGTTCCTCTAAAATATCTCGTTCAATTTCTTCAGCTCGTTTCCCAAAAGATTCTGGAACCAAAACCATTTCAATTATTAGCTTTTTAACCACGCTTTGTTGCCTCCAGAAGAAACAAATTTTTTGGGAACATATTAATCTCTTATCCAGAATTCAGATTCCGAATTGAAGCTCAAAAACATCATCGAGATACAAGTGCTTCTCTCGGTCACCATTGCTTAATTTATGTGTGCGTGTGTGCACACTCTACACATGTAACACTCTCTGTTTCTTTGTGAATCTTCTTTCCTGAGATGAATAATAGCCTCTCCATTAACAAATCTCTACGTTTGAGAACCACGATTTTCATGATTTTTATCTGATTCTTTCACTTACTCTAACTTTTTCGACTTTGTCGCAATCACGTATTTCAGAAAGCTCAAGTGAACTAGGATTTTATGTTTTCGAAGTCTGTTGTATTGTTTGTTACTGGGGAAAAATGCAGAAACACGCGCTCATTTCATGAGGCGCTAAGAAGGATACTCCTTCTCTTCAACAATGTCTCCCGAAACAGTTATCAAAATGTTGTTTCCGTTCACCGATACAACTCTGTGCTTCCTATCCAGATTGTAGAATCTCCAGAAATTTTCTGGAATCTGCAAAACTATTCTTCCATCCTCTTTTTGGATAGGTACTTTTTCCAGAAAACATGAAACCTCTTTCCACTCTGGGAATTCACGGCCAGAAACTCCAATCGTTGAGCTGTCAAGTGCGTAGAAGAATGCGTGGTCGTTCCAGACTGGATTGGCTACTTTCAGCAGTTCAGTTGGAACTTCCAGAACCTTTGAAGGTTTCTGATCTTTCGGATAGACGAGGTTGACGTGCCTTCCGTTTCTTTCCAGAACTCTAATGTAAATTCTGCTTGTTTTGAGAAGCCTTCTTATGGAGCCGTCAACGTGACCAGAATGCCAATTAAGCTTTCTTGCCAATTCATACTGTGAAAGCCCAGAGTTCTTTTCTATGGTGTCGAGTAGAAGATCGTCTGACTTCTTTCCCGCTTTGTTTTGATTGCGTTCTGTCATTTCTGTTCCTCACCTAATAGTTAGATAAGGGTGTAGTATTTATGCTTTTGGAATATTCCAAAAACTACATACCATTAAATACCTAAAACCAGTTACAAGAACTCATGTTCCACTCTCAACCACAACGAAGAATCTACACAGGCCCAATAGTCTTCGGCAGTCAACCGCTCACTTGGATTAAGAAGCATAGGAGCTTTGCAAGCAAGGAATGGTTTCTGAGCCAAATCAGATATGGTGAGTGGATACGAGAGCGGAACAAACCGCACAATTTTCTAATCTATGCAACCAATATTGATGGAATAAGGCAAGTCACTGTCTTGATCAAGATAAAGCGTTTAGAGACCCATGTTCTTGTCTATCACGCTCATGTCCTCAGAAAGAAATAACCTCTGGAAAACGTTAGAGAGTATCAGGATAACAGGCCAGTTTCATGGCATTTGTCTTTTCCTAGCGTTTCCGTTTTTCCTTGTAAAAAGTCCTTTTTTCACTTTGAAAAGCTCTGAAAGCCTTACAAGAAATAGTCCTCTCGAGGAGCCTAACCTACTTTGACGAGTAGATATTTGTCGCCGTTTAATGGTTGTACAAGTTTCCAGCCATTATGAAGCTTCTGGATCAGCTCAGTTTCTCCTTTGGCAATGTCATATGTTCCATTTCCATTAGTCATTGTCTTGCTTTCTGTTTCTTCTTGGAAACGTTTGAACTCTTTCAAGGCTTCATCTACGCGTTTATGCCTTGACAAGACCTCCTCAATTTTCCTAATTCTATCTTCAGGAAACCCTAACAGTTTAGCTGTGTCAACAATCTGCCTTTTCCTGATGTCTTCACTTGAGTAGAACTTCTCTGGGAAGAAGCGAATTCTTGCGTACTTGCGTCTCATGTCCTCAACTTTGGTCTTATCGTAGTATGTGTCCTGTGTCCCGGGCAGTATGTGACCCATGAGGAACTCTTGGTCCTTCAAGTCTAAGCCTGCGTTTCTGATAGCAGATTCAAAAGCTTTCCTCAAACAGTGAGGATAAACATCTTTCCACTTTCTGAGTCCCGCATTTCTTGCTGCATTCTTGACTAAGGCTTCAAGCGATTTCTTCAGCATCGGTGTACGCCGCTTTTCCTCTATGGTCATATTTGAGCTGTCGGCACAAAAGAGCGGTTCATCATCCTCTATGCTTCCATGAGCCTCTCTTCTTTCCTCAACATACGCCCTTAAAGATTCAGTCGATTCCTTCGACATGAAACTGTAATAAGGAATGTTGCCTTTGCATGCTCCTACATCGATCTTCTTCATTTCTGAGTAAACTGGAATCTTAATAATCTCAAGGCCTTTTTCCAACTCATCTCTCACATCTCGATACAACAAAGCCCTAAGGGTCGAGTTTCTGAGCCCAGTCGTGTATAGCGCTAGAATCAATGCCTTATTTCTGAGACTACCAGCAGATAAGCTCATGTCGTAGATCTCGCTTGAAGTCGGAACGTACTCCTCTCTCTTCCTGTACCTGGAAGGCTGATAATGTCTCTCTACCTCAAGCGCCTTTAAACCTTTGAAACCGTTAACCTTGAAGAAGGTCTTCAAGTAGGCAAGACAGACATTCACATATCGAATGCTGAACCGCTTGGCAGCAAGAGAATCTACGTAATCCTGAACAAGTTTGGACGCATCCTTCGGCGACAACTTAACAAGGCCGTCAGGATTTTTACCGCAGAAATCACAAAAACCACTCAAAATGAGACCGACATTCGACCTGGTTCCTTCACTCCTGACTTTTCTTCCATAATGCCTTAGACAACGATCCACACTCGCATACTCACTCTGCCAGCCATCCACTTTAAAGAATCTTTCCCAACTTCGCAACGCAATCCCCACTAAAAACAATGCTCAAACCACCTAATAAGCGTTAGGGATACCTTCTAGGCGTAACTATACCAAGCTAGGGCAACCCCGCCTTGTTTCAGTTCTAAATGAATCTATAATGCGAGTTGTTTTTGTCTTTTATGCTTGTGCATTAACAACCAGTTTTTAATACATCCTACAGAGATATTAACGTTAAAGTTCATCTTAAAAGAGGAAAACCACATGACACCAACAACAAACCTCAAGTATATCTTAGGATGGATTGGACGCGTAACATTAGTTCATTTTATCACATACATTGTCTTCGGCATAATATTTTTTAACCTTTTAGGTTACGCCACCATATATGCGTCCTCCGAGCTTGCTGCCTATATGCGTTCCACAACTGACCCCTTAGTGATGGCAGGTCCCCTCTTCCAATTGATCCGCGGACCCATAATAGCTTTAGCGTTGTATCCATTCCGCAAAATCTTCACGGACACAAAGCAGGGTTGGGCTTTATTATGGGGTTTGCTGCTCGCACTCATGATTATTGCTCCAGCAGGTGCAGCGCCTGGGAGCATAGAAGGACTAATTTACACTAAAGTTCCTTTATGGTTTCATGTAATTTCTTTGCCTGAGGTTGTTCTTCAAACATTGGTTCTCTCATGGTTAGTAATCACTTGGCAAAAACATACGAAAGGATAAGCACGATAAAAATAGGGCAACCTCGCAGGGGTCTGCAAGGTTTTTTTCATTGTTTTTAACAGATTTTCTTAACGTCGTAGTTTTGTGTGTTTTCTTTCTTATTTTGCATTTTCGGAAGAAAAGCACGTCCTCTTTTTCATGGTTTAAAGTTACTTCTTTCTTGATCCCGGCGCTTGAAAACTTCCTCTGCGATTATCGGTCTCAAGATGAAAATGTCTTCAGGGTGCTCCACATAAAGGTAAACCATGTAAACCCTTTCAAACCCGCCTGACCTCAAAAGCATGAAGCTTGGCGGTCTCGGCATCTTATGGCGGTGGCGTTCAAAAACTTCACTAAATATCTGAGCCATCTTCTCTGTTGATACAGTGTGATCGAACCCCATCTCGAAAGTGCAGCAGTAAACGCTTTTTTCGCCTTCGTCCTCGTAGAGGCAGTTGGTTATGTCTCGCTGCAGAATCTGGAGGTTAGCAACGGAAACCACGTTGTTGCCGATTGTCAAAACCTTTGTATAGTTGATGGTGATTTCCTGTACGATGCCTTCAACTGCGCCTAAGCGAACGTAGTCTCCAACCTTAAAGGGTCTAGCTGCAAGCAAATACAAGCCAGCGACAAAGTTTCCAATAGTTTGGGTGGAGGCCAAGCCTATTGCAGCGCCGCCGAGAGCAGAAAAAGCAACAAACCATTCAGTAGGCAAACCGCCAACCCGAATCACTAAAACCGCGGCGCCGATAAGAATCAGAAGCCGGAAAGTCAAAACTAGGTTGTTGCAAACGCTTGGGGCCAAGTGCGCTCGCCTGCCAAAGCGACGAAGATATCTTGTTACTATTCTTTCCAGAACAAAGGCGGCAACCGCTATGACGACTATGTAGAGAGCTTGCCCAAGGCTGAGCCCTACTGGGGTCGGTATGTCCAAAAACTCGAACATCCAACTCGCCTCTTTTCCCATCCTCTGTACTTGTTTCTAATAAACGCTTTCAGAAGAAATGGCCAAAAAGTAACTGAATATGCTTATATGCTCAGACCTTATAAAGGCTACTGCTATGAACCAGACAGAAACAAAAAAGACTGTTCACACATTTGCGGCAGCCTCATTTCTCAACGACTTCGGCTCAGACATGATATATCCAATATGGCCTACGTTCGTTAAAGATGTACTCCTCGCAAACATGCTCACTCTAGGGTTTATAGACGGACTAGGCGACGCAATCGTCTCCATATCACAGGCGGCATCAGGCTATCTCTCTGATCGAACGCGCAAAAGAAAGATCTTTGTCTGGACAGGCTACCTTTTCGGCTCAGCCTCAAGGATAGGCTACGCTGCATCAACAGCGTGGCAGCACCTTATACCTTTCAGAATATTGGACAGAGCCGGAAAAATGCGCGGCGCCCCCAGAGACGCCATAATTGCCGACGCATCCACAAACGCAAATAGAGGCAGAAACTTCGGGCTACTTAGGGCGATGGACAATCTTGGCGCTGTCTGCGGTATAATAACATGCCTGCTTCTGTTTGGGCTGCTGGGTTACCAGACCCTTTTCCTGATAGCAGCCGTGCCCTCAGCAATAGGGGCGCTGATGATCTTGGCGATAATAAAGGAGAAAAAACCTTCGGAAAGCAAGATCTACAGGGGAATGTCGCTTCGAGAGCTAGATACGAACCTCAAACTTTTCATCACGTTAAGCGCAATCTTCGCCTTCGGCTCCTTTAGCTACTCGTTTTTGCTTCTGTTTGCAAAGAATTCTGGATTTAAAGTGGAAGCCGTGCCTATTCTGTATCTGCTGTTCACGGCGGTTGCCTCTCTGTTTTCGCTGCCATTTGGAAAACTCTCAGATGTTGTAGGAAGAAAAAACGTTTTACTGCTCTCATACGGGCTATGGGGACTCGTAAGCGTAGTTTTCATCTTGTCTCAAAATCTGCTGGCAATAATATTGTCCTTCTTCCTCTATGGGCTTCACAGAGGAGCATTAGAGACTGTTCAAAAGGCGTTCGTAGCGGAACTTGCACCGACAGAATACAGAGCTAGCGCGCTGGGCGGCTTCCAGATGGTGGTGGGTCTCTGCGCGCTACCTTCATCGCTTTTGGCGGGTCTGCTCTGGGAAACATACAACATGTTTACGCCATTCTATCTTTCACTGGTTCTCACCACTATCTCCGCTATGATGCTGCTTCTGGTAAAAGAAAAGCAAGCCTAGCCTCTTTTCTGGGCGAAAGCTTTTATTCAAAGTTCAAAACTTACATTCGCAATGCTTCAAGATGATGTATTATGGCTTTGCAAAAAGGCGACTTTGTACTGCTAGACTATGTGGCAAAAGTTAAAGAAACAGGCGAGGTCTTCGACACAACCAACGAAGAAACTGCCAAAAAAGAGCACTTGCACAAGGAAGGAGACATCTACGAGCCGAAACTTGTCATCATAGGCGAAGGATGGGTCCTATCCGCGCTGGACGAGAACCTTCTAACAATGGAAATAGACAAGCCGGCAACTGTTGAAATTCCACCGGAAAAAGCATTCGGGCAAAGAGATCCAGAAAAGGTCAAGCGCGTTCCACTTAAACAGCTGACTTCCAAGGAGATTACACCCACATTGGGGCAACGTATCGAGCTTAATGGCAAAATGGCAACAGTCCGCGCCATAGGAGCAGGCCGAGTTCTACTAGACTTCAACCCTCCATTGGCTGGAAAAACGCTGGTTTATGAGGTAAACGTCAAGAAGAAACTGGAGACTCCGGAAGAGAAAATCTCTGCACTGATTCACAGAAGAATACCCCAAATCGAGGAAAGCAAGTTCAGCTTCACACTCAAAGCCAAGACCGTAACCATAGAGATGCCGGAAGAAGCACTATATCTAGAGGGAATTCAGATAGCCAAGCGGGGCACAGCTCTTGACATCCAGAGATTCCTGCCTGAAGTCGCAACTGTCAAGTTCGTTGAAACCTTCAAGGCTGAACAAAAGAAAACCACGGAAACAGCAGCCCAAACCTAGCCGCAGCCTTGTTTATTAGATTACCTCTGTTGCCTTCGCAACTTTCTCGCAAGATTCTCTGGACAAATTCTTCTTGCTAAGAATCGTGTAGCGCTCAGGCCTAATTGAAACAGCAATCTCTAAAGCTTTAACCACGTCGTCTTTCGCGACGCCTAGCTCTGCAGCGTTAATAGGGGCTCCAAGTTTCTCCAAGGTATCCCTTATCTTTCTCCAGTCCATCCCGTGCAGATACGCCATCATTATTGCTCCTACGCCACATTGCTCGCCGTGCATGGCGCAACATGGCTTTATGGTATCTAACGCGTGGCTGAACATGTGTTCTGAGCCGCTGCATGGACGGCTACTTCCGGCTATGCTCATCGCCACTCCGCAACTAATCAACGCCTCAAGAAGGACACGCAACCCTTCCTCGTTGTTAGGCTGAATCAAGTTAGCGTTTTCCATAACGAGTCTAGCGCTCATTAAGGCCAAGCTTGCAGCGTACTCGCCGTAGTATTCGCCTTTGTCTTTGCGAGCGAGTTTCCAATCTTCTACTGCGGTAATTTTTGAGATGACATCGCCACAGCCATTTATAGCGAGACGCCAAGGAGCCTTCATTATTATGTTTGTATCTGCAATAATGGCCAAAGGCGCTTGAGCCATTACTGAGTATGGCTTTGAAAGGCCCTTGATCGATGAAAGGGGGCTAGCAATTCCATCGTGAGAAGCTGTTGTCGGAATGCTGATAAAGGGGATTCCCTGTCTGGAGGAGCTGTATTTAGCCACGTCTATTTTTGTTCCTCCGCCTACGCCGAAGACTATTTCCGGCTTCGTTCTCGCGATTGTTTCTTCAGCAGCCTCCGCGTCTTTGATTAATGCTTTTTCCGTGAGAAAAGTCTGGATTTTCATTCCCTCTTTTTCCAGAATTTCCTTAACAGTTTTGCCTGCCACTTCATACGTTTTGGAGCCTGCGATCAGCAACGCGGATTTTGTAAATCCAAGTTTCTTAGATATCTCGGCAACGCTCTCTATTGTTTCTTTTCCAATAACCACTTCTCTGGGCAACTGCATTCGGTGAAAGCTTGAAGTCAACTTAATCACGGTGGATAACTGCAAACGCAACTAATCTCATAGCTACCAAGCTTAAAACTTTCCGGAAGCTGCGAATGAAGACCACGCGAATAGAGCAATAGGAACCAGCAATCTTTGACCGTAATATTAATAAATCTCACGGAGGTGATAACATGATGCTACTTCCTAGCGAAGTAATTTCCCGACACGCTTAGGTTTTGGAGGAAAAATCGATTGACAAACAATGATGCAGTAGACAAGTTGATATTGAAAGGAACCACAACCATAGGAGCCGCATGCAAAGACGGCGTAATACTTGCTTCAGACACCCGAGTAACAATGGGAATGTACGTTGCCCACAAACAGGGCAAAAAAGTCTACAAGATCGACGACCACCTAGGCATGACCATAGCTGGAACAGTGGCAGACGCACAGCGAACAGTCGACATACTGATAGCCAACGCCCAGCTCTACAAGCTGAACATGAATAGGCCTATGCCTATAAGTGCCGCAGCAAGACTCATCGCCAATCTGCTGTTCTCCGCCAGATATGTGCCTCTCTTGACACAGGTCTTGATAGGAGGCGTAGACGACACAGGAGCACACGTGTTCTCGCTAGATCCATTTGGAAGCCTTACCGAAGAAAAACTTGTTTCTACAGGTTCAGGCTCTCCTGTGGCTTACGGTGTCCTTGAAGACGAGTTTAAGGATGGCATATCTGTGAAAGAAGGCTTGCCCATCATTGCCAAGGCTGTAAACGCCGCGATGAAAAGGGATGCAGCAAGCGGAAACAACTACAACATCGTAGTGATAGACGAGAAAGGTTACCGGGAACTTTCCGAAAAAGAGAAGAAACAGCTTCTAGCCGGCTGAGGAAGTAAAGAGTGTGCCATTAAACTCTAGTAAAGACAAGATAGAGATAAGCCAATACATACTGGAACATGTCCCTAAAGAAACAGAAGTGACAAGAATAGAGTATGAAGGGTCAACGTTAGCCGTTTACACAAAGAAACCTGAAGTCCTCGTTGAACAAAGTAACCTGATCGCAGACATCGTCAATTTTATAAGAAAACGCATCGTCATACGTTCAGATCCATCTGTCAGACTGCCAGAAAACGAAGCAGAAAAAATCACACGAGAAATTCTTTCCTCAGAAGCAGAACTAACAGAAATCTACTTTGACCCCAGCCTTGGAGAAATAATAATTGAAGCAAAAAAACCAGGCCTAGTCATCGGAAAAAACGGTGCAGTGCTCCAAGAAATAATCAGACGCACAAGATGGAGACCGCACGTTCTGAGAACGCCGCCTCTACGCTCTAAAATCATAACGCACATGCGCCATTATCTTCACTCGGAAACCAAGGAAAGAGAACGCATCCTCCGCACCGTTGGAGAAAGAATCTTCAGATCCAAAGTTTTCGAAGTCGGAGACGTACGCGTAACCGTTCTGGGAGCCGCACAAGAAGTAGGCAGATCAGCCTTTCTTCTTCAGACAAGAGAAAGCAGCGTCCTACTTGACTGCGGCATCAACCCCGGTTCAAACCGTCCTTTTGAAGCTTTTCCAAGACTGGATAACCCCAGTTTTGAGCTTGACTCCTTGGACGCTGTCATCATAACCCACGCGCACCTTGACCACTGCGGGCTGCTGCCTTTTCTCTACAAGTACGGCTATGACGGCCCGATATACTGCTCGGCGCCTACGTCGAATTTGATGACTCTGCTTCAGCTTGACTATTTGGATGTTGTCGGCAAGCAGGGTGTATCAGCCTACTATGATCAGAAAGACGTTCGCGAAACCGTTTTACATACTATTCCCCTGCGGTATGGCGTCGTCACAGACATTGCTCCAGACATTAGGCTAACGCTGCACAACGCTGGCCACATTTTAGGCTCAGCAATGGCTCACCTACACATCGGAGAAGGCTTGCACAACATTGTCTACACAGGAGACTACAAGTACTCTAGAACTATGTTGCTTGAGGCCGCGATGGCTGAGTTTCCGAGAGCTGAGACGGTTATAACTGAATGCACCTATGGCGGTATAGACGACTTTATGCCTACTCGAATTGAAGCTGAAGAAAAATTGACAGCTATGGTTAACTCAACCCTCGAACAGAAGGGCAAAGTCCTCATACCCGTGCCTGCTGTGGGAAGAGCACAGGAAATTATGCTTATCCTAGACGGATACATGCGCCGCGGACTGATGAAAGAAGCACCTGTATTCATAGAGGGAATGATTTCTGAAGCCACGGCAATTCACACGGCTTTTCCAGAGTATCTAGGCAGAGAAGTACGCCACAGCATACTCCATGACGGCGTCAATCCCTTTCAGTCAGACTACTTCACTATCGTAGAGCACCCAAATGTTCGACAAGAAATAATTGAAGGCGAGCCATGCATAATCATGGCTACTTCTGGAATGCTTGAAGGCGGACCAGTAATAGAGTATTTCAAGAGCCTAGCTGATGATGAGAAAAACACATTGATCTTCGTAAGCTATCAGATTGAAGGTACACTCGGCAGAAGAATACAGAAAGGTTTAACAGAGGTCACAATGATGAACAGCGAAGGCAAAATGGATATCGTGAAAGTTAGACTAAAAATAGGCGCTATTGAAGGCTTCTCTGGACATTCAGATAGGAAGCAGCTAGTCAACTATATTACACATTTGCAGCCTAAGCCTGAACGTGTCATTCTATGTCACGGTGAAAAGTCAAAATGCTACAGCTTGGCAAATTTCCTAGAAAGAAGATGCGAAATCCAAACCATTGTGCCAGCAATCATGGAAACGTTTCGACTACTCTAAAAAAGTGCAGCTAACCCAGCCTGTATTCTTCCCCTTCCTGCAACAATATCACACGGGTTTGCGAGTTTGCCTCCACCTTCTTACTGAACTCTGTCGAGTCGTTTCCCCACGTGTGCATCGCCATCGCAATCTTGGGTTTAATCATCACAGCAGCTTCCGCAGACTCAGCACGGTCCATAGTGTACTTGTCTCCTGTTGGGAGCAAAGCCAGATCAACATTTCGAAGTTCACGCATCTCCGGAATCAAATCAGTGTCTCCAGCATGATAAATTGCCTTGTCACCAGCCTTTATCAGGTAGCCTACACCGTAGCCTTTAGGATGCCAAGGCTCCCCTGAAGGCTTAAGCCTCTTAATGTTGTAGGCTTCAACTGCTTTAATGGTTATGCTGTCTAGGCTAACTTCTTCTCCAGCCTTAAGAGATCTAACATTTCCGCCGATTCTTCTGGCGCAGTTTGAGGGAGCGATCACCATTGTGTCTTTTTTGCTGACCTTTTGGATCTCTTCCGGGCAGCAATGGTCGCTGTGTCCATGTGTCACTAGTATTATGTCTGCCTTTTCCGATGCTTCGACTACTTTTCCATATTTTTTTAGGTCGATATAGATGACCTTATTTGCAGCTTTTATCTGGTAACTTGCGTGGCCTAGCCACCTAACGTGAATTGACATTTTAAGTACCTGCTCGAGGTATGAAGTGATCTAGCCCATATAAGGTTTGACAAGTCTTGTCAATTTTGATCAAGTGTGGCTAATCAATATGCATTCATAGCGCCTTGTTTTCAATACAAAAAAGTTGCGATCACCTACCATTGTGCTGAATTGCTAAACTTAATGTAGTAGTTTCCGCACATATCCATTTGAGGAGCCCTTAGACGACTGCCACAAAACGTAGAATACTGGCTCTCGCCTTCAAGATTATTTTTGCGTTAGCTATGGCGCTTGCCCTTACGTTTTTTGGAACTTTCGATGGGCTCGGTTATAATGTTCACAGGATCGAAGAACTTTCGTTTAACATCCACTACAACGAAGGCTACGCAGATGCAAACTTCACATTCAGCGCAACCTACAACCCTATTCTATACCCATTCTACTGGCTTTCAGGTCAAGGCAACATAGATGGAAATTTCTCCATGATGTATCTTCCACAGTCTTATGAACGCTACTCAGAGTGGGCCCCGCCTAATTATGGAGATTCACCCAAAGACAGGTACAGCAACTACATTAGCTACATGATCTCATGGGGCTTTATTCCGAACTTGCTCGTCTTATTAATTCTAACAGCTACCATAGAAGCCCTAGGAAAAAGGATTCTTTACCTTGCTTTATTTTTGGGCATGCTGGGATTTTCAGCAGGCAACCTCATAGGAGCAGCCGTAGCAACGGTGGCTGGCTTACTTGCAGTGGTATACGTGCTTCATCTCGGCTACAGCTTTCCTCTAACAGGACTAAGAGGTTACATCTTGAAAAGAGTCTTCTACTCGCTCTTGCTGGTCATCTTGATAATAACGGTAGATTTCATCATATTCATGCGGATGCCGAGCAGCCCCATGGATCTTCTTGCAGCTAAAACAGGATCCAGAACCGAAGAAGAGAAAATTCAATTTGAACAGGAGATACGCAAACTCTGGGGAGTTGACCAACCTCTTCTGCCACAATACTTCACTTATGTTCGCAACCTTCTCACATGGAACCTTGGAAGCGTTGGAATCATACAGAGATACGAGCAGAAACGAATTTCTCTCACCCAAGGTTTAGCTGAAAGACTCCCATACACTATTTTCTTGCTGGGAGTTGCAACTCTGATTTCCATGCTGATAGGTGTTTACTTTGGAATGTATGCAGTCCATAAAAGGAACGGGCTGGTTGACAAGGTTTCATCGTTCGTGCCGATGATCACGACAAGTCTCCCTGTCTGGTGGATAGGATTGCTGTTCATCTCGTTTTTCGGAAGCCAGTTACGATGGTTCCCCTACGAGGGAGGAGCGTATCCTCAAACTGCATGGGCGCTTAATCCTCCGATTCCCTATGTTGCCAACGCCTCCTATACAGCAAGCACGATGCAAATTTTCATCAACCTTAACATTCAAGATTACCTAAGGTTAATAGGCGGTTACTTGTTATATGCCTTTTTGCCGCTTTGCTCACTCATATTGGTCATGTTTGGAAGTTGGGTTCTTCTGACAAGAGCGGCTCTCCTGCAGACACTGGGTGAAGACTATCTTGTAACTGCCAAAGCCAAGGGGGTAGATGACTGGAGAATCATCACCCGACACGCTTTCAAGAATGCATGTTTACCGCTTATTACTTCGGCAGCTATGTCCTTCAGCTTTGTTGTAGTAGGCTCGGCACTGGTTGAGTCAGTATTTCGCTACCCGGGCATAGGAAACTGGCTGTTTGAAGCAGTAATTTGGTTAGACTATCCAATCTTGATGGTGGTCTTCTATTTTCTCGCGCTGTGCGTTATCATAGCCAATCTAATCGCCGACTTGCTCTATGGTTTGATTGATCCGAGAATCAGAACAGGATAATTCAACATATTGCAAAAACGCCTTGCGTAGAGTTAACGATTTTGGATAAAATAATAAATATTGAGCATGCTAAAGTTTAGAGGTGGAGACCTGTAGAATGCGTGTTCTTGTACTTTATTATAGTCGAACAGGAAACACTGAGAAGATGGCAAAAGCCGTCGCAGAAGGCGCTCACGCCGTTCAGGGAATAGAAGTGGAGCTGAATCATTTTGTTCCCGCAGAGACACTTGGAAGCTTCGACGCGATAATTATAGGAGTCCCTACATACCATCACGAGATGAGCATGAGTATCAAGAATCTTCTCGAGGAAGCCGCAGAGAAGAACGCCAACTTGAAAGGCAAGCTAGGCGCTGTCTTCGGTTCTTACGGTTGGAGTGGAGAAGCACCGCAAAAAGTTATTGAGATAATGAAAAACAAATTTGAAATGACCGTGTTAGACGCGCCACTCCTAATTAAATACACTCCGGATCAGGCTGGGCTTGACAGGTGCCGTGAACTGGGAAAGAAGGTTGCCGAAAGGCTTATTCACAAAGCATAACTTGTTCTATGCGGTGGAGAATAAAGCTTTGAGCGCAAGCAACAAGAAGCTTATCGAGTTTTTGAAGAGACAAATCAAGGTCGAAAACGAGATTGTGGACTCGCTAAACAGTGCTTTAGCTGAAATAAAGAACCCGCCGGTCAAAGGTGTTCTAAAAGGAATATCACTGGACTCTGTAAAGCACGCGGAAACCTATGCGGCGGCCATAAACCTGTTGACGACGACTCCTCAGGCTTTGACTCAGGAGCATCTGGATCGACAAAGGAAGCTCGTGGAGAAACATATCAAAATGGAGGAAGAACTTATCAAGAAACTCAGCGTGGTGGTGCCAACCATCGAAAACAATAAAGTCCGTTTGCTTCTGGACGCGATATTGTCAGATGAGAAGAGACACCATGAACTGTTAAAACTTGTCCTAGAGATTCTTGTGCGGGGAGAAACTATAACAGAAGAAGATTGGTGGGACATGCTGTGGAAGAACGTCCCATTCCACGGCGCACCAGGCGGATAGAGCATAGGGCAAGCTTCAAGGTTTGGTACATTGCTATTCTGTGCTGATCACGCTGACTGGGCATGAGGCTTTAGCATTTTCCACACATGAGGCAAGGTCGTCTCCAACTTCGCCTGTTGCTTGACTGCTCTTTCTGTATTTTTCAATGATGGCTGATTTTCCATCCTCTTGCAGTTTAAAGACTTCGGGGCATAGTGCTTCGCATACTCCGCATCCTATGCATTCTTCTCGGTTGATTGATACCTTCATTCTGTGCCGCCTTAGTGAGGATTCTATGACGTAGATAATATTTAGGATTTGAGCAAAGCGCAAATAAACCCAATGTTCCAAACGTAACAACATCGAGGAGAACCAATGGATAATAACGTGGTCATTCGAACAATTGTTCCAATACTTCTCTTAATGATAATGGGATTTATCTCGAGAAAAGTTAAAGTTCTAAAATCCGGCGATGAACGGGTTCTTAACGCTTATCTTTACTACTTTGCATTTCCAGCACTGCTTTTCATTAACCTCGCGCAATCCACTTTCACAGAAGAAACCCTGAGATTCGTGTTAGCAGGAATCATTCCCGTTCCAATAGCAATAATCCTCTTTGTAGAA
>JAGTQT010000004.1:27019-50398 GCA_018396615.1 Candidatus Bathyarchaeota archaeon
CTTGCCTTTTTCGGCATACCCTTCGTGACCTTTGCGTTTCCAGAAGGCGGGGAACAGCTGGCAACTCTAGCAACAGCAGCCATCTCACCGATAAGCGTAGCTATCTCGATAGCGATTTTAGAAATCTATCGGTTGGAAGGATCTAAGAGTAGAGTAGGACTTTTCATCGTTGCAAGACGGCTTGCAAAAAACCCCCTAATCCTGTCAGTTTTTGCTGGTGCGGTTTTCTCTCTACTGAGATTGGATATCCCTGCACCTATTTCGACATCATTACATATGCTTGGCGGGACAACGTCAACGGTAGCCATATTCTTGCTTGGCGTTTTCCTTTATGGAAGAAAATACGGAAATTTCAGCAAAGCCTTCGGGTTAAGCTTGATGAGAATCATCTTTCTTCCAGCCCTAGCTTTTTTCACAACGCCTTGGTTCGGCCTAACTGACATGTCGAGGTCAACACTGGTTCTTATGCATGGCATGCCTATTGCGATCTCGATGATTGTCCTAAGCGAGCGATACAACTTCTACAAAGAGCTTATTGCCTCAACCATTCTCATTTCTTCGCTGGCGGCGGGGCTTTATCTGAACATCTGGCTTGTTTTGCTGGGATACTGAGAACTAGCTTTATTTGCCTTCCAGTTTCCTCTGTGAAGATAGAACAATTCTTCAAGCCATGTTTCCTTTTGCTATGCACCTTTGACTAGGCTTGCAACAACATCACGTCATTACCGAGGAAAAAATGCATAAAAAACAGAAACAGGCAAGCAACCCTTAATAGACTCCAAGTCACGAGTTAAGAAATGATAGTTCATGGCGAAAGTAGTTGTTAACCAGGCCAAATGCGTAAAAGAGCCAGAGCCGCTTTGTGTGAACCTTTGTCCCGTCTCAGTTTTTCAAGTCAAGAAAAACACGAAAGCACTAGTCGTGCACGAAGAAAGATGTATTATGTGCAGAACGTGCCAAGTCAACTGCCCCGGACAAGCCATAGAGATCATAGGCTAGTTTCAAGCTTCTAGAGCACGCGTAGTAATCTGTTTTTTCTGTCTCTAAGCTCAACCGTCAAGGTTTGATTAACTTCCCTTGTAGCACACTTGATGCAGGGGTCATAGGCTCTCACGACCATTTCTATCTTGTTCAGAAGCCCCGGCTTTACGTCTCCTTTGTGTATGAATTCTGTAGCTGCGTCTTTCACGTTTAGATTAATGGCTGCATTGTTTACTTGTGTAGGTATTATTAGTTTCATGCTTTCCAGTTTTCCTTTAGGAGTTAACGTGTACTCGTGGGCAAGTGTTCCTCTGGGAGCTTCAACAACCCCTATACCTCTGCCGCTTCTCAGTTTCACTTTAATCCTTGTGTCGGTTTTTGTTAAGGTCTCGTCTTTCAAGAGTTGCCTTGTTCTTTCGCAAGCATAAGTCAAATCTATAAGGCGAGCATAATCGAACAGCAGTGTTGCATGCGCAGGAATTCCAAATTTTTTCTTAAACTCTTTCAACTCGTTCTCAGCGATTTCGGTGGATACTTTGCTATTCACGTTCATGCGCGCTGTGGGTCCAACTTGGACTATGCCTTCCGGCCAACCCATAGCTTTTAGGTAAGCGAATTTGGCGTAAGTCCATGGATATTTTTTTTCTTCAACGTAATCCATGTAGCTTTGCGGTGAGAATTTGAATAGGGTTTCGCCGTTGGGGTCTATGGCTTTTATATTGCCTTCGTAGAATTCCAATGTATCGTTGTTTTCTAAAGCCATATAGTGTGTTCGGTAGTCTCCTGCTTTCTTGAAGTCTTCCCAGTTTTTATCGAACATGTTTTTTCCAAGTTCAAGTGCCTCTTTGGTTATTTCAAGAGCACTGTCACTCTGTTTCAGAAGTTCTTGTCTTTCTCTTTCTGTAAGCGGGTTCATCAAGCCGCCCGGTATGACTGAAACTACGTGAACTTCGCGTTTTCCGATTGTGTCTAGGATTTTTGCTCCAAAGGCTCTTAGGGTTATGGCTTTTCTTCCTATGTCTGGTTTCTCCCGCATGATCTGAAAAACGTTTCGCTTAGAAGGATTTTCTTCTTGCTGGAACCAGAAATCAGGCAAAGTTAGGAAGAAGAAAACCAGCGAATGATTGTTGATTATCTGCCCCATGAGGAGAAGTTCTCGGAGTTTTTTGGCTGTCTCGGTAATCTGCGTTTCACATATAGCTTCGATTGCCTTTACTGAGGCAACTACATGCGCCGTAGAACATACACCGCAAATTCTGGAAACTATAAATGGAAGACGATCAGCCTCCATTCCCCGTAGAAAATAGTCAAAACCACGAATCTCTGTGGCATAAAAGTATGCGTCTGCAACATTTCCTTCGTCATCGAGAATTATGGTGACCTTTCCGTGTCCCTCTATCCGCGTTGTAGGTGAGATAGTTATCTCTTTTGAAGCGCTCAAATGACTCTCTCCCTTGCTTTAAAACGCTCGAATTTGGAAAAGATAAAAGTGTGAAAGATGAATGGGTTTTGATAGAGTTCTTCCTTCACCTTTTGTTGTGGTATGCCTGTTCTAGTTGAGATAACTTTAATGAGGAAGGCGTAGAGGTCTCTTGTTCTGTAAAGCAATGAATCAGCTGGTCCTCGGCAGCCAAAGCACGTGAAACCAGATCGTGGGCATGGCGCGCCGCATCCTTCCCTCGTGAGAGAGCCTAAGCAGACAAAGCCTTGGCTTACTAGGCAAAGCTCGCGGTTGGCTTCTTTTTCGTAGATTCCATAAAGCCTCTCAACCTTAGCGGGCACAATTTTTCGGTGACACTCTGTGCAGACCACACTTTGGTGGCGTGGAGGACTTTTACCGTTGGCGATGCTCTTTATAGTATGAACTATCAGCATCGGCATTGGTGGACAGCCTGGAACGTAGTAGTCGACATCAACAAAGTTGCAAAGAGGGTACATTAAATCTTTCAGTTCAGGGAGGTTGCTTGTCTCTATAAGCGAGTATTCTTTCTCGAGAAGCGTTTTAAGAGAGGATATGTTGCCTAGGCTTGTGATTCCGCCGTGTGTGGCGCATATCCCTAAAGCTACGAGAATTCGGGATTTGGCTCTTACTTCTCTGATGAGTTTTTCATCTGCTTCTGTTCTTACACCGCCTTCTACTATTGCTAGATCTACTTCGGGAATCTCTTTTAGGTCGATAAATGTTGGAGAGTAAGTTACTTCGAAATCTTGTGAAAGAACCTCTGCCAGTGCGTCGCCAGCATCTAGAAAGGAGGAAACGCAGCCGGCACAGCATGTAAGAGAGATAATGCTGACTTTCAGATGCCTCACGCTCAAAGAGGTGAAGTTTTCTCTTCTTCTATAGGATTGAAGACTTGTTTAAGGCTTTCCAAAAAGATGCCACGCCACGTGATTGAATCATATTTTCCTGCTTTGCAGTTCAGTTGTGTTTGGATTCATCCGGGTGATTTCTGGCGTATGTCATGACGTTTCTGGAGAAAGGAGGGAGTTTCAGAAGTTATTTTAATTTGAGGGGAGTTGCCATGACATACGTCATAATCAATATGACATACGTCATCTTTATATATGTTTCCACACACAAACAACAATGTGACCTAAATGATTCTTCCATGCGAAACTGCAGTAAAGTCAGTCATCCCAGCAATAAAAGCTCTAATTGCGAAAGAACTAATAGAAGAACACGGATTCAAACAAGACCACGTAGCCGAACTCCTTGGAATATCTCAATCCGCCGTCAGCAAATACACAAGAAAAGTAAGGGGACAAGCAGTCAAAATCGACAAAATAGAGGAGATCCAACCACAGATCGACAACATGATAACGATGCTTATGGAAAGATCGAGAGAAAGAAAGGAGTTTCTAGGACTTTTCTGCCAAACATGCTTAATGGTGCGTAAAAAAGGCATTATGTGCCAGTTCTGTCAAAAATCAGAGCCAACAATTAAGTCGGAGGGTTGCGCTTTCTGCCTATCCCTCAACCACATTTAACCAAAGGTGAAGTAAACTGTCCTCATTTGATGAGAGAAAAGTGTTAGATATACTTGAAAAGGTAAGCCAAAGCGTTGTCAACATAAGCACTGTAAAACACGTTCACAACATATTCTATCAAACCGTTCCCGTGGCAGGAATGGGATCAGGAACCATAATTGACCCACAAGGCTTCATCCTAACCAACAACCACGTAGCAGGCGAAGCCGACAGAATAACCGTAACATTGTGGAATGGCGAGATAGCAGAAGGCAAAACCGTTGGCGCTTGCAGAACCCACGACATCGCAGTAATCAAAATCAAAAAAGAAGGATTACACGCAGCAGAACTCGGAGACTCAGACAAGCTAAGAGTTGGACAAAGAGTCTACGCCATAGGAAACCCCTTCGGGCTGGCAGGAGGCCCCACCGTAACCTCAGGCGTCATAAGCGCTCTCAACAGAAACATAGAATCACAAAGAGGCCTTCTAGAAAACCTAGTACAAACAGACGCAGCCATAAACCCGGGAAACAGCGGCGGCCCTCTTGTGGACCTTGACGGCAAAGTGATAGCGATCAACACAGCAATAATTCCGTTTGCACAGGGCATAGGATTTGCTATACCGATAAATGTCGCCAAAACATGTACCGGCAAAATAGACACAGCCAACATTCAAACGAAGCCTTGGCTTGGAGTGATCGGTTTAAGCGTAAACAAGGACGTTGCCAGATATTACGAACTGCCTACCGAACAAGGGGTTCTTGTAACCAGAGTTATAGAAGAAAGCCCTGCACAGCGATCAGGGATTACAGTGGGCGATATAATTACGAGAATGAATGGCGCGCCGATTCGCCATGTTGAAGACTTGGTTAGAAAGATTCATCTGCACAACGTCGGAGACAAAGTAGAGTTCACAGTGATTCGACGCGACAGAGAGCAAGTTTTCACGGTAGTGTTAAGCAAAATGCCTTGACATCAATCGTGGAGCAACGCTTTTGGGATGAGAAAAACAAAGAGAAAAGGCATGCTGCTTAAGCAAGAATAAAAGATTTAATAGACCTCGTTTTATTCAAAATTTGGAAACTGCGGTCTGGGTCACTAAATGGCTTTCAAAGAAGAGATCAAAGAGAAGCCCAATCTTTCTGTTCTAGCCCTTGTTTCTTTCATAGCTTCGTTTGCGACGGCAAGAACATTTACAACGTTTTTTCCAACCACTTCATTGATCATAGGTGGCTTGCACATACATCATTTTTGGTACGGTCTCGCCATGCTGGCGGTAGGCGGCTGGCTTGGGATCAGTTATGAAAGCGAACGCATTAATCGGTTGGCTGCTGTTCTCTTCGGTTTGGGCGGAGGCTTGATAGGCGACGAAGTTGGTCTTCTGCTGACCTTTGGTAACTACTGGACAGAGCTCACTTACAATGTGGTCATCGGTTTTCTTGCGGTAATGTCAATAATAGTTTTAGTGAACAAGTACTCAAGCGTTATGCGGAAAGAGTTTACTGAGTTCCTGCAGAGCAACGCAAGCCTCTATGTAGGTATTTTCTTGGCCGCAGTCTCGTTGGCATTTGTCTTGGAAACCGGAAACGAAGTCATCATTTATATTTTCAGCGGCTTATCAATAGTAGGTTTCATTATAGTCCTCTTTTACTTTGTTCAGCGTATAAGAGCAAAACAGCCTAAGACATCGTAAATACTTAATACGCTTCACTTTCCCAATACTAACAACGGGGGTTAGATAACGGGCTACGTGGAAGGAAACGCTTACAACTGGGAACAAGAGGTATCAAAATCTGAAAAACTCACAGTCATCTACTTCTGGCATCAGCAATGCCCCTACTGCTTAAGGCTTAATCCTATATTTGAAGAAGTTGCAAAAGAACTAGGCGACAAGATAAAGTTCGTGAAGTTCAACATCCTCGAAAACCAAGACAATCAGCAGTTAGCCGCCCAGTACGGTGTCATGGGCACGCCTACGCTAATGTTTCTATGCAGTGGAAGACCCATTGGTCAGACAGTTGGCATGCTGTCAAAAGAAGAATTGTCACAGACATTAGACAACATGCTTGGGAAGTACAAGAACTGTCTAAGACAAAGCACAGATCTAAGAGCCTACATCGTGTGAAGCCTTTATATCCAAGAACTCGATGGCAGATCTCGGTGAAAAACGACATGCCAAAAGCGCTAATTTTAATCGAAGAAGGATTTGAAGACTCTGAATTTGTCTACCCCTACTACCGATTCCAAGAAGAAGGCTACAAAGTAGACATTGTCGGTCCCAAAGCCAAGCAGGTCTACATAGGCAAGCACGGCGTCCCTATTACTTCTGACCTTTCGCCTGAGCAGGTTAAAATTGAAGAATACGATGCCGTAGTAGTTCCAGGAGGAAGAGCGCCCGATAGAATGCGCATTAACATTGGCTTAGTCAAGATTGTTAAGGAGGCTTATGAGAAGGGCAAGGTTATAGGTGCTGTTTGTCATGGACCGCAGATGCTGATCGAAGCGGACATTTTGCGGGGAAAGAAAGTGACAGGCTGGAAGTCGGTGGCTACAGATCTGAGAAATGCTGGAGCAACTTTCATAGATGCTGAAGCGGTTGTAGACGGAAAGATAGTTACTTCTCGTTCGCCGGCGGATTTGCCTCAGTTCTGCAGGGAAATGCTGAGGTTACTTGGAAAATAGCGTGAAGGCGAGCAGATAAGCGAGTTGGTGGCTGTTTGAAGGATGCTGATCTTCGAGAAATTCTGAAAACGCCCAAGGTTGTTGCCGTCGTAGGCGTATCTCGAGACCCTTCCAAAGACAGCCATAGAGTTGCGGAATACCTGAAGAGCAAAGGATTCACAGTGGTGCCCATAAATCCGTTTGTCAACGAGGTTCTTGGCGAGAGAGCATATAAAAGCCTGCTAGACGCCCCTGAGGACGTTCAAAAAACCATCGAAATTGTTGACGTTTTTCGACCTTCCGATGAAGTGGAGGACGTTGTGAAGCAGGCTGTCCAGCTGAAAAATAGGTATGGGCTGCTTGACGTTTTTTGGATGCAGCTTGGAATAGTCAATGAACATGCCGCAGATCTTGCGAGAAAAGCCGGAATAGCGGTTGTCATGGACGAGTGTATAATGCAGCAGCATAAGCGGCTGTTCGGTGCATGAGACTGGCGGTTTAGCCCAATCCTCCTAGCAGAAGCGAGATTAGGACAGCTACGACGACTATTGCAACAGTCTCCATCATTGTGACTTTCCAGTGGACTTTGGTTCTCTTTGCCCTGTAGCGCACGAGGAAGAAGCCTATTGTAAATGCAACTATTGACAGAGAAAGCACAAGAGCAAGAGGCTCAGGCAAAGCGATGAACACAAGCGTGGGTATGCTTCCGGCAAGGAATGTTGTTGTTCCACAGATTATAGCGGCTTCAAGGTTAGATCTGCTTATCTGCTTGTGCAGCACCGTGAACAACTGTTTAAGCAGAGCCAGTGATTTGCTTCGTTCCTCGCCATCTGGTATGTCGCTTAGACTGTAGTGCATCAGCGTCTGCAGAGTTATCATATCTGCAATGTCTTCGGTTATGCCTCCAAGCAGAAAGCTGGAGAAATTGGTTATCGACACGGCTGTAAGTGTTAGAAATGCGGCAAACATTGCTGCCTTGGTTGCCAAGCCAGCAATGAAAGCTGAAATTATGACAACAAGCCCGGTGATTGAGCCATCAACCAGCCCAGCTACAACTTCGAGGATAGGTTCCTTCTTCAGCAACAGATTCTGCCACTCTCTGCCCAATCTAACGCCTTTATCAGTCAGCTGCACAGTGTCACCATGATCGAGAATCAGCCCCTCAGATGCCATTTCCTTTAGAGCCTTTTCCAGATCTCCCATATCGATGCAAACATAGCCCGTGCAAACCTTATCAATCCGTTTTTTCAAAGTCTCTTTAGATAGAAGCGTTTTCTTACTGAGATCTATCAGGACTACTACTCTTATTATATCGGGAAGTTCCTGAACTTCAAATGACACTTGAGCCTGTCACCGGTTGCGCTTGAAATATGCGGAGCAACTATTAACCTTTATGCCGTCTTGCTTGATTATTTTCTACAGGTATCCACCCAAGCAACAAGGCTTTCTAGCAGCCTCTTAATCTTCTCTCTGGTTTTGCCGTCAACTACGTTGCCTTTCTCGTCAATCTTCTCGTCAGCAAAGGGCACAATGACTTCTGGCCGGTTCAGCGGACGCATGTTCAAAGAAACAAAAACTTGTCGAAGATGATACTGGGCTCTGGCTCCGCCTAACATGCCATCAGAAGCACTCATTATCGCCACGGGTTTACCGTCAAAGGCGTTATCTCCGTAGGGTCTTGAAGCCCAGTCAATCGCGTTTTTCAAGACACCAGGAACAGAGTAGTTGTATTCGGGTGTAGCGATTAGAAGTGCGTCTGCTTCTCTGATTTTCTTTTTAAATTCCTTCACTTTCTCTGGCATGTTATCTTCTAGGTCTTGGTTGAAAGGTGGAATCCCCTCCAGATCGTAGATTTCCAGCGCTGTGTTTTTAGGAGCGTATTCCAGTGCTGTTTTTAGAAGGGACTTGTTGAAGGAATTTTGCCGTAGACTGCCTGCAAAACCAAGAATTTTCACAGTCTTCGCCATAAGTTGATAGTTAACGGGTAGGGTTTAAATCGATTTCCATGATGGCTGGTGTAGGAGTATTAGGTTTTGTCAAAGGTGAAAGCTGAAGGACAAAGCTTGTTGAGAACGCATTGGTGGCAGTTAGGCTTTTTTGCCGAGCAAGTTCGTCTGCCAAGGAAAATCAGCAAATCGGTGATTCTCATCCAGCTTTTTTTGGGCACGATTTTCATTAGATCTTGCTCTATCTTGTCTGCATCCTCCTGATCGGTAAGTCCCAGTCGCTTGGAGACCCTGCGAACGTGCGTGTCTACCGCGATTCCTTCAACTATGCCGTAGGCATTTGATAGAACAATGTTAGCCGTCTTCCTTGCGACGCCTGGCAGTTCAAGCATTTGCTCCATCGTTTTGGGGATTTGAGAGTTGAATTTTTCAATAAGCATCTGGCAGCATTTCTTGATGTTTCGCGCCTTGTTTCTGTAGAAGCCTGTTGATTTTATGTCCTGTTCCAGCTCTTTTAAATCTGCTTCTGCGTAGTCTTTGACTGTGCGGTATTTCTTGAATAGTTTCTGGGTAACAATGTTTACTCGTTCATCTGTGCATTGCGCTGAGAGGATTGTGGCTATCAAAAGCTCAAGTGGGTTAGAGTATTGAAGGGCTATTTTTGCGTCTGGAAACTCTTTCTCAAGAAGCTTGATTATCTTTAGCACTTTGGCTTTGCTATTGAAAGCTTTCTTGGTGGACATGCTTAAGATTTAAGCTGGATATGCAGTAAAAAGTTTTGTAGAAAGCTTTAACACTTCCAGCTGAGAATCTTAGGTTAGGTGATTCTGTTGGAAGCCAAACTTGTTGTAGACGGAGAAGAAGTAGCTCTTAACGAGTTTGTCAATAAAATATTGAGTGGGACAATAGTCGGTGCGGTAACCTCGCTTAGAGGGATAAAGAAAGAGTGGAAAGAAATCGAGATAAAAATCAAGCGATAAACAGAGGCAGACTAGCCAGCTAAGTCGATGCGTACTGCTATTTCTGCAAACATCTCTCTTTTTGCTTTGCAGATTGGACACACATATGGAGGGTCTTCTCGGTAAACAACGTAGCCGCACTGTCTGCAGTACCAGAGTTTCTTCCTAACTTCCGATCGTGGCTGTTCTGTCTTCGCTGTGGTTGCTGCTGCTTTTTCAGCTATTTTCTCAGCAGTCACGGCGTAGGCTCTTGCTTGTTTTTCTAAAGGTCTTCGTTCAGGAATAGGCATCAAGCTGGTCTTGCCTTCCACAACGTCTTTTCTAACATAGAGAGCACAGTAGCATGTACCGAACTCTGCCACGTCGGGGTCTCGATAATCGCATGGGCAGATTATGTCTCGGTCAAGCTCTAGATTGCCCGTGGCAACTCTGCAGGGACAGGAAGGGTAGCCGTAACGTTCCTCGTTCTTTCTTAAGCCTTCCAGAAGATCATTCAAAAACTCGGGGTCGGGATTCAAGTAGTACCCATAAGTTTTAGCATCGCTCTCTGCTCGCTGCCTAACTTTTTCGAGAGATATCAAAGCTCCAACGCCTCTTTTATCAAGTCCTTGCGAAAGCCTGTAATAAGCTTCTTATCATCTATGATCAACGTTGGAAAGCTTGCGTGTCCGCCTCTTTTTTCAATATCATTTCTTATCTTCTCATGGTCTTCTTGGCTGCACAAGTCAACATCTACGTACTCGTATTCAATGTCGTTGTCTTTGAGGAATTTTTTTGCCATTTTGCACCATGCGCATGTGCTTAAAGCATATACAAGGACTTTGTGTTTGTTGTTTTTGCCGGCAACTTTAACCACGTTCATTTCTATGTCACTTCAGCCTTTTGATAGAGCTAGGGGTTACGAATGATATAACAATTGCTAGGCTTCCCTCAGGGCAAAGAACGCTTTCTGGACTACCTCGGTCATCGCAGGGTGAATGTGCATTGCGCGGGCGATAGGCAGAAAGGTTCTTTCTCCGGTTGACATGGCATTCACAACTTCCTGTATCAGCACGGAAGCGTGCGGTCCAATTATGTGTCCGCCTAGAAGCCTGCCGGTTTTCTGTTCCACTATGACTTTCACGAAGCCTCTAGGCTCACCCATGGCAATGCCGATGGCGGTGTCCTTGTAGTGGGAGTATCCTACGAGAACCTTGTGGCCTAACTGTTTGGCTTCGTTCTCTTTCAAGCCGACTGACGCAACTTGTGGATGGGTAAAAACTGCGTGTGGCGCGGCTGAATAGTCAACTTTCACTTTGTGCTCGTGAATGGCGTTATGCCAAGCAACTTCTGCCTCGTAGTTGGCAACATGCTTAAACATGTATTTACCTATGGCGTCGCCGAAAGCCCAAATGTTTTTCTTGCCAGTTTCGAGATACTCGTTGACTTTTACGTAGCCTCTATCGTCAAGCTCCACTCCTGTTTTTTGAGGTTTCAGCAGATCGGAGTTGGGAACGCGACCCGCAGCTACTAGCAAAGCTTCAGCAGTAAACTCGGCGGTTTTTCCGTTTTCTCGGTTTCGCGCTAGAACTTTCTTTGCATTGCCTTCTTCTTTGACTTCAATAGCCTCGTGACCTGTAAATATGGCAGTTTTCTTCGACATCTCTTCTTTCAGCAGCTCCGAGATCTCAGGTTCTTCTTCGGGCAACAGCCTCGGGCTTCTTTGAATTATTGTCACTTTTGTTCCGATGCTTGAAAAGAAGTGCCCGTATTCCGCAGCTATATACCCGCCGCCAATAATTATCAGAGACCTCGGCTGCTTGTCCAGTTTCAGCACAGTGTCACTTGTCAAATAACCAACATTTTGCAACCCCTTAATAGGCGGTATGTCTGGGCGTGCTCCGGAAACGATGAATACGCGGTCTCCCTTGATTATTTGATTGCCAACTTTCATCGTGTAGTCTGAGATGAACTCGCCGCGTTCTTTGAACCAAGTCAAGTCTGGGCTTGCCTCAACGGAGCGCGCTTGGCTTTCACTGTCCTCAGTCACGAAATGGCGCATCCGCCGCATCACTGCAGAAAAGTCAACGCGATCCACCTTCAGTTTCACGCCAATGTTCTCCGCATCTTCAGCCATAGCTACCACGTCAGCCGCGTAGATCAACATCTTTGAAGGTATGCATCCCCTGTTCAAGCATGTCCCACCCATAGAACCAAACTCCACTAGAGCAGTCTTCATTCCGCCTGCAACCGCTGCGGCAGCAACATTCATCCCAGAACCAGAACCGACGACAACAACATCAAACTTCTCCATACACCTAACCTATCCTTCACCAACAGCTACCTCTACGCTACAACATTAGATAAGCTTTGCAAAAAAGCCAAACCCAAAACAGAAAACAGCACAAACTCAACCCTATATATAAGGGGCCTTACTTTAAACCAAAACAAAAACAAGCCATCATGGTGCGGTCGCCGGGATTTGAACCCGGGATCGCAAGCTTGGAAGGCTTGTGTCCTAAACCAGCCTAGACGACGACCGCAAGATAACACACTACTCTTCAAAGAAAAACTAGATAAGACTTCCCTTCAGCCCACAAAATCAGTTCACAGCAACAAGCCTTTCTTCACATCTACAAAGCATATGCCTTCATCATTCTTTCAGCTAAAGTAAACTGCGAATTTTGCTCAGCCAAACGCAAGTCAACAGCAGCTCTCGATAACTCAGAGACTCAAAGCTACGCCCATGATTCCCCATATCTCACGCATACCATGAAGTAGTCTCTAAGATCAATACGGAGATCATGATTTATGTCGCACAGCAAACTCCATCTCGGATGAATCGGTTTAGACCCATAGGCAGAGCCGACTGCAAAAGTGTCCTTTAAATCAACCTTTCCATCGTAGTTAACGTCTCCGTCAAACTGCCATATCGGCACCATAAGCGGGTAATCATCCCAGTTATCCTTGTAAATCTCGAAAGGTACGTCACCTATTCCATTTCTGTCAGAGTCATTGCCCTTGTATGCGCTCCAACAGTTGCCACCCAACGGGTCACCGCCTTCCCACACGTTCAAGCCTCCTTCCGCAATAGCATAGCAGTTTCCGACAAAGACATTGTGATGCACCGTGTTGCCGCTTGACCACAAACATTGCACACCAGTCCCAGAATAGTGATTTTGACCAGTTATTATAAAGAGGTTGTAGACAACAAGATTACCTGTTGTTTGCGAATAAAGATTAACACCGTACTGAGTGTCCTTAACTATATTGTCCATTATCCTGCTTCCATTGCAAGAATCCACTTGAATCCCACCTCCAACCAAACCAAAGATGCTTGCGCTGTTGCATATTGTAAACCCTGTAACGGTCACGTCATTAGCAGTTATGTGCACAATGGGAGTGCGACGAAACTCTCCATCAAGAATCGTTTTGAACTTACTCTCTCCGACCAACGAGATAGACTTATTTACGATCACCATGGTCACCAAAAAAGGATCCGACACGTTCTCATGATACACTCCGGCTCTGACGAAAACCGTATCTCCTTCAGAAGCTGCATTTATTGCTTCTTGAATCGATGGGTAGTCATCCGGCACAGTAATAGTGGTTGACCCTGCTGCTTTTTTGAGGTAAACGTCTGACGAAAAGAAAGCGATGAGAATAAGACCTGCAGTTATTGCAATCTTGAGCTTCATTCTTACTCCTCTGTTATAACTGTAGAGCATCCGCAAGATTATATGCTTTTTCATATTCACTCCTCACGCAACGCAGCAGCAACAATTTCAGTCACTCTTGCACGCATGAGCCACTAGAAAAGGCCGCGAAGTAAAATTATATCGATATGATCAAAAAACAGGAAACAAGTCAAAAATAGCTCTTTTACCTTTAAAGAGGTTTCTCATCAGGTTTAAACAGACGTTTCTCATGACTTGGCTTTGGTTTGAAGCTCCCACGCCGCTTTGGCAAAGCACGCTGTCTCTCAATGTTTTTTATCCTGGCATAAAGCTTTGACAGCTTCGTTTTGGATGGCGCCTTCCTTCGAAGAGGACGAACAGGCGCAGGTGTAAACGGCTTCTCAATTTGACTGCTGCCCTTTTTCTTTCTATAGGCCATAGGCTGCGCCACATTCGATTTTTTAAAAACCACATATCCCTCTTTCAAGTTAACCTCTTGCACGTTCCAGCCAGCGTCAAGCCAGCCCTTAGAATGGATACTGCTAGATATATTGCTCCACCAGGCCTCATCCCTATAAGCCTCCATAGGCAAATTATTTCGAATAATCCCGTCAATTTGTGCAAAACTCAGCTTTACAGTATTGGTGAATGATCCTCGGAACCGCAGGTAGCGTGTAAGCCCCTCATACATACCAACTGTTCTAGGCGCAACCACACGCCTAGCACAGTTCAAACAAACTGGACGTAAAGGATCACCACTTGAGACATCTTCCACCATGCAATCTCTGCAGTAAAGATGACCACACCTCTGACACCGTCTAAGCCTTCGATACGGGAGAACACGTTTACACAACCCACATTGCTCTTTCAGAGGCAACGAAACCACGAGTCACTTACCTAGAAAGTGGAGCTTTTGATATAAACTTCTCTGCAAGCTTTCAGAATCACTCATTAACCATTTTATTCAAGAAAGATGGAAAAATAGAGTGCTAGCCTTTAATCACGGCTAACGGAGTGAGCCTTGCAACCTTCGTGGCAATCCCAACCTTGTCGCTTACTTCCGCAACCTCGTCCACATTCTTGTAAGCCGGATCAGCTTCCTCAGCCAAAACCACCGAACTCGCAGCTCGCACATAGATACCTCGCTGCTCCAACCCCTTCTTGATGTCTCCTCCCCAGTAATTCCGTTTCGCAGCCGCCCTGCTCATCATCCTCCCAGCACCATGAGCAGTCGAGCCAAAACTTGCCTGCATAGCCTTCTCCGTACCCACCAAAAGCCAAGAACTCGTCCCCATGCTACCAGGGATAAGCACAGGCTGACCAGCAGAACTGTAATCCGAAGGAATCTCAGAGCTACCAGGCGGAAAAGCTCTCGTGGCCCCTTTTCTATGCACCCAAACCTTCTTTCTAGTTCCCCCATCCACTAAATGATTTTCAATCTTTGCAATGTTGTGGGCAACATCATAAACAAGCTTGAGCCCAAACCTTTCAGGATCTTCCTTAAAGACCTGCTGAAAACTCTGCCTCACCCAATGAGTAATCGCCTGACGATTCGCAAATGCATAGTTAACGGCACAAGCCATACCCTGATAATAGTCCTCAGCCTCTTGGCTGTTGCCTGGAGCGCATGCAAGCTCACGGTCAGGCAGAACAATCTTGTATTTCTGAACTGCCCTTTCCATTACACGCAGATAGTCTGAGCAGATCTGATGCCCAAAGCCTCTTGAGCCACAGTGAATCATGGCGGTAACTTGGCCCTCGAACTCAACGCCGAAAACTTTGGCTACGGAAGGGTTGAATATTTTGTCAACTTTTTGAATCTCTAGGAAATGGTTTCCAGATCCCAAAGTGCCTACTTGCTGTAAGCCTCGGTTCTTAGCGTTAGTTGAAACCTTGTCCGGATTAGCATTCCCCATGCATCCACGCTCTTCACAATGCTCAGCGTCCTCAGACCAGCCTAACCCTTGATCTATAATCCATTGAACCCCCTCTACAACAAGCCTATCCAAGTCGTTCAACGTTACCCTAAAGTCTTTTCGCCTACTTCCAAGCCCGCAAGGAACGTTGTCGAAGATACTGTTTGCAAGCTGGGCAAGCTTGGGGCGTATGTCCTTTTCCGAAAGATTCGTCGTAAGAATCCTTACACCACAGTTAATGTCGTATCCAACCCCACCAGGGCTGATGACACCTTCATTATAGTCGGTTGCAGCAACGCCTCCTATTGGAAAGCCATAGCCTTCATGTCCGTCTGGCAGAGTGATTGAGTATTTGTATATTCCTGGTAAATGTGCGACATTGGTGCACTGTTCAAGGGTTCTATCAGTTTTTATTTTGTCTAGAAGATTTTTATTAGCAAACACTATACCCGGAACCCGCATGCCAGCCTTATATTTGGGAATAAGCCACGAGTAATCATCGATCTTTTCCAGCGGCACTTTTTCGGTTGGAGGATGGCTCTCGTCTTCTCCCATTTTTGCTCACCACAGAAAGAAATTGCCGTAGGCTAATATAAACGATTTTGGCGTCTAAGCCAAAACAAATCACACAGAAGATAGACCAAACTTCTGAACGAAGTCTACCACGCCATGTATGCTCTGCTCAAACACGGTCTTGCTTAGAATCGTGTGAACTCCGATGTACTTCAAAGCTTTCTGTATCGATTCATCAGCATCAATAATTCTTTTACTTATAACTTCTAACTGTTGTCCCTCCTTAAGTCCGTCATAGGCAATGCGAGCCCAAAGCCTAAGCTGATCCATATAAGTTTGCAGTTTGGCTTCAGCATAATACGCTCTGCCGAAGTGACTATAAAGAAGAAGCTTAGGTTTAAGTTGTTTCAGTCTCTCTATTGAAGCCAGCGCAATGTCCATTCTAAAAGGTGCAGGAGTAGTCGGCACAACGACGCCGATCTCGCATAGGTAAATGCCGGCAGCATCGCCGGGGAAAACTGCTTTGCTTGAGGCTTCATAGTAGCTTTGATGGTGCGAAGCATGTCCCGTGGTTTCTATGACTTTGAGAGCAATACCTTCTCCGAGGTCGATTTCGTCGCCATCGCTAGTAGCGAAAATTCTTTCCGTGTGAACAGGTTCAGGTTTGCCATAAATGTCAGTTATGCTTCCGAGAACCATCTTTGACTGCTCCCAGAGTTTCTCCGGATTTGTCAAGTGCGGTGCTCCTCTTTGGTGGACTATGACTTTAGCTTTTGGCAGATGCTTGAGAAGCGAGCCTGTGCCTCCGCTGTGGTCAAGGTGAATGTGAGAAACAACAACGTAAGCCACTTCTTCAGGAGCAATGTTTAGCTCTTTTAAGCCTAAAAGCAAGTTTGAAGTTGACAATGTTGGACCAGTTTCGATTATAGCTACTTTTTCACCTTTGACCACGTAGCTAGCGATGAAGTTCTTTATTCCCCCTGCTTCAACATCAACAAGATAAATGTGGTCTGCGACTTTTGTTATATGCATTGAAATCACATAAATTATCAGAACATGCTGCCTTAAGGGTTTTTCAGTGAAAATTTTAAACTTTGCCAAGCTAAATTTGCTTGTGAAATGCTATGCTTCTCAGAATTATTAGAGATCTTGCATCAGAAGAAGTAGTCGAAAGGATACGACAATTCGAGAAAGAGTTTGGCATGAGTTTTGAAGAGTTTAAAGAAAAACAGTCTGGACAAAAGTTAGAAACCACGCTTGGAAGAGTCTACTTTGAATGGGCAGAACTTGTGAACAGCTACAAGGGCTACATAGAAGAAGGACAGGTTGACTACAGCATCGAGGAAATTAGGAACCTTACACCTGAGCAAATTGCGTTGCTTACGCCGAAGAGAATAGAGCTTCTATATCAGCTTGCGTCTACAAGAGTTGAGTCAATCAATGATTTGGCGAAAAAAGTTAGAAGAAACATCAAGAACGTGCACCAAGACATTCAGATCTTGAGAAAATTAGGCTTTGTAAAGACAACTAAGCGCAGGGGAAAGGCGCTGGTCCCGGAAACACTGATTAGAGAAATGACACTCTTGATTCGTTAGCGCCGTGATACTGTCATAGCAACGCTTAATTATTGACACACAGCCTTCATACAAAAACTAAAAGCACAAACACTAAAGAGGAGTATGAAAACGTGAACCTTACCATTTTTGGAGCACCAGGCTCAGGTAAAGGGACTTATGCCTCAAGGCTACAGACAAAGCTTGGACTAAGCGTTGTTGCTATGGGCGACATCTTTCGAGAAATAATGAAAGAGAATACACCGCTCAGCAGAAAGGTCAAAAGGTTTGTTGAGAAAGGACTACTTGTCCCAGACGATGTTGTCGTCGAGGTTTTAAAGGAGCATCTCGCCAAAATCCCAAAGGAGAAAGGATTGATACTGGACGGGTTTCCGCGGACAGTTGATCAGGCAAAAATGTTGGAAGCGATCACCCATATCGATGCCATCATCCTCTTGACAGTGCCAGACTGGATAATAATTGAAAGACTCTCAACAAGAAGAATCTGCAAGAACTGTGGCGAAGTCTATAATGTGCGCTACCTCAAACCAAAAGTGGAAAACATCTGTGATAAATGCGGTGGAAACCTCTATCAGCGCCCAGACGACACCGCGCAGGTCATAAAAGACAGAATTAACGTTTACGAAAGACAGACACAGCCTCTTCTCCAATTCTATCGGAAAAAGAAAATGCCAATTGTCGAGTTTAAGTGTGAAAAACTGGAAATGCCGCCTGAGGTGGCTGTTGAAGAGATCTTGAAAGGGCTTAAGAGACTGAGTCTTATCTAGTATAAAGCTAGATGTCGAGAATAAAGCGTAAAGTGACTTTTTGAGAGTCTTTCAGTATTTCCATGCGGTGATAGGTGACTGCCTTGACGCCGACTTTCTGTAGATGCTTCTTAGAGTTGAATTTTTCTCCCCAAATCTTTGCTTTAAGTCTAAAACTATCAGAAGCCTCGTAGATTTCGAGAATCTTGAACTTGGAATACAGCATCTGGCTTGTGTCAGATTTTACCAGTAGCGCTTCAAGCCAGCTGTAGAGGAGAGAGAACTCGTCTTCTGCGGTGACCTCTACTTTGTCTTCTTGAGCTGGAGCTACTTGGCTTGTGTCTGTCATAACCTCGAATAACGCGAGGGCTGCGTTTTCGAAGGCTTCAGCCAGGTTCTTTCCATACGCGGCTATGTAGGCATCCGCTGTATGTTCGAGAAACTCGAAGCCTGCTGCATGATTCATAAGCCTAATGGAGACTTATCATTTTATTAACCATTCTGTCTATTTGGGAAAATCAAAAGCGCGTCTAAGGATGGAGAACGAATGGATAGCACTGTTTTGAAGCCTGCTATGGTGTATTTTGCTTTGACTTTTGTGCTGTTCGTAAGCGCGTATTTGTTTGATGACCTTCCAGTGTTTTTGTCAATATTGCTTCTGCTTCCGCTGATTCTATGGTGTAAAAACTATTTGAAGAAAGCCAAGCTTTCGAAGGAACCTACCGTTGAGAGCAGGGAGACCATGCTCTTTTGGGTTTTGATGCTGTTTGCGTTGGCGCTTGTGGTGCGGGTGCCTTTTGTGATGCTGTTTGGAGCGCCATACGAGAAAACCCCACTAGTATATCTCGTAATCCTAACCATAGTTCTCGTTGAAAAAACAGACATTAAGCCATTTGGATTCAAGACAGGAAACATTATAAAATCGGCTCTTTATGGTTTGCTTCTCTTTTCGCTTCTGGATTTGATTGCTTTGGCTGGAATTCACGTGTTGACAAGTGTTTTTACTAATCAAAGAATGTTCCACTCCTTCAATGTCGTGGCTTTTCTCATTTCAATGCCGTTCATGACCTTATGCGTCGGCATAAGCGAAGAAGGACTCTTCAGAGGCTATATGCAGACTCATATGCAAAGACACTTTAGTGTAGCAACAGCGGTCCTTCTGCAAGCATTTCTTTTTGGAGTGTGGCATTTTGTGTGGCACATTTCTCCCCTAAATCTTGTAGACATGACTTTGCGCATAGCATCAACTTTTTTTGTCGGCGTGATGTTTGGCTATTTTTACAGCAAATCGCGAAATTTGGTGCCTCTAATTTTGGCGCATGGGCTTTGGAACAGCATTCTCGATGGACTTACAGCGAATCCGGAAGCAGCAAACGCGGTTATGATGCTTCCTTTGCTTAGTCAAGCAGCAATAATAGTTGTGCCATACGCTTTATCAACAGCAGCAACGTTTTTTGTCGTAAAAAAATCCATTAGGGAAATCTAGACTTCAAAATCCAGCAATATTTGAACAACGCTTCTTACGAATGCGGGGCATTTATCCTCGAATATATTCGATTGATAGGCTTTCTCCAGTTGTCTAGAGTCTGACAGATCATAACCGATTAGCTCTTTGCACAAAACGCTTCCATGTCGCGCCTCAAACTGCCTATAGAGTTCCCGTGCAAAACCATAAGCTTTCAGCCGTTTCTCCGATGAAGGCTCTTCAGTCCCATATTTTACACCGATAGCCATAACGCCAGCGGTTAACGCGCCACAAACTGAGCCGCAGCGACCGATGCCTGCGCCGAATGCCGTGGCTATCTTGGGAATAAGCTCGTTACGGATGCCCCAATACTCCTGCATAGTCATTAGCACGCTTTGAGCACAGTTGTAACCCTCTAGAAAATAGTTCACCGCCTTTTCGGAAAGTGCTTCCACAGTGTTCACGCAACTACCATCGCAGAAAAAAGGAGTTGTTAGAAGTATTTTGGAATCTTTTTCAGAGCGGCAACAGTAAGTTTGACAGCGTTTTCAGCGTCTTTTAGGCTAAGCAGTGAAGTCGGACTGTGAATGTACCGTGTCGGGATTGATATTACTCCGCATGGCACACCTTCTTTTGTCAGTGAGATGCGTGCCGCGTCGGTTGAGCCTGCTAAGCCTGTTTCAAGCTGGTACGGAATCTTGTTCTCTTCTGCAGCGTCTACTAACAGTCTCAGAACTTTAGGATGAGAAAGTAGTCCTGCGTCAGAGATGGAGATGGATGGGCCTTTTCCAAGTTTTATTGGGGCGTCAACTTCCTTCACGCCTGGCGTGTCTCCTGCTACTGTGACGTCTATGGCTATGCCTACATCTGGGTCTATGCCGTAGGCGGCAGTTATTGCTCCTCTCAAGCCAACTTCTTCCTGCACGGTTCCGACTGCGAACACGGTGCATTCTGTTTTTTCAAGGCGTTTCATTGTTTCTATCATTATTGCGCATGCAGCGCGGTCGTCGAATGCCTTGCCGATCACGATGTTTTTTCCTATTTGCGCGAACTTGATGTCAAAGCCAACTGGGTCTCCGATTTTTACGCCCATTTTCTTTACTTCTTCCTGATTTTCGGCTCCTATGTCTATGAAGAGTTCGTCCCATGCCATGACTCTTTTGCGTTCGTCTTCCTTCTGTATGTGTGGAGGCTTTGAGCCTATTATTCCGTGAAGTGGACCTTTCTCTGTATAGACTATTACTTTCTGCGCCATTAAGACGCGATCATCTATTCCGCCGATCTTTGTGAACTGCAGAAAGCCTTCTTTGGAGATTGTTTTGACTAGTAGTCCTATTTCGTCCATGTGAGCTGCGAGCATTACTCTTGGTACGTTCTGTTTTCCCTTTTTTATGCCTATGATGTTGCCAAGCTTATCTTCCTTGATCTCGTCCACGTAAGGTTTCAGCAACTTCTTCGTCAATGCTCCAACTTCTTGCTCTCTGCCAGCGACACCGCAGACGTTTGAAAGTTTTTCCAAGTTTTCAACAATAGCCATCGTTTTTTAACCTCTTAAAGAGTACCTAGAATCGTAAGGCTTGCTATTAAACCATTGTGGTGCACAGTGGCAAGGTGAGATTTTTAAGCTAACCTCGATACTATCACTTGTGGTCAGATGCGTCGAAGTCATCAGCTAAGCCTTACAGCAGTGTTTGCAGCGTTGCATGCTGTACTTTACTTTGTTTCTTTCGGGATGTGGCGTAACTGGGCTATATACATCGCGCCTATTGAGGGGATCATTTTAGGTCCAAATCTCGGATTTCTAGCAGCTTTGATAGGCAGCTCAGTTGCCAGAATGGCTAGACCTATTGATTTCTGGATGTTCGGCATAATTGCTGAGCCTGTAAGCGTTATGATGGCGGGGCATCTGGCAAGAGGTAGGTGGATGCCGGTTCTGCTGGTTTATGCAGTGATGCTTTTATCTTACTTTGCGCATCCCTATGGGTTTGCTCTTCCGTCGTGGACGGTATTGGACATTTTGGTTGCTTTGTTTTTGATTTATCCTGCTGCAAAGCTAAGTAAAAGTCTATTTAGAGAAGAGTTTGGGCGGTTGGCAGTTGCTCTAGTTGTTTTGTCTTTTATCTGTGTTGCATCTGACTCCCTTGTGAGAGTGTTCTTGTTGGTTCCTTGCGGCCTTCATTCACTGTTTTTCCCAGATTTTGAAGCGGTGTCCGCAGTTTTTGTTGAAGGTGCTGCTTTATCCTATGTTGAGGATGGTGTTGTTGTTTTAGTGTCTCTGATAGCTGGTGTTCCACTGTTAAAGGGGATTTTGAAACTGGGGGTTCTTGAAAAAAGTAGAGAAGCAGAGTGATGTGCTGTTATGTCGGTGGAGGCGGTGGTTGCTGTTGCTGTTTTTGCAGCTCCATGTACTCTGTCAGCAGCAGTATACCCTCTATAATGAAGAAAAGTCCCACTAACCATGCTATCAGAGCAGGCAAAACGATGACTATTACGCCGAAGATGATGCAGATGACAGCTAAGATAGGCTTTGATATCGTTATGCCTATTTTTTTCAGTCCTTTTTCAACCATCCCTGTCAAGTTATTTTTCACTCTCCAAGAATGGTAGTAGAAAGAGACTTTGATATTTAAAACAATCGAAAAACTGCAAGACTTCAGTAGATACCGAAAGTTAACAATGTGGTTCATTTTCTTTTCCAAAAACAATTAAAAGGATGAAAAAGTAACTAGGAAGCAAGGTCTTAGAATGTCACAAACTTCAACAAGTGCACAGTCTTCAGAGAAATCAAACAGACTGCAGGTTACTGAAAAAGGAGAGAACTGGTTCAAGGTTCGAGATCGCCAGACAGGAAACACATGCACCATCATGGACACTTTTGCGGAAATGTTTCGCATGTGGGCAGGAAGAATACTGATAACTGCTGACAGCGAAAAATGGGCGCTGACCGCTGCAAACGTGGCAACCGGTTTAGCTACAAGTATCATCATGTCTCCAGCGGAAGCAGGAATCGAAGCCATAGCATCACCATCTACCACACCTGACAACCGCACAGGCGCTATTATACAGATATACAACCATAGCCGGTTTGACCTGAAAAATCAGATGATTCTCCGTATAGGACAGTGCATAATGACTTGCCCAACAACAGCAGCGTTTAATGCTCTGCCAGATGCGAAACGCAAATTAAACGTAGGCAGAAGCGTGCGCTTATTTGGAGATGGCTATCAGAAGAAGGCTCTTGTTGGCGGTCGAAAGACGTGGAAGATTCCGGTAATGGAAGGCGAATTCATAGTGGAGGACGCTTTTGGCGCGGCAGAAGCTATCGCGGGTGGAAACTTCATTATAATGGCAGAAGACAGGCAGTCAGGGCTCAAAGCGGCAGAAGAGGCTGTAAACGCCATCAGAGCTGAAGCAGTTCAAGTTATAATGCCCTTTCCAGGCGGAGTTTGCCGCTCAGGCTCGAAGGCGGGTTCGCTGAAGTATAAGCTTAAAGCTTCAACCAATCATCCGTTCTGCCCGAAGCTGCGGTCGCTTGTCTCAGATACAGAGGTGCCTGAAAACGCGGAGTGTGTATATGAGATTGTGGTTAATGGCTTGACGGTTGAAGCGGTGAAGAAGGCTATGGGAGCTGGGATAAGGGCTGCTGTGGCTGTGCCACGTGTTGTGAGGATTACGGCTGGTAATTATGGGGGAAGGCTTGGTCCGTATAAGGTGTTTTTGAGAGAGGCTCTTGAGTTGGTTTAGTGTTCTGTTTCCCAAACTCTTATCTTGTTCTTGGTTATGTAGCTTAACGACCAAGAAAAACTGTGAAGAAAAGTGAGTGCGCCTAAGAAAACTTCGCTGGAAATGTTCAGGCTTAAAAAGACACTTGCGACTCTAGCTGGCAAAGAGGGACGTGGAACAGAGCTTGTTTCCCTTTATGTTCCTCCTGGGAAGCAGATAAGCGACGTTATCAACATGCTGAAAGACGAGTATGGAACCGCTTCAACCGTCAA